>PXSE01000122.1:0-877 GCA_003022905.1 Halobacteriales archaeon QS_9_68_42
GTACGAGGGCTACCAGAAGGCCGCCGAACTCGAGGACAAGCGCGAGGAACTCGCCGACGCCCGGGGGGACATCGAGGAGCGGGAGGCCGAACTCGAGGAGCTCCGGCGGGAACTGGACGAGCGCCGGGGCCGGGTCACCCGTCTCGAGGAGGACCTGGCGGACCTCGACGCCGAAATCGAGCGGAAGGGCGAGGACGAGCAGATAGAGATAAAGCGGGAAATAGAGGCCGTCAAGGGCGAAATCGCCCGGCTGGAGGACAAAATCGAGACTCAGGAGGAGCGCATCGAGAACGCCGAGAACGAGCGGAGTCAGGCGTTCGTCCAGGTCGATCGCAAACAGGAGCAAATCGAGGAATTGGAGGCCGAGATTCGCAACAAGAAGGTCGAAAAGTCCTCGCTGAAGGCCGACGTCAAGGAGACGGAGGCCGAACTAGAGTCCGTCGAGGCCGAAATCGAGGCCGTCGACACCGAGTACGAGGCCGTCCGTGACGAGCTTGAGGAGAAACGCGAGGCGGTCCAGGCGGCCCGCGACGGGCGCAACGAGCTCCAGCGCGAACAGGACCGCCTGCTCGACGAGTCCCGCCGGCGCTCCAAACAGGAGCGCGAGAAACAGGAGGAAATCGAGGCCGCCGAGGAGCGCCTCCCGGAGCTGGACGCCGAACTCGAGGACCTCGAGCGGGAACTCCGGAAAGCCGAGGCCAACCGCGACAACATCACCGAGGTTGTCGAGGACCTCCGCGAGGAGAAACGCGAGCTGAAGGCCGACCTGGAGGAAATCGAGGACGAGCTATCGGCCAGACAGCAGGAGTACGCCGAGCTGGAGGCCCGCGCCGACGAGAGCGGCGACGGCTCCTACGGCCGGGCGGTGACGACGGTG
>PXSE01000122.1:996-3922 GCA_003022905.1 Halobacteriales archaeon QS_9_68_42
TTCCTGCCGATGACGGAGATGCAGTCGCGGTCGCTGCCCTCGGCGCCGGAGTTGCCGGGTGTGGTCGACTTCGCGTACAACCTCATCGAGTTCGATTCGACGTACGCCGAGGTGTTCTCCTACGTCGTCGGCGACACGCTGGTCGTCGAGGACACCGAGACGGCCCGCGACCTGATGGGCGAGTTCCGCATCGTGACGCTGGAGGGCGACCTCGTCGAGAAGTCCGGCGCGATGACCGGCGGCTCGAAGTCCGGGTCGCGGTACTCCTTCACCAGGAGCGGGAAGGGCCAACTCGAGCGGGTCGCGGAACGCATCGCGGACCTGGAGGAGGAGAAACAGTCCGTCCGCTCGGAGGTGCGGGACGTCGAGGAGCGGCTGGACGACGCCCGCGACAGACAGTCCGACGCCGCCGAACAGGTCCGCGAAATCGAGACCGACATCGAGTCCATCGAGGACGACCGAGCCGACGCCGAGGAGCGCATCGAAGCCCTCGAGGACGAACTCGCCGACATCGGGGCCGAACGGGAGGCGGTCGCCGAGGAGATGGAGGCCATCGAGGCCGACATCGACGAGAAGAGCGCCGAGATTGACGACCTGGAGGCCGACATCGACGACCTGGAGACGGAACTGCAGGACTCCGATATCCCGGAGCTGACGAGCGAGGCGGAGGCCATCCGCGAGGACATCGCCGACCTCGAAGACCGGATGGACGACCTCGATGGGGACCTCAACGAACTGGAGCTCGAGAAGCAGTACGCCGAGGAGGCCGTCGAGGAACTGCACGACGACATCGAGGACGCCCAGAACCGGAAGGCCGAGGCCGAGGAGGCGGTCGCGGAACTCGAGGAGGCCGTCGCCGACGAGGAGGCGAAACTCGAAGAGAAGGAGGCGGCCGTCGAGGAACTCGAGGAGGAGCTGGCGGACCTGAAGGCCGACCGCGAGGAGCTACGGAACGAACTGGGAGACGCGGAGGCCGCCCGCGACGAGCAGGCCGAAGCCGTCTCCGACGTCGAGGCCGCCCTCAAGGAGTTGCGAGACGCCGAGAACCGCCTCGAGTGGGAGATAGAGGAACTGGCCTCGCAGGTCGGCGAGTACGACCCCGAAGAGATACCGGACCACGACACCGTCGAGTCGGAGATACGCCGGCTGGAGGCCGAGATGGAGGCCTTGGAGCCGGTCAACATGCTCGCCATCGACGAGTACGACCGGGTCGAGGAGGAGCTCGAGGAGATGGAGGACAGGCGCGAGACGCTGGTCGAGGAGGCCGACGGAATTCGCGAGCGCATCGACGCCTACGAGGCCCGCAAGAAGGAGACGTTCATGGGGGCCTACGAGGGCATCAACGAGCAGTTCGAGGACATCTTCGCGCGGCTCTCGGACGGCTCCGGGGAGCTCGTTCTCGAGGACCCCGACGACCCCTTCGAGGGGGGGCTGACGATGAAGGCCCAGCCGGAGGACAAGCCGGTCCAGCGGCTCGATGCAATGTCCGGCGGCGAGAAGTCGCTGACGGCGCTGGCGTTCATCTTCGCCATCCAGCGGTACAACCCGGCGCCGTTCTACGCCCTCGACGAGGTAGACGCGTTCCTCGACGCCGCCAACGCCGAGATGGTCGGCGACATGGTCGAGGAGCTGGCCGGCGAGGCGCAGTTCGTCGTCGTCTCCCACCGGTCGGCGCTCCTGGAACGCTCCGAGCGGGCCATCGGCGTGATGATGCAGGACGACAACGTCTCCGCCGTAACGGGTATCGACCTGTCCGTCGAGGGGGTGCCAGCGGATGACTAGCGAGGGCGAGCGAAGCGAGCCCTCGGAGACGCGAACGGGGAGCGGAGCGACCCGTGAGCACAGCGAGGACGACCGGAGGGAGTCCTCGGAGACGCGAGCGGGAGGAGCGGAGCGACGACACGCGAGCCGCGAGGGCGAACGTAGTGAGCCCTCGGAACCCCGAACGGCGAGCGACGCGAGCCGTGAGGGAAGCGAACCCTCGGACGACGAGAAGCGAGCCGACGGCGGCGCGGCCGACGAGATTCCGCTGAACATCGCGGGCCACGACGCAGAGAAGCGACGCCGGGAGAACGGCGAGGAGCCGGCGGGCGAGGCGGGCGCCGAGACGAACGGCGACGGCGAGGCAGTCCTATCGGGGGTCGATGTCTCCGAGGAGGCCGACGACGAGGCGGTGGAACCGGTCGAACTGCTGGTCCAGCTCGCCGAGGAGGGGGAGATAGACCCCTGGGACATCGACGTAGTGACGGTCACCGACAAGTTCCTCGACAGGCTGGACGACGCCGACCTGCGGACGGGCGGCCGGGCGCTGTTCTACGCGTCGGTGCTGTTGCGGATGAAGAGCGACGAGCTGTGGGACGACGGCGAGCCGGACGAGGAGTGGGCCGACGAGCCGCGGGAGGCGCCGATGGACGGCCCGGAGGCGCCGGCGGTCGACCCCTTCGACCAGCTGGAGCAGGAGATGGACCGCCGCATCGAGCGCAAGCGCGCCCGCGGCAAGCCGGAGACGCTGGACGAACTGGTGCGAGACCTGCGGGAGCGCGAGCGGGAGACGTGGTGGAAGGAGTCCCGCACCTACGACACCTCGGAGTCGCCGTCGGGGTACGGCCGCGGGACCCAGACGCTGGACTACCGCTCGGGCGACGACTTCCGGATGGACGACGAGCCGACGGCCGACGACGTCACCGGGACCGCCCACGACGAGCACATGGAGGACATCATCAACGACGTGTACGTCGAACTTCAGACCCACTACGACGGGGGGCGCGACGAGGTGCTGTTCGCCGAGGTCCGGGAGGCCGGCGGCTCCCGGGTGAACACGTTCCTCGGACTGCTCTTCCTCGCACACCGCGGGCAGGTCCGCCTCCAGCAGGACGAGTGCTTCGGTGACCTCTGGGTACAGGACCCGGCGGCGGTCGGCGGCGAG
>PXSE01000122.1:4114-9913 GCA_003022905.1 Halobacteriales archaeon QS_9_68_42
CCTCCTCCTCGTCGTGCCAGACGTCGTAGTCGGTGACGCCGGCCAGCGGGGCGTAGCACATCTCGGCCTCGCGGGCCAGCCCTGCCTCCGGCACGGTCGTCATGCCGATGGTGTCGTAGCCGCGGTCGCGGTAGAACTCGCTTTCGACCCTCGTCGAGAACTGCGGGCCCTCGATGCAGACGTGGGTGCCGCCGTCGACCACCTCGGCGTCGGTGGCGTCCGCGCGGTTGAGGAGGTGCCCGGAGAGACGCTCGCAGTAGGGGTCGGCCATCGAGACGTGGACGACGACGCCGTCGCCGAAGAACGAGCGCGCCCGGTCCCGGGTGCGGTCGAACAGCTGGTCGGGGACGACGAGCGTCCGCGGCGACAGCCCCTCCCGAAGGCTACCGACCGCGTTGGTCGCGACGACCCGGTCGACGCCGGCCTGCTTCAGCGCGTAGACGTTCGCCCGGTAGGGCACGTTGGTGGGGTCGTACTGGTGGTCCCGGCCGTGTCGGGGGAGAAAGGCGACCTCGGTGCCGGCCACCTTGCCGATTTCGAGCGGCGCGCTGGGCGACCCGAAGGGGGTCCCGACCCGGTCCTCGTAGCTGTTCTCGAAGCCGAGCGCCTCGTAGATGCCGCTGCCGCCGATGATGCCGAGCATGACTGGCGTTCGACCCGGTGGTACTTCGCTTTGTGTGTCCGTGTCGACGCCGTCGGATCAGCCGAACGCCAGCCGACTCCAGGCCAGCAACTGGAGGGCCGCGACCAGCACCATTCCGACGACGGCCGGGAGCGGTGCCTCGCGCTCGGTGAACCGAACGGTTCCCCACGCGAAGATGGGCATCGCGGGCAGGGTCGACAGCGTGACCGTCCGGGGGATGACCGCCGGGACCAGCAGCCCCTCGGTGAGCGCGATCAGCGCCGCGAACGCCGCGACGGTGACGCCGCCGTAGGCGAGCCGTAGCTGTCGCGGCGGCCACCGCACTGCGAGGGTGTCCTTGCCGACGTCGGCGTCGGCGCGCCGGTCCGGCCACCCGACTTCGAGCAGGTTAACGAACACGAGGAGTGCGAACGGGACGACCGCGAGGACGACCGCGCGGTCGAGGCCGCCGACGACCGCCGCGCCGTAGCAGGGCAGGGTGACCCCGCCGAGGGCGGCGTTGGCGAGTTCGCCGAGACCGCGGCGGGCCAGCGCCAGCGGCCCCACTGAGTACTGGACGCCGACGAGCGCGCTCCCGGCGAGGATGGCGACGGCCCGCGCTGGGAGCAGCCCGACGGCCAGCGCCGCCCCCGCGAGGCCGACGCCAGCCGTCAGCGCGGCAACCGCCGCCGTCGACATCAGCCGCCCCGGCAGCCCGGTCGCCTGGAGGGCTCCACTGCCGCCCGAGAACGGCGTCCGCTCGGTGAGCGCGTCCGTCTCGTGGTCTGCGTACTCGTTGGTGTAGTGGATGGCGGCGGCCGTCGGCAGCAGGGCGGCCAGCCCGAACAGAACGGCCCGGTCGTCGAGGGCGGCCCCTCTGGCGACGGCGGCGACGACCCCCAGTGCGTAGACAACGACGACCAGGAGTAGTTGTGCGGGCCGGCTTGCGGCCCACAGCGCCCACGCCCGCGGCGCCCGCTCGACGAGCGTGGACCCGCTCATTCCTCGCCTCTGGCGGCCTCGTACTTCCGGCGGACCTGCTCGAACAGCGCCCGGCCCCGCTCGGTCGACAGCCTGGGCTCGCTGGTGGCGAAGAACTCGTCGAGTCGGTTGTACTCCCGGAAGGCGTCGCCGCCGGGCTCGTACCGGCCCTCCCGCTCGTAGACCAGCGCCTGCAGGCAGGTGTCGAGCAGGTCCATGTCCTTGACGAACCGCGCCTCGGGGCTCTCGCGGGCCTCGTACTCGCTCCACAGCGCCCGCATCTCCTCGCCGAGGCCGGCGAGCGGCCCCTCGATGGCGGCGCGCTCCCGGCGGGCCTTCTCGCCGGCGTCGACGGTCTGTGCGCCCGCCTCCGCGCGGGTGGCGACGTCGCCGGTCTCGGCCTCGGCGACATCGTGGACGGCCGCGAGCGCCAGGGCGCGCTCGCGGTCCAGGTCGGTCGGGCAGAACCGCACGACAAGCGTCGTCACGCCCCAGGTGTGGGCGGCGACCGACTCCGGGTCCTCGACCTCGCGGAGCTGCCAGCCGGTCCGAGTCTCGTCCTTCAGGGCGTAGGCGCGGACCAGCGCCTCGAGCGGGTCGTCGGCCACGCTACGCGAGTTGCCACCGGCCTTCGGCGGTCCGCTCGGCGACGCCGCGGCGCTCCATCTCCGCGAGCACCTCGTCGAGGCGGCCCGGCTGTGCGATTTCCATCCCGATGCGGTCGACGTCGTGGTACTCCGCGAGGTAGTGGCGGAGGTCCTCGCGGCCGAACTGCTCTTGATCGGCCTTCCCCATGACGCCGCTCGTGAGGTCGATCATGTCCTCGATGAAGTTCCACGGGTACACGACCCAGGTCCACTCCTCGAGGCGCTCGCCGACGAACTCGGGGTCGAACTCGCTGGTCCCGAGCAACTGCAGGGTCGCCGTCCGGACCGCCGCGGGGTCGCGGTCGGTAACGTACTCGTGGGCCCGCCGGATGGAGCCGCCAGTGTCGGCGATGTCGTCGATGACGAGGACGTTTTTGCCCTCGACACTGCCCTCCGGCATCGGGTAGCGGACGGTCGGCTTGTCGGCCTTCTCGCCCGTTCCGACATAGTGCTCCATCTTTAGACTGGTCAGGTCGTCCAGCCCGAGGAAGTCACAGAGACAGCGTCCGGCAAACCAGCCGCCGCGGGCCAGCGCCACGACCACGCCCGGCTCGAACTCGGCGGCCCTAACGTCGTCGGCCACGTCGCGGCAGAGCCCGTAGATGTACTCCCAGTTGGTGATGGTGCAGTTGAACTCGTCCGGGAGGTCGCCCATGAGCGACCCATGGCGGTCGGAGGTGGTTAATCTGTCCGTCGCGGGCGGTGCGGCGGCCGGTCCGCGCCCGCCCGACGAGCGGCCGTCTCGGCACTCGTTTGGACGGATTTGTCAGAGCATCTTTTTATACGGACCGGGACAGTTGAATCATGTCACGGGACGAAATACCTGATAGCACACGACGAGCGGTGATCAAGAGCGCTGCGGCGGCCCTCGGGGTCGGCGCGGTCGGGACCGCCTCCGGTCATCCCGGCTCCTACGAGAAGGAGGGGTCCTCGAGCGCGAGCGACAACAATGAGACGTTCCCGCTCGACGGCGGGGCAGGCCACCAGAACGCCGAGACGGTCGGCTATCACAGCATCGGCGGGACCGGGCCGGCCGGTCTGGCCGGCCGCCGCCGCAACGCCGAGGTCCGCACCCACGGCGACATCGGGGTCATCTGCTTCCGGGCGGCCGACAGCGACGACCCCGGGCGCCGGATGGCGACGCTGGACATCAGCGAGTTCAACGACGCCTCCACCGAAGCGGAACTCCAGGAGGCCGAACTCCGCGTGCTCGGCATCCTGCGGAACTTCAGCGCCGAGGCCAACGGCGCGACCGACATCAAACTCTCCAACGACGGCAACTACGCCTTCATGGGGACGCAGGCGCTCATCGCCTACAACGACGGCTCCAACGGCGAGGTAAACGAGTCGGACCCCCGCGGCAACGCCGAGACTACCGGCGGCGTCGTCGCCGTCGACATCTCCGACCCCGCCCGGCCCCGGACCGTCGGCCGGGCGGACGAACCGTTCTCGACGGGCTGTCACAACCTCTTTCATCACCGCATCGACGGCGACGACTACGTCTTCGCCTGCAAGGACGTCGGTCTGCTCACCCCCGACAGCGGGGTGTACATCTTCCGGTTCGACCGCGACCCCGGCAAACTGACGCTCGTCAACCGCTGGACGGCCGACGGCGACGCCTCCCGCGGCGAGGTCGGCGCCGAGCACGGGCTCTCGTACGTCCACGATGTCGAGGTCCACGACGATCCCCGCACCGGTCGGCCAACCGCCTACATCGCCGACTGGGACCGCGGTATGCGCGTTCTCGACGTCTCGGACCCGACCGACACCGAGCACGTCGGGCAGTTCGACATGAACCAGTCGCACTTCGCGGCGCCGTTCCCCGAGCTGATAGAGGACGCCGACGGCAACGAGCGCCGGGTGGCCGTCGCCAGCCACGAGGAGCCCGACGAGCGCCTCGACCAGCGGGACTCGGTCATCTACAACACGCCGCACCCGAACAAGACGAACCCCAACTCGACGGGAACGGTGTTCCTGGTTGACTGCGAGGGCATCTACCCCGAGGACTCCACGTGTGGGTGCAGCAACGAGGACGGTCCCAAGCAGCTGGGCGAGCTGGACAACTGGACCTGGAAGAACGTCGACACCGGGGAGGGGTTCAACGGCGAGCCCCCAGCCGACGAGGACGAACGCCAGGAGCGCTTCGAGGAAATCCGCGCGCCGAGGTTCAGCTTCAAGTACAGCCCCCACAACTCCCAGCCGGCGGTCCACGAGATAGACGGCGAGGAACGGTACATTATCCACCAGAGCCACTACCACGGCGGCGTCCGGTACCTGGAGGTCGAGCCGGGAAGCGACGATGGTCTGTTCGGCGGCGCCCGGCGTGGCTACCGCCCCGCGCCGAACCCGACCGTCGAGGACCGCGAGGGCGACGAGGAGATCGGCTGGATAAACGACTCCACCGACTGGAACGTCCGGGACATCGGTCACGCCCGGCCGCGCAACGAGAGTTCCGGCAACCTGTCGCCGGACTTCTGGGGCTCCGTCGAGCACAACGGCGTCTCCTTCCACGGCGACCGCGGCAACGGTTTCTACGCCACCGTCCACGATGACATCCCGCTCACGAAGCCGCTGCCGCCGCTGGAGGCCGAGCGGACCGACGACGGGTCGGCGTTTCTCGCCGGCCAGACGAACCGCATCGACGTCACCGTCGAGACGTTCGAGCGGGGCAACGGCGACGCCGCCGAGGTCCGGGTCCGCGACCGCATCCCGGCGGGCTACGATGTCATCGGCGGCGACGAGGTCGAGACCTACCCGCAGGGCAACCGTACCGCCGTCGAGTTCACAGCGACCGTCGAGCCCGGTGAGACGGTCACCTACAGCTACTTCGTAGAGGTGCCCGACGACCCCGGCTCCGGCACGTTCGGACCCGTCGAGGTCAGCGACGACGGCCGCGAGTGGGACGCCGTCGGCGGCACCACCGACTCGAACCTCGAGGCCGGATTCAGTATCTGAGCGGGGCCAAGGTCTCGGCGCCGGCGACCTCCGCCGGTCGCGTGCGTCACCTCTATTGTCCCGTTGTGCGTTGACCGTGGCGTGAGCCACGACACCCGACGCGTCCACCTAGTCGACGCGTTCACGACCGACCCGCTCTCGGGCAACGCCGCCGGACTGGTCCCCGACGCCGAGGGCCTGACCGACGACCAGATGGGGGCGATAGCCCGCGAGTTGAACGCCTCCGAGACAGCCTTCCTCCTGCCGAGCGACGACGCCGAGCGCCGCGTGCGGTACTTCACGCCGACCCAGGAGGTCGACCTCTGTGGGCACGCGACGGTTGCGAGTCACGCGTGGTTGGCGGAGGCGGGCCGCATCGACGACGGCACGCACGGCCTGGCGACGAACGTCGGCGTCATCGAAGTGACCGTCGACGAGGGGTCGGTATGGATGACCCAGGACGACGCCGTCGTCGAGACCGTCGACCTCGACCACGGACGGGTCGCCGAGGTTCTCGGGGCGGACCCGGCGACGCTGCGGGACGTCGGCGCGGATCTGCCGCTGGCGACGGCCTCGACGGGGCTGGGCTACCTGGTCGTGCCGGTGAACTTCCTG
>PXSE01000123.1 GCA_003022905.1 Halobacteriales archaeon QS_9_68_42
GACAACGTCGTCGTGAGCGCGCCGACCGCCAGCGGCAAGACCGCCCTGGCGGAACTGGCCATCTGCCGGACGCTCCGGCGGGGCGGGACGGCGCTGTTCTTGGCGCCGCTGCGGGCGCTCACCAACGAGAAGGAAGACGAGTGGGAGCGCTTCGAGGAACTGGGTTACTCAGTGTACGTCGTCACCGGGGAGCGCGACCTCAACCCCCGTCGAGCCGAGCGGGCCGACATCCTCGTGATGACGCCCGAGAAGGCCGATTCGGCGACCCGGAAGCACGACTCGCCGCGCTACTCGTTCGTGACCGACGTGGACTGCTGTGTCATCGACGAGGTCCACCTGCTCGATTCCGACGAGCGGGGGGCGGTGCTCGAGGTGACCGTCGCCCGACTGCGGCGGCTCTGTGCCCCGCGCGTGGTGGCGCTGTCGGCGACGATGTCCAACGTCGACGACGTCGCCGACTGGCTGGACGCGCCGGCGGACTGCACCTTCGAGTTCGGCGACGACTACCGGCCGGTGCCGCTGCACGCCGGCGTCGAGACGTACGCCCACGGCGACAACGCCTTCGCCGACAAGTACCGACGGCTCTACCGGGCGCTGGACCTGGCAGAGCCGCACATCACCGACGGCGGGCAAGCACTGACGTTCGTCGCCTCCAGACAGGACACGGTCCGGGCCGCCGAGAAGGCCCGCGACGAACTCGCCGAACGGGACGTCGAGGTCGGCGCCCGCGGCGACTACGAGTTCCACACCGACGCCCAGGAGCTGGAGAACGACACCCTCCGGCAGTCGGTCATCGACGGCGTCGGCTTCCACCACGCCGGCCTTTCGAAGGCCGACAAGGACCGCGTCGAGGACTGGTTCCGGGAGGGCAGGATACAGCTGCTATTCTCGACGTCAACGCTGGCGTGGGGCGTCAATCTCCCCGCCCGATGCGTCGTCATCCGGGACACCAAGCACCACGACCCCCTGGAGGGGGAGGTGGACATGAGCCCGCTGGACGTCCTCCAGATGCTCGGGCGGGCGGGCCGGCCGGGCTACGACGACACCGGCTACGCCCACGTGGTGTGTGACGGCTCCGACGCCGACCGCTACCGCCAACTGCTGGAGGACGGCAAACCCATCGAGTCCCGGCTTGCGGGGGAGCTGGACGCCCACCTCAACGCCGAGATAGCACTGGGCGTCGTCGACGACATCGAGGACGTCATGGAGTGGCTGGAGACAACGTTCTACTACGCGCGGGCCCAGAGCGCGCCGGACGCATACGACGCCGGCGATTCCCTGCGGGACCGGGTGTCGACGACGCTCGAACGCCTGGTCGAGGACGGCTTCGTCGAGCAGTCGGGGCTGGCCATCGAGCCGACGCCGCTGGGTCGGCTTGCTTCCCAGTACTACCTGCGGCTGGAGACGGCGGCCGCCTTCCACGGCCTGTGCGAGCGAGCCGACGACGCAGACGGCCTCGACGAGAGCGCGGTCCTGCGGACGGCCGCCGACGCCGCGGAGTTCGACAGCGTCTCCGCCCGCCGCGACGAGCGGGAGGCCTTCAATGCCGTCCTCGGCGGCGAGGGCGACAACCTGGCGGCCGGCAACCGGAAGGTGCTGGCCATCCTCCGAGCCGGGATGTCAGGGACGACGCCCGCCGAGCTACAGAGCGACGCCTGGGTCATCAGGCAGAACGCCCTACGGATGCTGGCGGCGCTGCGGGCCTTCTGCGAGCGGTTCGCCGAGCCGCGGAACGCCAACCTCGTCCGGCGCATTGAGGCCCGCGTCGAGCACGGCATCGGCGCCGACGCCGTCGGGCTGACCGCAATCGAGGGCGTCGGCAAGGGCCGGGCGAACAAGCTGGCCCGCGAGGGGCTGGCGACGCCGGCGGGCGTCCGGGCGGCTGGCGTCGACAGCCTCGTCTCGGCGGGCCTCTCGGAGGGGCTGGCCGAGCGCGTCCTCGAGCAAGCCGAATCGCTCCCCGACCTCTCCTTCGAGTGGCGCGACGTTCCCGAGGCCATCGCCCGCGGCGAGAACGCGATGGCGGAGGTGACGGTCCGCAACGACGGTGACGGCGCGCCGGCCGGGGTGCGGGTGACGGTCAACGGTGTCGAGATGACCGCCGAAACGAGCTACCTCGGGACGACGACGCTTCCGGTCGGCGTGTTCGGCGGCGACGCCGGGACACTCACCTTCGAGGCCGAGGTGACGTTTCCCGAGTTGCCGCTGTTGCCGGTCACCGACGTCCGGACCGTCGACGTCGAGTAGGAGATTTATATCGGTCCGCGCCGGACCGGCGGGCATGGGCAAGGAGACGGTCCACACCGACGACGCACCGCCTGCGGCGGCCGACTACAGCCAGGCGACGGTCACCGACGACCTCGTGTTCACTGCTAGTCAGGTGGCGCTGACGCCGGAGGGGGACTCGCTGGCCGACAAACCGGTCGACGTCCAGGCCGAGCAGGTGCTGGAGAACCTTGAGGCGGTGCTTTCGGCGGCCGACTCGGGGCTCGACGGCGCGCTCAAGACGACGGTCTACCTCGACAACGTCGACGATTACGGCGCCGCCAACGAGGTCTACGGCGAGTACTTCGACGCGAACCCGCCGGCGCGGTCGGCCGTCGAGGCGGGGAACCTGCCACTGGGGATGGCCGTTGCGACGCGGGCGTGACGCCGCGGGCTAAGGCTGCCGTGCTGTGGGGCGCCATCGGCGCCCTGGCCTTCCTCGCCGCCCACCAGGCGTACCTGCTTGTCGACGGCGCCTTCCTGGGCGTCGGGCCAATTGCCGGCGTCGCGCTCGTAGTGTTCGCCGCCGCCGCCGCGAGCGCCTACTACCTCGAGGGGCGGCTGTCACCCCCGGGCGGGGAGGAGTAACATGGCAGCGCCGAACGCGAAGCGTTCAGACGGTAGACCCGGTAAATTCGCCCACGTCAGGATGGCCGAATAGTAAGGCGCACGCCTGGAGAGCATTCCGGGATTCTGTTCAGATTCCGACGGACTCAGTTCGTTCATCCGTCGGGTTTGCGACCGCGTCCGCGTTCGCTCACTCCCAGTCCCGGGGTGCGAGGCGTCGAGCGAAGCGAGAATGTCGGTGTGGCGAGCGGGGAGCGGAGCGAGACGGCCTCCCGGTTGAGAACGAAAGTCCTTATGCGCCGGACAATCGAATTATGGGTGCGGGCCAGGATGGCCGAATCTGGTAAGGCGCACGCCTGGAAAGCGTGTTCCCGTTCGGGATTCTGGGTTCAAATCCCAGTCCTGGCGTAGCGAGGTTCCGAACGAAGTGAGACGCCTCGGATATGTGAACGGTGAGCAGCGCGAGCCGCGAGACGGGTCCGTACCGACCCCACGAGCGCCAACCGACCGTACGCCCCAGAATAGGTAATAAACCCCCGACAGATATTGTGGTAGTCTCCCGCTGTCGAAGGTGAGTCAACGCCTGACATACGAGCGCTGTGAGGTGTTTTTAATCGTTTCGTGCTGAGCGAGGCGGGCAGCCCCCCGCGGCGGCAATCGGATACTTTATATAGAACCGTGGACAATCATTCGGACGAACATGAGTCAACAGCAGCGAATGGGAGGTCAGCCGATGATTATCCTCGGCGAAGACTCCCAGCGGATGAAGGACCGCGACGCCCAGTCGCACAACATCGCGGCCGCGCAGGCGGTCTCGGAGTCGGTACGGTCGACGCTCGGCCCGAAAGGGATGGACAAGATGCTCGTCTCCTCGATGGGTGACGTCACCGTCACGAACGACGGCGTCACCATCCTCGGGGAGATGGACATTGACAACCCGACGGCTTCGATGATCGTCGAGGTCGCCGAGACCCAAGAAGACGAGGCGGGCGACGGCACCACGACCGCCGTCTCCATCGCCGGCGAGCTCCTGAAGAACGCCGAGGACCTGCTGGAGCAGGACATCCACCCGACGGCCATCATCAAGGGCTTCCACCTGGCCTCCAACCAGGCTCGCGAGGAGATCGACGATGTCGCCTACGAGGTCGACCCCGAGGACACCGAGCTCATCAAGAACGTCGCAGAGACGTCGATGACCGGCAAGGGCGCCGAACTCGAAAAGGACGTTCTCGCGCAACTGGTCGTCGACGCCGTCCAGGCGGTCACCGTCGACGCCGACGACGGCGAGACGGTCGTCGACCTCGAGTACGTCAACATCGAGACACAGACCGGCCGCTCGGCCGGCGAGTCCGAACTGCTCGAGGGCGCGGTCATCGACAAGGACCCCGCCCACGACGAGATGCCGACCGCCTTCGAGGACGCCGACGTCCTGCTCATCAACGAGCCGATCGAGGTCGAGGACACCGACGCCGACGCCAGCGTCCAGCTGGACAGCCCCGACCAGCTCCAGGACTTCCTCGACAAGGAAGAAGAGCAGCTCCGCGAGAAGGTCGAGACCATCGCTGACGCCGGCGCCGACGTCGTCTTCTGCCAGAAGGGCATCGACGACCTGGCCGAGCACTTCCTCGCCCAGGAGGGTGTCCTCGCGGCCTCCCGCGCGAAGAAGAGCGACCTCGGCTTCCTGCGCGAGGTCGTCGGCGGCAACGTCGTCTCCGACCTGGACTCGCTGTCGGCCGCTGACCTCGGCAGTGCCGACGTCGAGTTCGACGACGACGAGGAGCTGTTCTACGTCGAGGGAACCGGCGAGGACGCCCACGGCGTGACGCTGCTGCTGCGCGGCTCTACCGAGCACGTCGTCGACGAACTCGAGCGCGGCATCGGCGATGCGCTGGACGTCGTCGCCCAGTGTGTCTCCGACGGCCGCGTACTGGCCGGCGGCGGCGCCGTCGAGGTCGAGGTCGCCCGCCGCGTCCGCGACTACGCCGACGGCGTCTCCGGCCGCGAGCAGCTGGCCGTCGAGGCGTTCGCCGACGCCCTAGAACTCGTCCCGCGTATGCTGGCGGAGAACGCCGGGCTGGACTCCATCGACACGCTGGTCGACCTGCGTGCGGCCCACGAGGACGGCAACGAGACCGCCGGCCTCGACGTGTTCACCGGCGAGGTGGTCGACACCTCCGACGCCGGCGTCGTCGAGTCCGCCCATGCCAAGCGGCAGGCGCTGTCGTCCGCGACGGAGGCCGCCAACCTCGTGCTGAAGATCGACGATATCATCGCTGCCGGCGACCTGAGCACCGAGGGCGAGGAGCCCGAGGGCGGCGCCGGCGGCCCCGGCGGTGCACCCGGCGGCGGCATGGGCGGCATGGGTGGCATGGGCGGCATGGGCGGCGCGATGTAAACCCACTTTTTGCACCTCCCTCGGGCCGCTCCGCGGCCCTCGGTCGGGCAAAAACTTGGGGGAAAAATAGCGCGTGCTCCTTCCGCTCGCTTCACTCGCGTCAGTCCGCGCGCGCTACCGTCGCCGAGCGAAGCGAGGCGACGGTGAACCGCCTCGGGGATGACCTTCGGACGCCCCCTCAGCGGACAGTTGCGATGGTATTGATCGGTCGGTTGAGAGAACGGAAGCTGCGACTGAATACTGATATTAGCGTCAGTTTGCCCAACAGTC
>PXSE01000124.1 GCA_003022905.1 Halobacteriales archaeon QS_9_68_42
CCGCGAGCGGGAGGCGCTTGCGACCCGGGTCGACCGCATCCTCGCGGAGAACCTGATGTACCGCGTCGAGACGCCACACGGCGCGGTCGGCTACGAGCGGCCTGCGGGCGCGCCGACCGGGGGGGCGACCGTTCCGACGCCGCACGGGGAGGTGACGATATGGGTCTGGTACGTCTGACAGCCACGGGAACCAGTGTGAAGCGGGGCCAACTCGTCCTGGTCGCCGCCGCGGTCATCGCCATCGGCCTCGTGCCGATGCTCTTTGCGTACCTCCAGCTGGGCTACCACCCGGACACCGCCTCCGACCCGGAGGTCTCCGGCGAGGAAGCGGTCGCCTACCTCGACCGGTCGGTCCACCGGGCCGCCAGGGAGACCGCCGGCGAGTACGAGTGGGGCCAGCGCGCGGTGATGGCCGACGCCGTCCGGGCGACGCTGGACGACGATGTCGACGCCCTGGAGACCGCCCGCCTCGAGGAGGGGGTCGCCTACGAGGTGCAGTACAACGGCACCGCGGCCGAAGCGTGGATTGACGACAACTGCGACCGCGGCGCAGGCAAGCGGTTCGGTAACTGTGCGGTCGACGGCGGCGTCGCCACCCAGGAGCGGGCCGGCGAGGCGGTCCTGCTCGCGGTTGGGTTCGACGTCCGCGTGGTCGGCCCGGATGGGAAGACGGAGTTGACGATTGTCGTCGAGGTGGGCGGCTGAAGACGCCCGGTCAGTTTACTGTCACAACGTCGGCGTCAGTCGGGTTTGGGGAGCCGTAGGCGGCGACCAGCTCGTCGAGTCGGTCGGGGTCGTCGGCCGCCGCAAGCGGCGTGGTCGCCGTTTCGCAGGCGGCGTCGACGCCGAGATGGTCGCAGACGTGGTCGGCGACGGCCTCGGCCATCCGGCGGTAGGTGGTCAGTTTCCCGCCCACGATGCTACAGAGGTTCCTGACCCCTTCGTCGGCGTGGTCGACGACGGTGAACCCCCGGGAGATGCCGCGGCGGTCCTCGCCGGCCTCCTCGGGGGCGTACAGCGGCCGGACGCCCCACCAGGTCCGGACGACGGGCGCCTCGGCGACCGCCGGCAGCATCGCCGCACACTCCTCGATGCTCCGTTCGACCTCCCAGTCGGCCTGCTCGTGCTCGTCGGGGTCCGAAACCGGCACGCTCGTCGTCCCCACGACGGCCTCCGACTCGTGGGGGACGACGATGTCGCCGTCGTCCGGCTGTCGACACCGGTTGAGCACCGCCCCGAGGGCGTCGTGCTCGACGGAGATCATGACGCCGCGACTGGGAGCCATCCCCACCTCGGCGCCCGCCATCTCGGCGACCCGGCCCGCCCACGCGCCGGTCGCGTTGACGACGAACTCGGGTTCGAACGTCCGGTCGGCGCGCCCGCCGACGGTCGCCGCCTCGATTTTGCCGTCCTCGACGGCGAACTCCTCCAGTGGCGCGTCCGGGTGGACGCTGGCGCCGTGGGCCTCCGCGTCGGCGGCGTTGGCCGCCACGAGACGCGAGGGCCACACCACTGCATCCGGCACCCGGAGCACCCGCTCGACGTCCGGCGAGAGCCCCGGTGCGGCCTCTCGGGCGGCCCCGGGGTCGATCTCCTCGGCCTCGATGCCGACCGCCTTGCAGGCCGCCAGTTTCCGGTCGAAGTACGCGGGGTCGTCCTCGGGCAACTGCACGAACAGGCCGCCGGTGTCGCCGACGCACTCGCCGGCGACCTCGCGGATGAGGCGGTTCTCCTCGATGCACTCCTCGGCGCCGGCCGGGTCGGACTCGGCGTACCGGGCGCCGCTGTGGAGAACGCCGTGGGAGCGCCCGGAGGTGCCGCCGCCGAGGCCACCCCGCTCGACGAGCACGACATCGACGCCGCGCAGCGACAGGTCCCGGGCGACGCCGGTTCCCGTCGCGCCTCCGCCGACGACCAGTACCGTCGGCTCCTCAGACATCCGCCGCCCTCTGCCTGTCGCTCCCGCTCCACCCTGCTCGTCCCTCCTGCTCGGTTCGTGAGCGAATCACGACTCTACGTAGGGCTACATCTATTTGAGAATGTGGTTAATCCACGAATACCACGGAATATTCGGGCCGTCAATCCGAGGCAACCCCATGCGGGCGGCGCGACTCCCGGTCGCGCGAGGCCGCCCCGAAGAAACTTATTCCAAGGAGGGACAAACAGGGGGTATGCAGCCCCGGTCGGCTGAGAACGCGACAGCCGTCGCCGGGCGGTCCCTGGCGGAGCTCCTCCAGGAACCCGAACTCCTCGCCGGGGTCGCGGTCGTCGCGCTCCTGCTCGTAGCGCTGGGGGCCTTCCTGTGGCGGCGGCTCTCGCGGACGCGAAGCGACCGGTTTCTGGCGGCGCTGGCCGACCGCGAGGCGGTGGCCGTGCTGATGCACCCGAACCCGGACCCCGACTCGATGGCGTCGGCGATGGCGGTCGTCGCCCTGGCGGAAACGGTCGACACCGACGCCGCGATACAGTACGCCGGCGAGATTCGACACTCCGAGAACCGCGCCTTCGAGGCGGTGCTGGACTGCGAGTTCGACAGAATCGTGACGGACATCGACCTGGCGGCCCACGACATCGTTCTCGTCGATCACAACGAGCCCCGGGGTTTCCCGGGCGCCGAGGGGCTCACCCCCCTCGCGGTCGTC
This sequence comes from Halobacteriales archaeon QS_9_68_42, assembly GCA_003022905.1. The sequence continues at coordinate 2,643 of PXSE01000124.1, forward strand.
GACCACCACCCCGGCGCCGGCGAGGGAACCGAGTTCACCGACGTCCGCCCCGGGCGGGGGTCGTGCGCCGGCATCCTCGCCGAGTACCTCCGCCAGCAGGGGTGGAACAGCCGGAACGGCGACCGGCCGCTGCCCTCGCGGCTGGCGACCGGCCTGCTGTACGGCATCCAGTCGGACACCACCTCGTTCACGCGCGGCTGCACGCCGGCGGAGTTCGACGCCGCGGCGTACCTGTTTCCCGCCGCCGACCCGGACGCCCTGGACCGCATCGCTAACCCGAAGGTCGATGGCGAGACGCTCGAGGTGAAGGCATCGGCGATAACCGGTCGGCAGGTCGATGGCCCGTTTTTGATCAGCCACGTCGGCCGCGTCTCCAACACCGACGCGTTGCCGACGGCCGTCGAGGAACTGGTCCGACTGGAGGGCGTCACCGCGGCCGTCGTCACCGGCAAGCGGAACGGAACCATCTACATCTCCGGGCGGTCCCGCGACGACCGGGTCCACATGGGGAACGCCATCGACGCCGCCGTCGAACCGTTCGCGGACGCCAGCGGCGGCGGCCACGGACGCTCCTGGCCCTGACCTCGATGACCGACTGTTCGCCGCCATGCGGGGCGAACTCTGATAGTGGTTCCTGTAACTGTTTGCCGGTACAACCGCAAGACAGCGTGCGGTCAACCCGGTAATGACTCATGGTAATCAATATCCGAAGATGACCGGTTAATTCGATTCCTGGCAGTCTTTTTGCCACTCCCGGGTCCCTCCGAGATGGATGGCCTCAATGGCGTCGTACGCTCCTGACAGCATTCGCTCCGTGTCTCAAGGTGATGGCGCCCGCTACAAGGAGGCCGGGGACGAGAGCCACGATGAACCAGTCCGAATACGTTGACAGTTCCTTCGAAACATCTGACCCGGAATACAGGAGGATGTAACCGATCGAGGGAAGTATTGCGAGGATCCCGAATATTGGATATACAACTATAGAGACTACATCTCCGCCGTCAACTGATACGGCCCGTAGGAAGGCGTGTGCAATGAGCAGACCGCCGATTGCGGCTATCGGTGGGATGATGAATTCTGCAAAGAGCCCCCGACCATCAACGTGTCCTTGGACCGGTCGATACGCTGAATACGTTTGGTACAGTGCTACGCTGATGAGGCCGATGCCACCTATGACCGCCCCGATTTGAAGGGGTGTCGTGCCGGGTCGATCGTCCACGGATATGTTCAAGGGTTATTAGTTGAAAGATTTTGTGGTCATAGCTACTTCACACGCATTTTTGTTCCCACCACTAAGGAAAAAGCAAATGTGCCGCATTTCCTTTGATATATTAGTTAATAGTATCCAGAGTATTCGGAGCGACCGCAATTCGGAGTTCGGACCCCCCAGCGAGGCGTGGATTTTACCCCTTCGCCGTCGTGCCGTCGAATACGAGATTCACAGTCGTCCGACGACATCGTGGTACAGCAGGCGGACGCCCTCGTGAACGCGGCCGGCACGAGCCTCTAGGTGGGCAGCGGCGTCGCCGGGGCGCTCCGGCGGGCCGCCGGCGGCCCGATCCACGAGGCGGCCGTTGCGAAGGGCCCGATCGAGTTCGGCGAGGTCGCGGTCACCGACGCCTTCGACCTCGACGCCGACTACGTCATCCACGCGGCGGCGATGCCGTACTACGGCGACGGCCCGGGCGACCGGGGAGACACGGGCCAGCGACCCGCCGACGCCGCCGGGACGTCGCATCGTACATACCGTCTCCGTACCGACGGACGGCCATGGGCTTGGGACCGTTCCGCCCGCCGCGGCGTTTTTGTGTGCGACTCGTGTAACGACGGACATGGCGACCAGGTCGGCGACCTGGGCGTATCGGGACCGCTTCCACGAGCGGTTCGCCCGGACGTACTTCCGCCGCTTTGCGGACTGTCTCGTCTCGTCGGTCGGCGTCGGCACCTACCTCGGCGACGCGACCGACGACGCCGACGAGCGGTACCACGAGGCCGTCGTCGACGCCCTCGAGAGCGGCATCAACGTCGTCGACACCGCGGTCAACTACCGCCACCAGCGCTCCGAGCGGGTCGTCGGCCGGGCCATCGCCGACGCCGATGTCGACCGCGAGGCGATCATGCTGTCGACGAAGGGCGGGTTCGTCCCGTTCAGCGGCGAGCGACCCCGCGACGCGGCCGCGTTCATCGAGTCCGAGTACCTCGACACCGGCGTCGTCGACGCCGACGACCTCGTGATGGGCAACGCCATCACGCCCGACTTCCTCGAGTGGAGCCTCGAGCGGTCGCTGTCGAACCTCGGGCTCGATACCGTCGACCTCTACTACGTCCACAACCCGGAGGCACAGCTGGCGCGGTTCGACCGCAAGACGGCCTACGACCGCCTCGAGGACGTGTTCACCCGGCTGGAGGAGCGGGCCGCGGCGGGCGACCTCCGGCACTACGGCGTCGCCACCTGGGAGGCGTTCCGGGTGCCGCCGGACCACAAAAAGCACCTCTCGCTACCGGAGGTGGTCGCCCGCGCCCGGGCCGCCGCCGACCGCGCGGGGACGACCGGTACCCACTTCCGGGCCGTCCAGCTGCCGTTCAATGTCCACATGGCGGACGCATTCACGCTCGCGGCCCACGAGTCCGCCGACGGCCCCCGGAGCGCGCTGTCGTTCGCCCGGGAGGCCGGTCTCGACATCTTCACCTCGGCGTCCATCCTGCAGGGCGACCTGGCCGACGCCGGTGAGATGCCGGAGGCCGTCGAGGCGAAACTGGCCGGCGACACGCCCGCCCAGCGGGCCATCAACTTCGCCCTGCCGCTACGAACCGCCGATGGGAGCCGACGCCTTCGACGAAGTGTTCGAGTAGCCCCGCGCCGACGACCGTTCCGGCTCATAGTAATCACCGTACCTGAGAGTGTCATAGAGCTGTTCACACACCCTGTATTCCGCTGTGCTGAATTGGTCAGTACAGGATGTGTATGGAACGGTTCGTGGTAGTGGCTATTGACTCGACGTGCGACCCTCGAAAGCCCTCGCGGCGCTCGGGGCGCCGCGACCTGCGCTGCGCTCCTCGGTCGCGTTGCTCCCTACGGTGCTTGCGGGGTCGGGGCACCACCGAGCGCCACTCGCCCTTTCAGTCCGCCAGGGACCGCCGGCGGATTACCTGGCAGCCTGGTGGACTGAAAGGGCGAGGCTGGGTCCGGGAAGCACGGCGACGCAAGCAGAGAGGGAGCCGCAGGCTCCCTCAGGCAGTCGGCGCCGTGCGCCGACGACCGCGAGGGACCGCAGGTCCCTCGGCCCGCTCGCGCGGCGACGCCGCGCGAGGACACCGCAACGAAGTGAGGAGCGTGGTTCGAAAGACGCGACGCGTCTTTCGTCATCACGAGAGAGCTTCGCTCTCTCGAACGACAGCCAGCCGCGCGACCGGAGCCGGCCGAGGGCTTTCGAGGTCGTCAAGGATTTGTTTCATCAAAAGCACCCGAACGACCCACCTCGTATGCACCTGCGGTGAGCAGTTGATTCAGTCTCACCCCTTTGAAATCATCTTCCTGCACTCGGAAGAAGACAGTCGTGAGGTTAGAATCCAAACGACACTACGGTAGTTCCTCGACGGTTTCAACGGCAATTGGGATGGCCTCAGCCCCATAGTCGATTCGCTCATAAGCTTCTGCCGAGCTCATCGCTGGTCCGATTACCCCGAACGTCACCGGAGTATCGCGCTGGAGACTCACACCGCTCAGTTTTTCAGCTGCCGTATGTGCAACGACCTGATCATGGTCCGTGTCACCGGTTATTACAGCCCCTAAGACGGCAACTGCATCAATCTCGTCCCGTCGTGCAAGCCGGTCAGCTGCCAGTGGAGTGTCATAGACCCCTCGAACAGATACCGTCCGAGCAATTTCGACATCCAATCGTGAAGCATTCTTGAGCGCCTGTTCTTCCATGGCTTCCGCAATGTCTTCGTAGAACTGAGCAATGACGAGACCAATTGACACCATACAAACCAGGAGTCTACATCCCGATTCCAAATACGTTATGATTCCCATTTTTGTGATGTACTGTTTTTCTCTTCGTCTGTCGTTGATAATCAGTTCGCACGTTTACCTCCCAGTCAATTCATCGAGGTTCAGACGAGATCAACACCCTATAAATGGTTCTATGACACCCTCGTATCTGTTTACCGGTGCGACCGCACGCACTCACGCGGTCGATGCCGGAATGACGTACAGTAGCCACTGTCACTCCCCGTCGTCCGTCTCCGGGTCGAACAGGTCCTCGACGGCGCAGTCGAAGTGGGCCGCCAGCTCGAACGCCAGCTCCAGCGACGGGTCGTACCGCTCGCGCTCGATGGCGTTTATTGTCTGCCGGGTCACCCCGACGGCCGCGCCGAGTTCGGCCTGGCTGAGGCCCGCGGCCTCCCGGCGCTCGCGAACTTCGTTTCTCACGAGCGAGACCGCACGAGTGCGTAGACGGCGCCCTACACGAGGTAGAACGCCGAGAACGCATACAGCGCGCCGGTCGCCGTCGCGCCGAACTCGTAAACGCCCGTCGCGTTGGCCAGGAAGAGGCCGATGAACGCCGGGAGGCCGACGTACGCGAACAGGTTCACGACGGCGTTGCTCGCGCGCTCGGCGTGTCGCTGGCCCCGCTCGTCGTACAGTTCGACGGGGCTGAGGTACTCCAGGTACGGCGTCCCGGCGACGCCGGTCAGACACCCGGCGGCGTAGATGACGAGTCCCGCTAGCTGTCGGTCCAGGGCGATACCGACTGCGAGGCCGACCACCGCGACGGTGAAGACCCCCAGTATCGCGCGCTTGTACTGCTGTCCCCGCTGCACCGGGTGGCGTGACGTTGTGTTCGACATCGGTGGAAAGTCCCCTTTACAGTAAAGCGTACTTTACACTCCGTATTAAACCTGTCGTGCGGCTCGGAAGCCGTGTCGACCGCGGTTCGATTCGTTAAAACGGCGCGGCCGTCTACCGCCGGTGTGTCCCGCCGCGAACTGTTCGGCTCCCTCTGTGCGATGGTGTTTCTGGTCAACCTCGCACGGGTGGTTTTCGCGCCGCTTGTCCAGCCCGTCGCCGCCGACTTCGGCGTGACGGCGGCGTCGCTGGGCGTGGTGACGAGCGCCGCTTGGCTGGGCAGCGCGGCCCCGCGGATGCCGACCGGCTACCTGCTCACGCACGTCGCCCGCCACCGCGTCATCGCGGCGACGGGAGGACTGCTCGTCGCCGCCTCGGCCTTCACGGCCGTCGCCGGCTCGCGGCTCCACCTCGCGGTCGGAGCGTTCCTGATGGGTACCGCCAGCGGAACTTACTTCATCGCCGCCAATCCGCTGGTCAGCGAACTGTTCCCCCGGCGGGTCGGCGGCGCCATCGGCATCCACGGGATGGCCAGCCAGGTGGCGGCCGTCGGCGCCCCCCTGGCCGTGAGCGGTGTCCTCGTCGTCAGCGAGTGGCGGGCCACGTTCCTCTGTATCGCCGCCGTGGCGGCCGCCGCGACGGGGTCGGGCATCCCGCCCGGTTCGGCCAGGTCGCCCTGCAGGATGGGCGCCGAGGCGAATACGTCGAGTCCGGCC
>PXSE01000125.1 GCA_003022905.1 Halobacteriales archaeon QS_9_68_42
CCGCCGACGATGGAGTCGATCAGCTCGGGGTACTCCTCGTGGATGGCCATCACCAGGTCGCCGCCGTCGTCGACCGTGATGGTCGGCTCGTGGCCGATGGTCGCCTCGATGGCCGCGTAGTAGTCGTCATCGTTGACGTCGTGCTTCGCGTAGGAGGTGATGCCCTCGACGGCGTCCAGCGCCGCCGAGACGTCGTCGTGGGTCGACAGCGGATTACAGCCGGTGATGGCGACCTCGGCGCCGGCCTCGGCCAGCACCTCCGTCAGCACGGCGGTCTTGGCCTCGACGTGCATCGCCATCGCCACGGTCTCGCCGGCCAGCGGCGTCTGGGCGGCGAACGCCTCGCCGATGGACCGCATGATCGGCATGTGCTGTCGCGCCCACGCCATCTTCCGGCGTCCAGCCTTGCGGGCATCTTCCGGAGCCTCGAGCTGCTCGGTTATCGTCGGGTGGTTCATGATCGTACCGAGTGGCGAGAGCGGGAAAACGCTACCGCAACGGGACGGCGAGGTCCTGCCGCGGAGCCAAAAAATCAGCCGCGAACCGTCGAACCGCTCGCTGCCGCGTTAGGTGTCGTCGGTCCCTTCGTTATCACCGTCATCCCGGGGCGGGCCCTGCTGACCGCCGTCGTCGGTCGTCTCTGTCTCCGCGTCCTCCTGTGCCACCGCGAGCGCGGGCCCGACCACCGACAGCATCATCAGGGTTGTCAGGGCGACCGCCGCGGTTCGTCGTTTCGAGCGCATCTCTGTCCGACAGCAGGAGCGACCGGTCGATAAAGAGGATATCTCATTCAGGTCGCTCACTGCCGTTCGCGTCTTCACCCGAATCCCGCAGAGGAACTCAGAGGATTCAAGAACGGTTCTCGTCGTTTAACGCGCTACTCCGAGGCCCGATCGATTGCGTCTTCCGCGTGCCGCTCGGCCTCCCGCCGGACCGCCCCGACGTCCGTCGAGAGTACCTCTCGGTCCCGCATCAGCACCTCGCCGCCGACGACGGTGTGGCGGATGTCAGACCCGCGGGCGGCGTACGCGAGGTGGCTGACGAGATCGTGTTGTGGCGTGAGGTGCGGCGCCTCGAGGTCGAGGACCGCGAGGTCCGCGAGCGCGCCGGTCTCGACGCGGCCGGCGTCGAACCCCAGCAGGTCGGCGCCGCCCTCGGTGGCGGCCCGGACGGCCGCCGCCGCCGGGACAGCACTCGCGTCCTCGGCCGCCAGTTTCCCGGCCATCGCCGCGTCCTGCGTCTCGTCGAGAACGTCGAGGTCGTTGTTCGAGGCGGCGCCGTCCGTTCCGACGCCGACCGTGACCCCCGCCTCCCGTAGCGCCTCGACGGGCGCGATGCCGCTGGCCAGTTTCATGTTCGAGGCCGGACAGTGGGCGACGCCGACGTCCCGGTCGGCGAGCAGCTCGATCTCGACGTCGTCGATGTGGACCGCATGAGCCACGAAGTCCGACGACTCCAGCAGTCCGAGGTCGTCGGCGCGCTCCAGCGGCCGGACGCCGTGCTCCTCAACGATGGGCCGGACCTCGTCCTCGGTCTCGTTGGCGTGGTAGTGCAGCGGCACGCCGGCCTCGCGGGCGCGGGGGACGAACTTCTCGAGCAGTTCGTCGGAGACGGTCGTCAGCGAGTGCGGCATCAGGGCGGTCCGGACCCGCCCGCTGGCGGCGCCGTCGAGTTCCCGGGCGACGGCCAGGCCCTCCTCGAAGTCCGCGCGGGCGTCGGCGTCGTCCTTGCCGACGGTGACGACCCCGTGGCCGACGCGGGCCCGGAGGCCAGCCTCCTCGACCGCGCCGACCACTTCGGGGACGTGGAAGTACATGTCGCCGACGGCGGTCACGCCATTGCGTATCATCTCCACGAGGCCGAGGCGGGCGCCGGCCCGGACGTCCGCCGGTTCGAGAGCGGCCTCGACCGGCCAGATGTCATCTCGGAGCCACGAATCCAGCGGCTTGTCGTCGGCGTACCCCCGCAACAGCGTCATCGCGACGTGGCAGTGGGCGTTGACCAGCCCCGGCACCACGAGGCCGCCCGAGGCGTCGAGCGTCTCGTCGGCATCGGCGCCGTCCTCGACGGCGACGATGCGACCCGTCTCCCGGTCGGCCACCACGTCGGCCTCCACCACCGTCATGTCCGGGCGCAGGACGCGCCCGCCGGAGATTCCCAGCGTCGTCATGCGTCGAGGTTCGGGGCACACCGGGTTGAAACTGCCGACCCGCAGGCGTCTCACCGCTCGATTTCGGCGCGAGGTATTTCTTTCCGGGACCGGCACCGTCGTTCGATGCACCCGCTGACGCTACCCGCCGTCCTGCTTCTTTCCGGCGTCGCCGGACTCGCTTTCCTGGTGGCGTACCTCTGGTACCGCCACGCCCTCTACCTCCATGCGGAGTTGTACTTCCCGGATGACGCCGTCGGCATCCGGATGCTCCGCTACGGCGGGACAACGGGACTGGCCGCCTTCGGCGGGTTCCTTCTCGCGTTCGTCTTCCACCTGCTGGTCACCGAAGCCGGCGGACGGGCAGTCGGGTTCCCGCTGCTGGAGACCGCCGTCGGGCTGTTCCTGCTATCGGTGTCGACATTCGTCATGGCCGGCGTCGGCTACGGCGCCGACGCGCTCCGGGCGTGGCTGGAGAGCGTCCGATAGGGCAAAGACCCGGCCGCCACAAGCATGAGTATGCGTATCGCCGTGCCCAACAAGGGGCGTCTCCACGACCCAGCGCTGGGCCTGCTCGAGCGGGCGGGATTGCACGTCCAGGACGGCGCCGAGCGGAAACTGTACGCCAACACCGTCGACCCCGATGTGTCGGTGCTGTTTGCGCGGGCGAGCGACATCCCCGAGTACGTCGCCGACGGCGCCGCCGCCCTCGGCATCACCGGCCTCGACCAAGTCGAGGAGTCCAGCGTCGACCTGGCGGACCTGCTGGACCTGGAGTTCGGCCGGTGTCGGCTCGTTCTCGCGGCCCCGGAGGACGGCGGTGTCACCGCGCCGGAGGAACTGGCCGGCGGCAGCGTCGCCACCGAGTTCCCCCGCATCACCGAGCGGTACTTCGCCGAGATAAACGTCCAGCCCGACATCGTCGAGGTGTCGGGCGCGACCGAACTGACGCCGCACGTCGACATCGCCGACGCCATCGTCGACATCACCTCCACGGGGACGACGCTCCGGATGAAC
>PXSE01000126.1 GCA_003022905.1 Halobacteriales archaeon QS_9_68_42
CATGTCGGGGTACACCGCCTCGTAGACGGTGGCGGTCCCCTGGGACATCCAGGTCCACCGCTCGAGCCCGTAGCCGGTGTCGACGATGTACGTGTCCATGTACGAGTAGGTGTTCCCGTCCTTGAGCTCGTACTCGCCGTCGGGGTCGGCCTCCATGCACATGAAGACGAGCGTCGCAAGCTCCAGCCCGCGGTAGATGACCTCGATTGCGGGGCCGGCGTTGCCGCCGCCGACCCACGGGTCCTCGATGTAGGTGACGTCGGTGATGTCGGCGCCCATCTCCTCGAGCAACTCATCGCAGTACCGTACCGTCTCGGACTTCCAGTACACCTCCCCCTCGTAGGCGTACTGCCCGGGCTCGTCGAGGTCCTCGCGGGCGTTGAACGCGTGGTGGGCCATCATCTCGAAGGCCATCGTGTGTCGGCCGGTCTTGCCGACGTTGTCGATGTCCTGCATTCGGATGCAGGGCTGGCTGATCGTGAGGGGATTGGCCGGCGGGGGCGTCTGCCCCGAGGTGACGAGCGGCTGGAAGTCGTAGACGGACGCCTGTGTCAACAGCACGTCGTCGCGCCAGCGGTTGGCCGCAACGGGGTAGGGGTCGATTCGCTCGTGGTCATGGGCCTCGAAGAACGAGAGGAACGCCTCCCGCATCTCCGCTAAGCTGTGGGGCTCGTCGAGCCCCGGGTCGTCGATGAACTCGTAGTCGGCACACGGCGGCTCCCCGCACAGCTCGCGGTCGGCGTCTCGCGTCCAGAAGTGGTCGCCACAGGACGGGCACTCCCGCCGGACGAACCCCTCCTCGTGGAAGTACTCCAGTTGATACTCCTCTTCGAGGTCGCTCATTACTTTCCCCTTCGCCCGTCGCCGGATAAAGGGTTTTCGAGGGAGCCGCCGCCGCCCAAACGGCGGCGAGCGCCCTGCAACTGCCCGCAGATGGGCCAGGCGTCCGCACGCTCGCGCCGCCCGCTATTACTTTCGCCCCGCTGGCCGAACGCTTATGCGCCGAACCGCCAAACCACGGGGTAGATGGCGACCGCCGCGGACGACGCCGAGCACGTCGAGTGGCCGCTCGTGACCGACGGCCTCCTCGAGGAGCGCGACTACCAGCTCCAGCTGGCCGAGACCGCGGCGGCCGACCACGCGCTCGTCTGTCTGCCCACCGGCCTCGGCAAGACCGCAGTGAGCCTGCTGGTCACCGCCGAACGGCTCGCCGATGCGGGCGGCCGGTCGCTCCTGCTTGCCCCGACGAAACCGCTCGTCCAGCAGCACGCGGCCTTCTACCGGGAGGCTCTAGAGGTGCCCGACGACGAGGTGGTCGTGTTCACCGGCGACGTCCAGCCCGACGACCGCGCCGACCTGTGGGAGGAAGCGCGGGTCGTCTGTGCGACGCCGCAGGTCATCGAGAACGACCTCGTCGGCAACCGCGTCTCGCTGTCTTCGGTGACCCACTGCACCTTCGACGAGTGCCACCGCGCGACCGGCGAGTACGCGTACAACTACATCGCCGACCGCTACCACGCCGACGCTGACGACCCGCTGGTGACCGGGATGAGCGCCTCTCCCGGCGGCGACAAAGAGGAAATTCTGCGGGTCTGCGACAACCTCGGCCTGCGGGAGGTGGCGGTGATGACCGAGGACGACGCCGACATCGAGGCCCACACCCACCACACCGCCGTCGAGTGGGAGCGCGTCGAGCTGCCGGAGACGGTCATCGAGATACGGGACGCGCTCAACGATGTCATCTCGGACCGCCTTGAGTCGCTGCGGGAACTCGGCGTGACGAACTCGACGGACCCGAGCCTCTCGCAGTCGCAGCTGAACGCCATCCGGGCGAAACTACAGGAGCTCATCAACAACGACGACAGCGACGGCTACTCGGGGATGAGCGCCCACGCCGAGATAATGAAGCTCCGGCGGGCCGTCGAGCTGGTCGAGACCCAGAGCGTCGAGTCGCTGCGGCGCTACTTCGAGCGCCAGCGCGACGCCGCCCAGTCGTCGGGCGCCTCGAAGGCCAGCCAGCGGTTCGTCTCCGAGCCGCGCGTCAAGGAGGCGATGCGCCGCGCCGAAACGTTCGACGACCTCCATCCGAAGTTCCGCCGGACGCGCATCCTGCTGGCGCAGACGCTCGGCGTCGAGGACGGCGAGCGGGTCATCGTCTTCACCGAGTCCCGCGACACCGCCGAGACGCTGACGGAGTTTCTCGGCGAGCACTTCGACACCCACCGGTTCGTCGGCCAGGGCGACAAGGAAGGCTCCGACGGGATGACCCAGAAAGAGCAGAAGGAGACCCTCGAGTCGTTCCGGAACGGCGAGCTCGAGGTGCTGGTCTCCACCTCCGTCGCCGAGGAGGGCCTGGACGTCCCGGACGTCGACCTGGTGCTGTTCTACGAACCGGTCCCGAAGGGCATCCGGTTCATCCAGCGGAAGGGCCGGACCGGCCGCGCCAGCGAGGGCCGCGTCGTCGTCCTGCTGGCCGAGGATACCCGCGACGAGGCGTTCTTCTGGATGTCCAGAAACGAGGAGAAGAAGATGGAGGAGGAACTGCGGAAGCTGAAGAGCGTCGAGGGCGAAATCAAGGCGGAAATCGCCCAGCAGGCCGGTCTGGCGGAGTTCGAGGACGCCGGGGCGACCGGCGGCGAGTCTGGCGATAACGACGACGGCGACAACGGCGACACCGACGAGGCGGGAGACGGGAAGGCGACCGGCGACGAGGGCGTTGTGCAGAACGACAACGGTGCGGCGTCCGGAGCCGACGCGGAACCAGACGGCCAGGCCGGCCTGACAGAGTTCGCCGGCGAGACGGCGGCCGGACGGGACAACGACACGGACGATCTTGACGGCACCGTCGCCGAGGCCGACCCCGACGGCGAGACGGTCGAGGTGGTCGCTGACCAGCGGGAGCTGGACTCCCATATCGCCCGCGACCTCTCGACGCGGAAGGGCGTCGAGACGCGGCTGGAGACGCTCGCGGTCGGCGACTACGTGCTCTCCGACAGGGTGGTCGTCGAGCGGAAGTCCGTCGAGGACTTCCTGGACACGCTGGTCGGCGGCGACCGCTCGATGTTCGAGCAGGTGGGCGACGCCGCCCCCTGCTGGAGGTGGTCGCCCGCCGCGAACAGGAGGCTGACGACCGCGAGGTGTCGGTCCACGGCGAGAAGGGCGGCAAGACCCTCACCGAGCGCCAGGAGTACGTAGTCAGTTCCGTCGCCGAGGTCGGCCCCGTCACCGCCAGGGCGCTGCTGGAGCAGTTCGGCAGCGTCGAAGCCGTGATGATCGCCAACGAGGAGGCGCTCCGGGCGGTCGACGGCGTCGGCGAGGTGACCGCAGAGCGGATCCGCGAGGTGACGGGCAGCGACTACGCGGGCTAACCTGCCCCGGTCACGTCGGTGCTACAGTGACTGCTGTACATGGGTCCGATACGTCCGCACGGAGGCGTGTGGTTGAATCGGGACACCAGTACGGCAGTCACTATCAGTCCGTAGCGGCGTCGGCCCGGAACTGACTGTCCGGGCCGGATGACCCGTCAACCGGCAGGTGCCTATTGTCGACGTAAAGCGCCAGTGCTTCCGTCGGACGGCCCGCCTCGAGCAACTCGACGACCCGCTTCTCGTGGGACGCCGGAACCATGTCCTGCTCGAGCAGCCCTTCGATGGTTCGCCGCGTCTGATTTCGCCACACCGGTGGTACCTCGCCCTCGTCTCTGGTATGCACCATCGTTTCTCTGGTCAAACGATACCGATTATCATACTAAAACTCAATGGCCGATATCGATGTCCCGTTTTAAAAATTATATAGACGGGCCCGCCGGTCAGCCGCCGACCGCGCAGTTGTTCGGCCCGAGTTCCAATTCGAAGGCAGTCGCCCCGTCGACGGACTCGCGGCCAAGGTTGACCGCGATGATCTGCTCGAAGTTGGCCGGCGGTTCTCCCATCGACCCGACGACGCGGTCGACGAACGCCTCGCGGTCCTCGGTGAAGGCGGCTAGTCGCTCCCGGAGGGCGCCGAGGCGTTCGGCGTGCGGACCGCCGGCGGCCGCGTCCGCCGGGGGGAGGTGTCCCGGCGCCACCACCGTCCGGTCCGGCAGCGGTGCGAGCCGTTCGGTGAGCGTCTCGAACAGCGCCGCCGCCAGCTCCGGCGCCGCGTCGTCGCCCTTCTGAAGGTCCGGCCGGGGGGCGCCCTCAAGGAACAGCGAGTCCCCCGACAGCAACAGGTCGTCGACCCGGAGCGACGCCGACCCGGTGGTGTGGCCGGGCGTCGCGACCACCACGAGCGCGTCATCGCGCTGGGGGACGAGGCGGCCGCGGACCCGCCGCCGGACGCCCTCCACGAGTACCTCCGCGGCCTCGCGGACACCGGCGAGCGGGCCGCCGCCGGACTGGTCGGCCGGCCGCTCGTCGCCTCCCGCTCGCTGTTGCAGGTCATCAACTTCTTCGTCAACGAGGGCGACCGGGAGGCCGCCGAGACGTTCCGCGAGTTGCGGGCCGAGACCGACGATCAGGTCGCGGCCGGCGGCGACGTCGTCGCGGCGGTCTGCGAGGACGAGGCGCCGGCCGAGGCGGCCGCCTCGCAGGCCATCGAGGCCGCATACGGCGAGTACGTCGACAGCCTTGAGGCGCTGGGTATCGACCCCAAGCCGGTCTGCTGACGGTTCTGTGGCGCGGCCGGGAACCCACGGTACGCTTCTTAGCGTTCGGACGCAAGGCGGGGCATGGAACTCTCCGAGGGCGACCCTGGCGTCGATGTCTTCGAGTGTACGGACTGCGGGAACGTCGGCCTCGGCGACGGCGACATCACCTGCTGTGGGTCGTCGATGTCGCGGGTCGACGCCGACCGACCGGACCGACTACGACCGCAGCGTCGCCGCCCGGCACCTCAACCACCTCGCGGAGCTGGGCGTCCTCGAGAAGCGCCGCCGACTGCTGAAGAAGGGCGGCCACATCTACCTCTACGCGCCGCGGTCCGCCGAGACGGTCCGCCGGGAGTTCAAACGGCAGTTCCTCGTCTGGCTGGAGGGCGCCGCCGGCCGCCTCGGCGAGGTCCGCCGCGAGAAGGTCGAGGACCTCGTCGACGCCGAGCGGTCCGACTCGCAGTGGACGCTCTACCACGAGGAGTGAGCGGCGTTCGAGCGCGAGGCGGCGGGGCGGCGCTTGCGGTCAGAAGCGGTCCGCGAGGCCGGCGTAGACGCCGCCGAGGACGACGCCGTAGACGACGTGCCACAGCAGCGACGGCGGCGCGAAGTTTGGCAGCGGCGGGCTCGCGGGCGACCCGACCGCGCCCAGCCACACCGGCATCACGAGCGCCGCGAGCACGACCCAGGTGACGACGCCCCAGAGGGCGCCCAGCCCGAGCAGTTTCCCGGTCGAGTCGGCGCCGACGGCGCCCGCGATGCCCGCGAAAACGACGCCCAGGACCGCCCCGTGGGAGACGTGTACGAACAGCCCCGCGGTGGGGTTCTGCGGCGGCGCCAGCGCGTACAGCAACGGAATGGCGACGGCAATGACCGCCTCGTTCATCAGGACGATGAGCGCGCCCATGACGGCCGCGCCGACGATACCACCGACCGTGCCGGCCTCCCAGCTACCGCCCGCCGTGCCGGTCGCCCGCGCGTTCTCTGCCGTCGACATGTGCACGTAGTTCCGACCGATGGGGAAATAGCGGCGACGAGGTTGTGGGCACGGGAACGACAACGGCACAATAGTTATGTACGGGGAGAGCTGGAGAGGCCCGGCGGTCGCCCCCCAAGAAGCCGGCTGAGCCGTTACCTACAGCTGGCGGACGGTCTCCAGGGTCTCTGCGGCCTCGCGGGCGGCGGCGAAGAAATCCCGCTTACGGCCGACGTCACGGGTCTCCTCGGCCCGCCGCGTCAGGTTCGCTATCTCCCGTACTAACGCGGCCTCGGCTTCGTTGAGGCCCTCGCGGTCGGCGCCCGCGCGGTCCGTGGTCGGTTCCTCGCGGCGTACCGGCGGGTCGACCCGGGCCGGCTGTCGCTCCCGGGCGGGCGCCGGCTTGGTCTCCTCGCGGGGCTGGCGCGGCTCCGGCTCCCGCGCGTCGTCGGTCGGCCCGGTCTCCGCGTCTGCCGGTCCCGGTTCGGGCTTTGGCTCCGCCATCGGTTCGGACCTCTGGGGGTCCTCGGTCGGCTCCGGCTGCTCGGCCAGTTCGGTGCCGTCGCCGGTCGGCGCGGCTCCGGCGTCCGCGCCGGCCCCGGCCTCGCCGTTCGTGCCGACGCCGCTCGCCGTCTCCTCGCCGCGCGTCCCGTCCGCGTCGCCGGCCAGCTCGTCCTCCCCGGTGACCTCCCGCTGGCAGGTCGGACAGAACTCCGTGCCCTCGTAGCTGAACACCGGCGAGTGACACTCCGGACAGTGCCGGTTGGTCATCGTCGCCCCCTGCAGGAGGAGTTCGCTCATCCGCTCGGAGGCCTCCCGCTCTGCCTGGTCCCGTTCGTACTTCTCTCGAAGCTTCTCGCGCTCGGCTTCGCGGTCGAACTCGTCGCTCATGTCCGGTGTCACGCGTCTGTGTCGGAAAAGGACTGTGCCCCGCGCCCGCAGGGTTTTGTCGCCGGCGCCCACCGTACCGATATGGACCTCGCAGAGACAGTCGGAACGTGGTGTACGCTCGGGGACCCCGCGGTCGCGGAGCTGGCGGCCGGCGGCGGCGTCGAGTTCGTCGTGGTCGACACCGAACACACGCCGCTGGGCCTGGAGACGGTCGCCGACTGCCTCAGGGCGGTCGAGGCGGGCGGCGCCCGGTCGGTCGTCCGGGTGCCGTGG
>PXSE01000127.1 GCA_003022905.1 Halobacteriales archaeon QS_9_68_42
GGCTTCCTGAACGAACTCAACGGCATGTCGCCGTACCCGAACGCCGTCGACGAGGCGAAGTCTCCCGGCGAGGTCCAGGAGGACGTCCAGCCGTTCTTCGAGGACAGCTAACGAATCGATAACTCGAAACGAGACCAGCCGCCCGGGGCCCCCGGTGCGGCCGGTCCCCACGACCCCTGTCAGAGAGGTTCCCCTCCCTTATTCTCGCCGTTCTGCGCATCTCGTCCAGTAGCGTTACCGCCCGTCGCCCACGAGACATTCGTTCTGGCCCTCGGGACGCGCGACCGTAACCATGAACTCGTCAACCGGCGAGCCGCTGGCTGCTCAAATTGGTCGTAGTGTTACGCTGAAACCGGCCGCTCGCTACGCTCGCGGCGTTACACCCCGAAAACGTCCGGACGGCGGTTCACGCGAGCGAAGCGAGCGTGAGCCTCGTTCGGACGCGACCGAAGGGAGCGTCCGGACGGCGATTTGAACGCCGGTCCCTGGCTCCGCAAGCCAAGAGGATAGTCCACTACCCTATCCGGACGCACCCTGAGGTAGCCCGGTTCGACGTATAGGGGTTACGGTTCGGCCGGCTGGACGACCATCTCCGTGATTTGTTTCATAAAGGAGCAAGTAATGAATATCATGGCCGCCGCGGAACTCATCGAACGCCCCAGCGGCGTCGACCTCGAGGGCGCCTCGAACGTCCTGATGCTCACGGAGTCGCTGGACGACGCCGCCCGCGAGGTTCGAGGGCGACGGGTGGCAGATCCGGCGCCGGTAGGCGAGGGTTTTTGACGGATGGCGCGGCCACTCACCACATGGCGAACCGACCGGAACAGGGCGGCCCGCACCGGCAACGACAACGCTTTTCGGGAGGCCGTCCATGCCAACGGTAGCAATGAGTGCCATCGAGGATATCTATGCGGACCTCGACGCTGACGTCTCCGAGGCGGAGTTCCGCGAGGCCGTCGAGGAGAAAATCGAGCAGATGGGCGGGCTGGCCGACGAAGAGACCGCCGCGATGCTCATCGCTCACGACCTCGACGGCGGGGAGGTCGAGACCATCGCGGACGTCGAACCGGGAATGGAGGAGGCGAAGTTCCTCGGCAAGATCACCAGCGTCGGCGAACTGCGGACCTTCGAGCGGGACGGCGACGACGACGCAGGCCACGTGCTCAACCTCGAGGTGGCCGACGAGTCCGGGGGCGTCCGGGTCGCGCTGTGGGACAACGACGCCGTCGCCGCCGAGGAGGAACTCGAGCCGGGGCAGGTGCTCCGGGTGAAGGGCCGCCCGAAGGACGGCTACAACGGAGTGGAGGTCAGCGCCGACCGCGTCGAGCCCGACGCCGACGCCGAGGTCGACGTCGACGTGGGCGGCGACGGGACCGTCGAGTCGCTGTCGCTTGGCCAGTCCGACGTGACCCTCCGGAGCGTGGTGCTGGACACCGACGAGGTGCGGACCTTCGACCGGGACGACGGCACCGAGGGCCGGGTGTCGAACCTGACGGTCGGCGACGAGACGGGCCGGGTCCGCGTAACGCTGTGGGACGAGCGGGCCGACCGGGCGACGGAGCTGGAGACCGGCCAGAGCGTCGAGATCGTCAACGGTTACGTTCGCGAGCGAGAGGGCGCCCTGGAGCTGCACGTCGGATCGCAGGGCACAATCGACGAACTGGAGGAGTCCGTGGAGTTCGTCCCGAACGCGACCGACATCGCCGATGTCGAGCTGGGCGAGACCGTCGACGTCGCCGGCGTCATCCGGTCGGCCGACCCCAAGCGGACCTTCGACCGCGACGACGGCAGTGAGGGGCAGGTCCGCAACGTCCGGGTCCAGGACAAGACCGACGACATCCGGGTCGCGCTGTGGGGGCCGAAAGCCGACCTCGACGTCGGGCCCGGCGACGAGGTGTTCTGTGCCGACGTCGAGATACAGGAGGGCTGGCAGGACGACCTCGAGGCGTCGGCCGGGTGGCAGTCCGCGGTCGTCGTCCTCGACGGCGCCGAACCGGACCGGGGCGGCGACTCGGCGGGACTCGACCAGTTCACCGACGGGACGGCGCCGGACCCCGGGAGCGACGACGAGGGCGATAGCGGAGGCGACGAGGCGGGAAGCAACGCGGACCGCGAGACGTTCACCGGGACGGTCGTCCAGCCGGGCGACCCGGTCATCCTGGACGACGGCGAGGAGACGCTCCACGTCGAGACGAACGCCGACGTCCACCTCGGGCAGGAGGTGACCGTCCGGGGGCGCCGGGACGGCGAGACATTCGTCGCCGAGGAGCTGCGCTGACGGTCGCGGCGACGCCCGGCCGCCGTAGGCTCGTCGAGGCCGGGGGCCTGCGATACAATTAAGACTGCCTCGCCCGCGTTGTGGGGTATGAGCGTCGAGCTACCGTTCGCCCCGGTGGACACCGTCATCCGCCGGAACGCAGGCCAGTTGCGGGTCAGCGCCGAAGCCGCCGAAGAGCTCGCGCGCCGGATCCAGGGCCGGGGGGCGGAGCTGGCGGCGGCGGCGGCCGAAGAGGCGACGGCGGACGGGCGGAAGACGCTGATGGCCGAGGACTTCGGGGCACCGGTCGTCGACAAGGACTTACTGGAGTTGCCGGTCGCGCCCGTCGACCGCATCGCGCGACTCGACATCGGCGACCGGTATCGCGTCTCGATGGACGCCCGCATCGCGCTGGCGGGCGAACTGGAGTCGTACGCCGACACCGTCGCCGCGGCGGCGACCATCCTCGCCAGACACGCCGACCGCCGGACCATCAAATCAGAGGACGTCGAGGCGTACTACGAGCTCGAACCGTACTTCGAATGAGGTTCGGCTACCGCGAGGCCTGTCTCGACCACGACACCGGCACCCGGCACCCGGAGACGGCCGACCGCATCCGGGCCATCCGCCGCGGCCTCTCGAAGCGCCACGGCGTCGAGTACCGGGAGGGCCGCCTCGCGGACCTCGAGGCGCTGGAGGCCGTCCACGACCCCGAGCACGTCGAGGCGGTCCGGGAGTTCTGCGAGGCCGGCGGCGGCACCTGGGACGCCGACACCGTCGCCGTCGAGGCGACCTGGGAGGCC
>PXSE01000128.1 GCA_003022905.1 Halobacteriales archaeon QS_9_68_42
CGCCTGCTCGGCGAGCACTTCGAGGAGCAGGGCCACCCCGCGGTCTTCGTCGTCGGCTACCCCGACGAGAAGTTCTACTACCGGCAGGACATCGAGGGCGACGACACCGCCTCCCGGAAGTTCGACCTGCTGTACCGGGGCCAGGAGCTGTCCTCCGGCGGCCAGCGGGAACACGACCTCGAGCGACTGACGGCGAAGATGCGCGAGCAGGGCGTCGAGCCGGAGAGCTTCGAGTTCTACCTCAAGGGCTTCCGCTACGGCGTCCCGCCCCACGGCGGCTACGGCCTCGGCATCGACCGGCTGGTCCAGCAGCTCGCCGGCCTCGACAACATCAAGGAAGCCATCCTGTTCCCGCGGGACCCCGACCGCTTAGAGCCGTAGGTCCTGCTCCGGTCGGCGGAGTCGCCCGCCTCATCACCGCCCAGTCCCCCGGACCCGACGTCTGGGACAATTACAGCCGGCAGTATCGTACTGATTACTGTACCTGCTTCTCAATACGACCGCACGTCGCCCGGTCGATACCGAAATGGCGTAGGGTAGTCAGTATCAGTTCCAGGGGCCGAAGTCGGGGTCGACCTGCCGCTCGTCGCGGTCGATGCCGTCGAGTTGCTCGACGTCCGCGTCGTCGAGGTCCAGTTCGAGGCTCGCGAGGTTGTCCTCGATGTGGTCGGTCCCGGTCGCCTTCGGAATCGCGGTGACGCCCTTCTCGCGGAGCCACGCGAGGCTGATCTGCGCCTCGCTGACGCCGTGCTTGTCGGCGACCGCCCCGATTTCGGGCACGTCGAAGACCGCTCCGCGGGCCAGCGGCGAGTACGCGACGAGTTCGACGTCGGCCGACGCGCAGTACTCCCGGAGCTCCGCCTGCGGGAGCAGGGGGTGTACCTCGACCTGATTGGCGAACACCGGTGCGTCGAGGACCTCGCGTGCGGTCTCGATGTGCCGGGGCTCGAAGTTCGAGACGCCGATCCGGTCGATGCGGCCGTCCTCGTGCAGTCGCTCGAAGGCTGGCAGCGTCTCCTCGGAGTCGTACTCGCCGGCCGGCCAGTGGACGTACAGGAGGTCGACGTAGTCAGTGCCGAGCCGGTCGAGGCTCTCTTCCGTCGTCTCAAGGACGTCGTCGGGGGCGAGGCTGTCTATCCACACCTTCGTCGCCAGGAACACGTCCTCGCGGTCGATGTCGGCGGCGGCGATGCCCTCGCCGACCGCCGCCTCGTTGTTGTATATCTGTGCGGTGTCGACGTGGCGGTAGCCGGTCTCCAGGGCCGTCCTCACGGACTCCGCACACTGGTCGGGGTCCTCGTTTTCCCACGTGCCGAGCCCCAGTACCGGCATGCCGTCGCGTTCAGGCGCGTCCAGCAGCTGCTCTCGTTCTGACATGTTCGACTCTACGAATAGGGGCCGAAAGACGGTTGCGGCACCGGCGAGTCCGGCCGCGAGAGACCGTCGAGAATCGCAAGGGAGTTCTTTCCGACGCGAGTAGCCGAGGGTGTGGGTTCGTCCTACCGATACGTCGTCTTGATGCTGTGTACGCTGGCGTTCGCGGCGACCATGGTCGCTCGTCTCGCAATCAGCCCGGTCGTCCCCGACGTGACCGCGACCTTCTCGGTGTCGACGGGCGCCGTCGGCCTCGCGCTGTCGGGGATGTGGGCCGCCTACGCGCTCACGCAGTTCCCAAGCGGCGTGCTAGCGGACCGCTACGGCGAGCGGCGGGTCATCCTGACCGCCGTCGGGGTGACGGCGGCCGCGAGCGTCCTGCTGTCGCTGTCGCCGACGTTCGCCGTCTTCGCGCTCACCGTCGTCGCGCTGGGCGCCGGCGCCGGCCTCCACTATAGCGTCGCGACCAGCCTCCTCGCGCGGCAGTTCGACGACGTCGGCCGGGCCATCGGCGTCCACGTCGCCGGCGGGCCGCTGGCGGGGCTGGTCGCGCCGGTGGCCGCCGCCGCCGTCGCCGCCCGGTTCGGGTGGCGGGCCGCGATGTTGGTCGGCGCCGCCGTCGCGGTGCCCGTCTTCGCCCTCTTCTGGGCGCAGGTCCGCCCGACCCCGGCCGCACGCCCCGAGGCGCCGATGCGCTCGCGGTTCGAACTCGGGCCGCTCCGTGAACTGCTCTCCCGGCCGGAGATGCGGTTTACCACCGCCGTTGCGGTGGGCGGCGCCTTCTGCTGGCAGGCGACGGCCTCGTTCCTGCCGGCCTTTCTCATCGGCCATCACGGCTACTCGGCGACGGCCGCCAGCGCGCTGTTCTCGGCGTACTTCGTCGTCCACGGCGCCACGCAACCGGTGCTCGGCGGGCTCTCCGACCGGGTCGGCCGGGACGTCGCGGCCGCGCTGGCGTTCGGCACCGGCATCGTCGGCTACGGGACGCTCGTCGCCGGGGCCGGCCTCGCCGTCGTCGCCGCGATTCCGCTGGTCGGCGTCTCGATGTCGTGGGGGGCGCCCGTCCAGACCCGGTTCATCGACCACCTCAGCGAGCGCGAGCGCGCCGCCGGGTTCGGCCTGGTCCGGACCGTCTACATGATTCTCGGGTCGCTTGGCAGCGTCGTCGTCGGCACGCTCGCCGACCTGGCCGGCTGGGGCGTCGCCTTCAGCGGCCTGCTCGCGGTCGTAGCCGTCGGCTTCCTGCTCACCGTGGCGGCGGCGCTCCGCGGCCGGGCGATGACCCGCTCGGTCCCCGGATAGTGACTGACAGTGATTGCTGTGAGACGGTACCGGATCGACCGCCCGACTGCAGGTGGTCGTCCCGGCCAAAGGGTCACAGCGATCAGTACGAGCGGATAGATCCTGTTCTTGTTGCGGCAACACAACCACGAGATTCCTGCAAGGGGGTGGGTGGGGTAGCCGTATTAAATGATTAACCGGCGACAAGAAGCTTTCTCTGGCCAGTTCGCGTCGGTTCGGGTTAGCTGTCGCTTTCGAGCGGAACGCGGTCGACGCCGATATCGTCGTAATCCCGTTCGGAGGTGAGAATGGGCCGGTCCGTTGCGACAGCAATTCCGCCGTGTATCGCGTCGAACGGTGTAAATCCGTGGTCGTCGGCGAGGACGGCCGCCGTGAGTA
>PXSE01000129.1:0-5525 GCA_003022905.1 Halobacteriales archaeon QS_9_68_42
TCGACGACATCGACGACCAGATGTTCGTCACCACCCAGATGTACGAGGAGGGCAAGCACACCGACCACTTCGACCGCTACTGGCGGGAGGTGATACACGGCGTCGAGGCGGAACTGGGCCTCGAGCGCTCCTCGCCGACCGACGAGAAGTGGTTCAACGACGCCTACCACGACCTCTTCGAGCGCAACGAGCGGGCGATGGGCGCGCTGCTGGAGGACCCCGGCCCCGAGACGTTCGCCGAGGCCTACTGCCACTACCACCTCGTCATCGAGGGTATCCTCGCCCAGACGGGCTACTACGGGATGCAGCAGTCGTACTCCGAGCGGAGCTACCCCGAACTGCCGCACCTGCCGGGGCTCTACGAGGGGTTCACGAAGATACGGCAGGACGAGGGCCGCCACGTCGGCTTCGGGATGGCGAAACTGAAGGAGCTGGTCGCCGAGGACGGCGTCGACCCCCACCTGCTCGACGAGACGGTCAACGAACTGCTACCGCTGGTCAACAGAATCGCGGCCAACCCCGAGGACCAGTACATCGAAGATGTCGGCCCCGACCCCTCGGAACTCCAGTCGTTCGCGGCCGACAAGCACCTCGAGCGGATGGAGCAGATCACGGACGCCGCCGAGGATGTCCCCGGCCTCGAGTCACTGACAGAACTCAAGGGCGTCGGCGACTGACCGGCGCCGCCAACGGTTTGTCGACGGGCGCCGACCGGCCAGCATGGACCTCGAAGCGACGTTCGGCACCCCGAAACCAATCGTCGGGATGGCCCACCTGCCGCCGCTGCCCGGCGCCCCCCGGTCCGACGGCGACTTCAAGACGGTCCTCGACCGGGCCGTCGCCGACGCCGAGGCGCTTGCAGCCGGCGGCGTCGACGGCCTGCTCGTCGAGAACTTCGGTGACGCGCCCTTCTACCCCGACGACGTCCCGAAGCACACCATCGCCGCGATGACCTGGGCGGCGACGGCGGTCGACGGCGCCGTCGACCTGCCCGTCGGCGTCAACATTCTCCGGAACGACGCCGGGGCGGCGCTGTCGGTCGCCGCCGCGGCCACCGGCGGCGCGTTTGTCCGGGTCAACGTCCACGCCGGCGCCCGGGTCACCGACCAGGGCCTCCTCGAGGGGCGGGCCCACGAGACGCTCCGGCTCCGGGACCGGCTGGACGCCGACGTCGCCGTCTTCGCGGACGTGGACGTGAAACACTCCGCCCCGCTCGGCGAGCGGTCAGTCCGGGAGGAGCTCCACGACGTCTGCGAGCGGGGTCTGGCGGACGTCGTCATCGTCAGCGGCCCGGCCACCGGCGAGCAGGTCGAGAGGGCCGCCCTCGGGACGGCAATCGAGGCGCGCGACGAGGTCGCACCCGAAACGCCGGTGCTGGTCGGCAGCGGCGTCACCGCGGACAACGCCGCGGACCTGCTCGCCGCGGCCGACGGCGCCATCGTCGGCACGGCGCTGAAGGAGGGCGGCGAGACGACGGCGCCGGTAAACGAGGGCCGGGTCGCGGACGTGGTCTCGGCGGCCGACGCCGCCCGGTGACCGGGTCAGTACCGGAGGGCGGCGTCGAGAATGCCCGCGGTCTGTCCGAGGCCGACCGCGGCGATGCCGGCGACGCGGCCGACGGTCGCCTCGACGGGCAGCGCCGGGGCGGCGGCGTAGACGGCGGCGGGGACGAAGCCGACGGCGATGACGGCCCACCACACCCGGAGAGTCCCCTCCCGCATGTCGGCGTAGGCGGTGACCGCGAAGGCCGCGAGCAAAACGCTCATCACGACGTGAGCGATGAACAGCGTCCGCTCGGCGACGATGCCGAGGTGGGTGGCGGCCGCGACGCTCCAGGCCGCCGGGATGAGGAACACGGGACCGACCTCGCGCGCGCTCCGAAACACGGCCGGCGCCTTCGCCCCCGACGCCCAAATAATCACTCGTTGTCGACGAACGCCGTCTTCAGCCGGCACCCGCGGTCCGGACAGCAAAGCGTCTGCCACTTCGTCGGGTCGAGGTCGCCCGTCGTCTCCTGGCGACGGGCGTCCTCGACCGGCACCGCCGACCCGCAGGTGTCACACTTGAAGCTGTCGGGGACGGACGTAGCGGCCGTTCGGGCGCGAGCGACCTGACCCCGTCGTCGCGCCGTGCAGTACTATTCTCCGCTCTCGGCGGACATCCGTGGAACGAAGTGCTCGCCCCTCGCGGGTCCGACCGTGAGCGACGACGACCGGCTGTTCGGCGGGTACGCCGGCCGGATGTTGGCGGTGACGGCGCTGGCGTGGGCGGCCCTGCAATTGGCCCGCTTTGCGGTGCCGCCGCTGCTGCCGGAGATACGGGCCGACCTCGGGCTGTCACTGTCGGAGGCCGGCGTCGCCCTGACGGTCTTCCAGGGCGTGTATGCCGCCTTCCAGTACCCGAGCGGCCGGCTCTCGGACAACTGGGGCCGGGCGACGCTGCTTGCGCCCTCGTTCATCGTCCTCGGTATCGGCTGTCTGCTCGTCGGCGGCGCCGCCGGCTTCGGGTCGCTGCTCGTCGGCCTGGCCGTCTTCGGCGTCGGCAAGGGACTGTACGCTATTCCTTCGCGGGCGCTGCTGTCGGACCTGTTCGTCGAGCGCCGGGGGCAGGCGCTGGGCGTGTTCAGCGCCGGCACCGACCTCGGGGGCGTCCTCGCGTCGGGGGTCTGGAACCGCGAACCCTACGCCGTCGGCCGGTCGGAACTAGCCGTCGTCGCGACGCTCCGGCGACTGCTGGCGACGCCGCGACAGCGCCGCAGTATCGCTGCTTTCGTCTGCTTCTACTTCATGGTCAACGGCGTGCTGAATTTTCTGCCGGAGTACCTCCGCGTGGCCAAGGGGTTCTCGGCGGCGCTGGCGGGCGGCACCTACGCGCTACTTTTCGTCTTCGGGCTCGCGGTCAAGCCGGTTGCCGGAGCCCTCAGCGACCGGTTCCCGCGCCGCCGCGTCGCCGCCGGCGGGATGGTCCTGGCGGCCGCTGCGCTGGGCGCCCTCGTCGTCGCCGGGTCGTCGCTGGCCGTCGGCGCCGCCATCGTCGTCTTCGCGTTCGGCTACAAGGCCCAGTTCCCGGTCATCGACGCCATCCTGCTGGACGCCGCCCCGAGCGCCGACGCCGGGGCGGACCTCGGGGCCGCACGGACGCTGTTTCTCGGGGTCGGCAGCCTCGGGCCGGCGTTCGTTGGCGTCGTCGCCGACCGGTTCGACTTCGCCGTCGGGTTCGCCGCGCTGGTCGGCATCCTCGTCGTCGCGCCCGTCTTGCTGTTGGCCGACGAGTGGTGACGAGCGGCCGGCTCCGGCGCGCTCGTCCGCCAAGAGTGACGACGCGTCGTCTCGCAAGGATTATGCGTCGGGCCGCTCAGTAACGAGGTGAGATGGCAACTGGAACGGTCGATTTCTTCAACGATACCGGCGGCTACGGCTTCATCGAGACCGACGAGGCAGACGAGGACGTCTTCTTCCACATGGAGGATATCGGCGGCCCGGACCTCGAGGAGGGCCAGGAGGTCGAGTTCGAGATCGTCGAGGCGGAGAAGGGTCCGCGGGCCGAGAACCTCACCCGCCTGTAACGCTCGGCGGCGACGCCGACCGCTGAGGTTTGCTCGTACCGCCCGCGAGCGGCCGCTTTCGCCTGCGCTGCGAGGGACGGGCTTTTGCTCCTCGGCGCTCTCGGGTCGGGTATGGACGCACACATCGAGGGCGTTCGGGTCGCCGAGACGCCGTCGGGGCTGGCAGCCGTCGTCACCCTCGGCGTCGGGGACGACGAGGCGGTGCTCCCCATCTTCATCGGCGTCGAGGAGGCCACAAGCATCGCCCGCGGGCTCGACGCCGAGGACATCGGCCGCCCGATGACTCACGACCTCCTGCTCGACGTGATGGAGGAACTGGGCGGCCGGGTCGAGCGGGTCGTCGTCTCCGATCTGGACGACGGCACCTACGTTGCGGACCTCCACCTCGACACGCCGCGGGGCGAGGCCGTCGTCGACGCTCGTCCGAGCGACTCGCTGGCGCTGGCCGCCCGGACCGACGCCGATATCGAGATCGAGCCGTCGGTGTTCGAGGCCGGTAGCGAACCGGCCGACGAGTACGACGACCTCGACGACATCAGGGAGCTGATGATATGAGCGACGGAACCGACGACGACGTCGACGCGGTGCTGGCGGAGCTGTTCGAGGTCGTCGAGTCCCGGAAGGCCGAACTGCCGGAGGACTCCTACACTGCGTCGCTTTTCACCCACGAGAAGGGCGAGAATGCAGTGCTGGAGAAACTGGGCGAGGAGACGACCGAACTCATCTTGGCGGCCAAGGACGACAACGAGGCGGAACTCGTCCACGAGGCCGTCGACATCGTCTATCACCTGCTCGTGCTGCTGTCGATGAAGGACGTCGAGCTGGCGGAGCTTCGGGCGGAACTCCGGGAACGGCGCTGATACTACCGGCTGTAACTACGTGAAGCGGTCTCGTTCGAAAAATCGGGTTCTGAACGGTATCTGGCGGGATGTCGCCGGGAACGTTGAAAGAATTACAGCCGGCAGTATGAGCTACCCGTCGTAGGTGTCGATATGGTGGACCGACGACGGCGACAGCAGTCGGCCGCTCGGCAGTTCGACCCAGCCGTTGGCCCGGATCGTCGCCGCCCCTTTGTGGAGCACCGTCTCGCCGTCGGGGTCGGCGTACACGACGACGGACTCGCGTTCGTCCTCGAAGAACTCGCGGAGGGCGCCGATAATCCGATCTGCAGGGGCAATCATACGCGCGGGTTCGTCACGGAAAATCAAAAGCGCGGCGGCTACCTGGGTTCGAACCGGTAGGAGCGTATCTCGCTGGTCTCGTCCCACTCGAAGTCGCCGGGGTGGACCTTCTCCATGCGCGCCCGGTAAGCGTCCAGCGAGGGCGAACCCTCCCGCTGGGCGTCGGCGTCGGTGAGGTCGCCGAGCGTCCGCTCCTCGACCGTGGTCACCTCGAAGACGGTGCCGTCGAGTTCGAAGGTGTCGCCCGGTTCGGCGTAGCGGTTCGACCCGCCGCGGCTGAGCTGTGTCACCTCGCCAGCGAGGGCGGCCTGCTTGACGCGGTCGTTCGGGAGTAGCGCGTCGGCGTCGATGCATGCCATACCGGGCGTGAGGCCCCCGGCCACTTAATCGGCCAGAAGCCCGCCAATAGCGCCGCCGATGGCGCTGTCGACGGCGAACAGCAGTGCGACCACGGCGCCGAGCGCGAACACGCCGAGGCCGCCGAGGCCGCCGAGGCCGCCGAGGACGCCGGCCGGCCCGCCGCGGCCGTCCCGACCAGCGTCACGAACGCCGCCAGCGCCAGTGCCGCGACAAGTCCACCGAGCGCGCCGGCCAGCAGACCGTGCCAGGCGCCGCTGGCGAGGCCGCCGCTCGGGGCGAAGCGAGCCGATACGCGGCGCTTTTAGGGCCCGACACACAAGCGAGGGTATGCACTTCGAGGAGCTTCCGACGACGCCCCGGTCGGAGGAGCTGGTCGACAAGGCGTTCTCGCGGGCGGCGCGGGCGGGGCGGGCCAAGGA
>PXSE01000129.1:5608-6725 GCA_003022905.1 Halobacteriales archaeon QS_9_68_42
GGCCGACGACCTCAAGGGGGAGTACCAGGGGCGCATCCGGACGGCCGACACCGAGACGGCCCGGAAGCTCCGCAAGCAGGCGTTCGCGCGACTGGCGGACGTCACCGAGGGCGTCTCCGGGGAACTGCTGACCATCGGCGAGGCCCGCGAGGCACTGCGGACGCTGCCCGACATCCGAGCCGACGAGCCAGCGGTCGTCGTCGCCGGCTACCCCAACGTTGGCAAGTCGTCGTTCGTCAACGCCCTGACCAACGCCGACAACGAGACGGCCACCTACCCCTATACGACGACCAACATCAACGTCGGCCACCTCGAGCGCGAGCACATCCGGTATCAGCTCGTCGACACCCCGGGACTGCTGGACCGGCCGGCCGAGGAGCGCAACGCCATCGAATCGCAGGCCGTCTCGGCGCTGACGCACCTGGCCGACGCCGTGGTGGTGCTCGTCGACGCCAGCGAGGAGTGCGGCTACCCGCTCGCGGACCAGCTCGAGCTGCTCGCGGAGGTCGAGGGCCGCTTCGACGTCCCGGTGCTGACCGTCTGCAACAAGGCCGACCGCTCGCGGGACCTCGAGGCCGACCACCACATGAGCGTCGAGACCGGCGAGAACGTCGAGGCCGTCATCGATGCTGCCGTCGAGGCTATCGGGTACGAGCCCGAACTACCGTTCGAGGAATGACATCCTCCTCGGCGTGAACGGAGAGGGAGCGAAGCTCCCTCAAGCAGTCGGGCGTCGCCCGACAACGCCGAGGTTTCCCCGCGCTCGGGGTCGGGCCGGTCCCGACACCGACGGAGGCAAGATTCCGCCGCATGGGCGTACTCCGGTTCGTGCTCGGTACGTGAGCCCCGCGAGGGGTATGGCGGGTTCGGCGTCCCGGCAGGGACGCGGTATCTCCTTGCACAGCGCCCGATACCGCACCGGGCGACCGGCCACCATTTGACGGCGGCCGGACACGGGCCGTGCCATCGGCCTGCCTGCCCGTTCTGCCACGGTGGGCAGGCTCGCACGCCGGCGGGGTTGGATTGTGTCGTGCCGTCACCCCATCCCGTGTTGCAGGGGCAGGGGTACTGGAAGCATCGTGTGATGCGTGTCGGCGGGAAGGACCCCAGTGTTTCC
>PXSE01000130.1:0-1862 GCA_003022905.1 Halobacteriales archaeon QS_9_68_42
CGTCAAAGCCCGCCAGGGTCGCCGATCGGTCGACGATGCCGGCGATGGAGGGGTGGACGTGGCGGGCGCCGAAACTGAGGATCGACGACTCCGGGGCGGCCCGGCGGGCCTCCAGGGCCGCCGTCGCCATCCCCGTCGGCTGGGAGAGCAGACCCAGGAGCGACGTCTCGAGCCGGCAGAACTCCAGATACGGCCCCTCGATGCGCATCACCGGCCCGCCGTCGAACAGCGTCCCCTCCGGCAGCGCGTCGATGTCGACCGACCGGTCCTCCAGCAGGCGGGCGGCGTCGGCCAGCCCGGCAAACAGCTCGAACGAGCCCGTCGGGAATTGGTCGGCGGTCACCTCGGCGACGACGTGGGGGT
The DNA here is from genome assembly GCA_003022905.1 of Halobacteriales archaeon QS_9_68_42. The sequence goes on from PXSE01000130.1 coordinate 364, forward strand.
TGCGACCGGCGTGCTCGAGGGCCTCCTCGGTTCTGAGGAAGTACGCGTCGGTCGCCCGGCCCTCGACGATGGCTGACTCCGGGACGACGTCGAACATACCGGCGGAACGCGCGGCACGGCGAAAAAGCTACGGCTTCGGGGCGGGCGCGTACACTGCGTCCAGCGCCTCGACCGACGGCGCCTTCACGACCGTGATGCTCCGGCCGTCGTGTCGGACCCACACCGCGCCGTCGAACGGCCCCGTCTCGAACGTCCAGACGACCCCATTGCCGGTCGTCTGGCGCTGGCCGTTCCAGTACTCGAGTATCTGCTCGTGGCCCCGCCGGAACTCCGAGGCGTTCTCGCGGTCGTTGAACGTCACGTTCCAGACGTAGGCCGTTTCGTCGCCCCGGCGGTAGGCGTGCAGGCGGTCGCCGTACCACCCCTCGGCGTACTGGACGTCGTAGGTGAACGGCCGCCGGGGATTCAGGCGGCCGTTCTCGGTGTTGTAGAACGCCGAGCGGTTGACGACCGACCGTTCGGTGTCGTACTCGTCGTTCAGCGTGTAGGCGAACATCGAGGCCAGGCCCGCCTGGCCGACGGTGGCGTGGGAGGCGCCGCCGTCGACGGCGACGCGGTCCCAGGACGCCGCGTTGCGGTCCTCGACGGTGGCGTTCCCGTAGGCCTCCGTGCTGTACGTCGAGGGGTGGACCACTTCGGCGCTAGTCGTCGGGACGTCGTCGTACATCGCGTCGACGGCGCCCCACCCCTGCCGCGCCTCGTGGTACCGGACGAACGACGGCCCCTCGGCGTACGGAAAGAAGCCGACGTAGTAGACGCCGAAGTGGAAGTCCTCGCCGAGGCTTCCCCCGCCGGAGGCACCCTCGACGCCGACGCACTGCCACTCGCCGCTCTCACAGCGCTGCTCGTATCGCTGCTGGACGACGAGGGCATCGCCCTCGACGAGGCCGTTTCGCGCGCTGGTCCCGTCGAGAGTGCCCCCCTCCAGGCCGTCGAGGCCGAACCGCTGATCCTGGAGGGCGTGGTGGAGCTCGTGAGCGAGGGTGAACTCGTCGCTCAGCGTCGCCGGCACCGCCTCGCTGACGAGGACGATGTCGCCGGCGCTCGGCCGGTAGAACCCCAGTACGTTGTCGCCGCGGTTGCCCCGCCGGATTTCGACGACGTCCTCGTCGGGGCCCACGAGGAACAGCGCCTCGTGCTGTGCGTTGTCCAGCGTCCACCGGGGGCCGCTGGCGTTGCCGACGGTGATGCCGCCGTACTCCTCGCGGAACGTCTCGCGGGTGACCAACTGCACCTCGACGTCCTCCTCGAACCGCAGCCCGCGGATCAACTGTACGCGGGCCATCGCCCGGGCGACGATGGCCTCGATCTCGGCGTCGGTAAGGCCGTTCTCCGGGTCGATGTCAAAGCTGTCGTTGTGCCAGTAGCCGTCATAGTAGCCGAGGCGCTCGCCGGGGTCGGCGGGCGGTTCGGCCTCGACGGCCTGGAGGGGGGCACTC
>PXSE01000130.1:1968-6489 GCA_003022905.1 Halobacteriales archaeon QS_9_68_42
CGCGGTCGTGGTGGTGGACGTGCAGAACGGCTTCTGTCACCCGGACGGCTCGCTGTACGCCCCCGAGAGCGAGGCGGCCGTCGAGCCGTGTGCGGCGACGGTCGAGGAGGCCCGCGAGGCCGGCGCCTCGGTCGCCTTCACCCGCGACGTCCACCCGCCGGAACAGTTCGACGGGAACCACTATTACGACGAATTCGACCGCTGGGGCGAACACGTCCTCGAGGGGACGTGGGACGCCGAACTGGTGGAGGAACTCGACCCCCGCGACGACGAGCTCGTCGTCGAGAAGCACACCTACGACGCCTTCCACCGGACGGAACTGGAAGGGTGGCTCGAAGCCCACGGAATCGACGACCTCCTCATCTGTGGGACGCTGGCGAACGTCTGCGTTCTCCACACCGCCGGCAGCGCCGGCCTCCGGGACTACCGCCCGGTGCTGCTGAAGGACGCCGTCGGCTACATCGAGGCCGAGCACCGCGAGTACGCCCTCGAGCACGCCGACTGGCTATTCGGCGAGGTCGGGTCCCGCGAGGACGTCGGATTCGTCTGAGGTCGACGCCGATGGCGGTCCTCCCGGATGGCCCTGGCGTCCAGGACGCCGAGGACGCCGAGGGCTTTCTGGATTCCTCAATCCCGTATCTGAACGCTACCCGCTACTACGACCGAATGCTTATTCCATTGCTCCGTCTAGTCGTAGACACATGAGCACTGCCGTGCGGGTCGTGAAGACGTCCGATGTCCTGCATGGACGACCCCGAATCGAGGGGACACGGGTCGGGGTGTTCACGCTGGGCGCGGCAGTTCAGGAGCACGGTGAGAGCGTCGAGGACCTGTTGGGAGAATATCCCGACCTGAACCGTGAAGAAATCGAGGTCGCACTCGACTACTACAACGACCACCCCGAACTGATGGACTACATCCGCACGCAGAAGCGATTGCGGAAACAGGACGTCCTCGAACGGAGTCGAGCACCTACAGCCGGGTCGGACGCCGACTCCTGACCCCGTATGCGGATTCTCTGTGACCAGATGGTCAGGGAGAGCTTCGTCAGCGCACTCGAAGCCGAAGACCGATACGGTTGCGCGCGTTCGAGACCTCTTAGCTCCCGACGCCGACGACGGCACAATTGCGGCCTACGCTGTACAGCACGACTGGACTGTCCTGACTGCGGACGACGACTACCTTTCCGACGACGTCCCCCACGGGTTGCTGTTCTACGACGACGATTCCGCTCCGACGCCCGGCGTCGTACGTGATGCCATTCGGGAGATCGACCGTGTGTACGACGATTCTACCGCAATCGTCGAGTGGGTGCCCGACGGCTGGATTTGAACTCGGCGCCGGGGGCGACGACCTCAGCCCTGGAACAGCCGGAAGGCGCCCTGCCCGACCGCGACGAGAGCCTCGGTGCCGTCGGGCGTCTCGCTCTCCACTTCGACGTAGGAGACGCCGACGCTGTTGCCGGCGCGGATGACCTCCGCCGTCGCGGTGAGGTCGCCCGCGGCCGGCCGGAGGTAGTTGACATTGAGATTGGAGCGTCGAGGCGACGCCGCCCTGGACGGTCGGCGGCTCCGTCGGGTTCGTCAGCTTCTCGTCGAAGGGGATGGTGCCGACCATCCGCCCGGCCTCGAACTCCTCGACGGTGAATCCGAGCCACGAGAGGAAGGTGTGTTCGTTCTCCAGGTACTCCTGCAGCATCGCGACGGCCTCCTCGGGCACGTCGTGCGGTTCTATCTCCGTCATGTGAGTGACTGACGCGGCCGCGGGCTTGTACCCACCGGTCGCGGTCTCGGCGTCGCCGAGTCAACCCCGACGCTCAAGACGCCGGAGGTCCTATAGAACGGGAGGACAGTGAACGAACTGCACGACGAGTTCGACGCCGAGGCGCTGGCGGTCGGCCTGGAAACGTTCGGCGGCGACGAGGCCGAGCGACGGGCGGTGGCCCGTCACGCCCGTGACATGGCCGACAGCGGCCGCTACGAGGCCGACGCCGACGTGTTGCTCACGCCGGAGCACGTCGTCGTCCAGCTGGCCGACGCGTCGGAGGGCAGCCCCGCCGAGCGGTGGAACTGGTGGGTCGGCGCCCTCGAGTTCGCTTACGGCGGCTACGCCGAGTTCCGGGTCAGGCGTTGGCAGGAGTGACCACGTCCCTTTTGACTCCGGGCCCACTCGGGTATAGTAATGGGCTTTGGGAGCTACGACGAGTCCGAACAGAGGAACCAGAACGTCGATGCCGACGGCGAAGACGCCGTCAACCTGCACGAGAACGACCACGAGGGCGAAGTCGAATTCGAGTTCGACGAGAACGAGGAATCGTTGATCGACCGCCTTGACGAGATGAAGGACGACGAGGAGTAGTCCTCTGTCGTCGCCCCGGCAGCCACGGTCGACCCCGTGACCGGCTGGCATGCCGGAATCCCCGGGATTAATCGGCTCCAGTCCTCAGACAGGCCATATTGAATGTTCGAAGAGTTCCTGTCGACCCGTCTTGAAGCGCCAGCCTCGACCTACCGCGTCGGCCGGCGCCGGCTGCTCGGTCTGGGGGCGTTCGCGCTCGCGGCCGGGTGGGCGCTCACCGAGGCCATCGTCTCCTTCCCGGGTGCGGTCCCCGTCTCTCCGACCACCGCCGCGGTCGGCCTCTGGGCCGTCCTCTTCGCCGCCGTCGGCGCCGTCGCGCTCACCCAGACGCCCGACTATGTCCGGTCCAGCCGGCCCCTGCTGCTGTGGGCCGTCCTCAACACCGTCGCGTTCCTCGTCACCGGCGCGGCCGTCCTCGGCTACCTCCCAACCGGACTGGTCGTCTATGCCTACTGGCACGTCTGGGTGCTCGTCGCCGTCATCGGCTTCGCGGCCACCGGCGTGCTGCTGGAGCGGAGCGGCCCTTCCGGCCAGCACTACTTCACCGCCGCCGGCCTCGAGGTGTCGCTCCTGTTCATCGGCCTCGGCGCCTTCCCGGAACTCGTCCCGGGACTGTACCTCCTGCTCGCGTTCGTCCACCCGACACCGCTGGCGCTGGACGCCTACCCCGGCGACCTCGGGGCAGGCCCGGACGCCGCCATCCAGCTCGCGCTGTACGCGGCCGGCCTCGGACTCGTCTTGGTGCTGTGAGCCGCCCGCGCCGGAACCGACGAAGGGAAGCGACCGGAGCCGCTACAGTCCGGCAGTGAACGTCCAGTTCCTCGGCGGCGCCCGCGAGGTCGGCCGGAGCGCGCTCTTGATCGACGACTCGCTGCTCCTCGATTTCGGCATCAAGACCGCCGACCCCCCGCAGTACCCCGTCGGGCCGTTCGGCGGTCCTGGCGCCGACGCGCCGGAGGCGGTGGTCGTCACCCACGGCCACCTCGACCACGCCGGCGCGGTGCCGGCGCTACTGTCCGGCGACGCCCGGCCGACGGTCCACTGGACGCCGCCGACGCGCGAGTTGGCGCTGACGCTGGCCCGCGACACGCTGAAGCTCCACGGCGGCACCCCGCGGTGCCCGTTCACCGAGGAGGAGGTTCGGCGGCTCACCGAGGTCTCGGAGACACACGGCTACCGCGAGCCGTTCGAGGCCGCGGGCCACCGCGTGGAGTTCTTCGACGCCGGCCACATCCCCGGCAGCGCCCACGCTCTCGTCGAGAATGGGGTACAGGACACCTCGGGCGGTCGGACGCACTTCGACGGCGGTACCCGACTGCTGTACACCGGCGACTTCTACGCCGGCGGCCGCGGCCAGCGGCTCGTCGCCCCCTCTGAGGCCCGCCCCGAGGCCGACGTCGTCGTCACCGAATCGACGTACGCCGACGTCACCCACGAGCCCCGCGAGGCCGTCGAGGAGCGGTTCGTCGAGAGCGTCCGGACGACGCTATGGGAGGGCGGGACGGTCGTCGTGCCCGCCTTCGCCATCGGCCGAACCCAGGAGATGATGCTGGTCTGTGCCGCCCACGACATCGATTGCTACGTCGACGGGATGGGGGTTCGGGTGACCGAACTCCTCCGGCGACACCCGGAGTTCCTCCGGGACGGCGAGGCGATGCGGCGTGCGACCTCGAACGCCCGGTTCGTCGACGGTCACCGTGGGAGCGGCGCGTCCCGTGGACAGCGGAAGCGCATCGCCGACCAGCCGACCGTCATCATCACCACCGCCGGGATGCTCTCGGGCGGCCCCGCGATGACCTACGTCCCCGAAATCCACGCCAATCCCGTCAACAAGCTCTGCTTCTCCGGCTACCAGGTCGAGGGGACCCCCGGCCGGGAGATTCTGGAGACCGGCAGCGCCGAGGTGGGCGGCCGCCACCTGCGGGTCAGCGCGACCGTCGAGGCCTACGACTTCTCGGCGCACGCCGACCGCGAGGGGCTGTTCGGGTTCCTCGAGGCCTACCGGGACACACCGCTTCTGGTCAACCACGGCGACTCGGCGGCGTGGTTCGCCGATGAACTCGGGGCGCGGGGTCACGACGCCCGGGCGCCGGAACCGGGCGAGGTAATCGAGGTCTGACGATGGGGCCCGTTCGGCGCCTGACTCACCCGTTCGGCCGCGTC
>PXSE01000131.1 GCA_003022905.1 Halobacteriales archaeon QS_9_68_42
TCAGTACGCCCTAAAGTCGGGGGTGATGACCGTGAACGCTACTGACGTGGCGTCCGACCAGTATGTGTCGGCAGAACGGGAGTCCACCGACAAGCCAACCGCTTCAGCCATCGGTAGCTGACCCGTGCTGTCCACGCGATGTGGCGAGCGGCGTACGAGAATATGACCTCGATCGGCTGAACAGCGCATCAAACCCGCCCTGATCGTGATCGCTGGAATTGACCTCCTCACCGAGAACTCCGACAGGATGACCCCTGATACTGATTACTGTAAATCACTATCGACTTGACCGTCCGACTGTGGGCGGTCATATCGGTAAACAAGTACAGTAATCGGTATGAGGAGGCACGGCGGTATCTCATCCGGTCCCTCGGCCGCCAAGACAGCCCGAACGAATCCAGTCATGTCTCTACCTTCCGTCGTACCGCTCGGCGGCCGACTCGAAGGCCGCCTCCTCGAGTTCCCGCGAGCGCCGGCCCTCCGCTTCCGCCAGCGCCTCGGGGTCCGGCGAGGCGTCGTCGTCGATTCGGGCCCACGAGTCGTGTATCTTCGCGTGACACCACCGACAGAGGAACACCGTTATTTCGTGGGACAGCTCCTTGCGGTCGTCGTCGCGGTACTCGAGGTGGTGCTCCTCGAGCAGCGGCCGCTCGTCGTCGTGGGCGTGCCGCCGCTCGGCGAGGCCACAGCGCACACACTCCCGGGAGCGCTGTCGCGCCCGGAACTGCGGGCAGTCAGCCCAGTCCCACTCGCCAGACGGGTCGGCCGCCGGACACCGGAGGCCGTCGGCCCGCCGCTTTCGGGCGAACTCGGGGTCGTGGTGGCCGTGCTCGGCGGCGTACCGGCACCGGCCGTCGTCGGTCAGGTGGTCGCAGCGCTCGACGGTCTCGTAGGGGTCGTCGACGCCGACCGGCGTGCCCTGCGGCGTCCTCTCCATACCGGCCGTGGGGCCGCCCCGGAGTTGAATCCTCCGTCGAGGGGTGACTTTTTGCGTGCCGCCGTCCCATCCTGCCTCGTGCGCGTCGTCCACGAGGCCGACGGCGAGCGCGTCATTGCCAGCGACGTCGACGTCGCCGACGGCCTCCTCTCGAAGGCGCGGGGGCTGATGTTCCGCCGGTCGGTCCCCGATGACTATGCGCTGGTGTTCCCGTTCCGGCGGGTCCGCCGGCGGAGCCTCCACATGGTCTGTGTTCCGTTCGACATTGACGCCGTCTGGCTGGTCGACGGCGAGGTCCGGCAGGTGCGTCGGCTCCCGGCGTGGACCGGACTGGACTGGGCGCGAGCCGACACCGTCGTCGAGCTGCCGGCCGGGGCCGCCGACGGCGTCGAGACCGGCGATACCGTTCGCGTCGAGGGGCTGTGACCGCTCAGAGCCGGGGCCGAGCGCGGACCGGGACGATTCCTGCGCCAACCCGCAGGTTCATACGTCCCCCCGTCGTCGTGTGGCATACCCATGCAACCCGATGCCGACGAGGATAGAGTAAGTCGCCGCGAGTCACGCACTGAGGATTCTCCTGTGGCCGACCTGTTCGGTGATCATCCAGCGACGGCTCCCCTCGACGACCGCGACGTACGGTTCCTCGACACCACCCTGCGCGACGGCGAACAGGCGCCGGGCGTCTCGCTTTCGCCCGACGAGAAGGCAGACATCGCCCGCGAGCTCGACGCCGCCGATATCGACGTCATCGAGGCCGGTAGCGCCTGTACCGGTCCCGGCGAGCGGAAGACCATCTCCCGGGTCACCGACCTCGGCCTCGAGGCGCGGGTGACGAGCTTCGCACGCGGGGTCGAGGGGGACATCGACCTCGCCGTCGAGTGCGACGTCGACGGCGTCAACCTAGTCGTGCCGGCCAGCGACCGCCACGTCGAGCGGAAGGTCGGCACCACCCGCGAGGCGGTCGTCGAGCGGACGGTCGAACTCGTCGAGTACGCCAAGGAGTACGGCCTGTGGGTCGAGGTGCTCGGCGAGGACGGCTCCCGTGCGGACCTCGAGTTCCTCAAGGAGCTGATGGGTGCCGCCGTCGACGCGGGCGCCAACCGGATATGCGCGCCGGACACCGTCGGCCACGCCACCCCCGACCGGACGCTGGAGCTCTACTCGCGGCTCTCGGAACTAGGGCCGACGTCGACCCACACCCACGACGACCTCGGCCTGGCCGTGACGAACGCCCTGGTCGGGGTCGCCGCCGGGGCCGACCTCGTCCACGGCACAATCAACGGCGTCGGCGAGCGGGCCGGCAACGTCGCCTTAGAGGAGGTCGCAATCGCCTTAGAGCACGGCTACGGCGTCGAGACGGTCGACACCGAGAAGCTCTACGACCTCGGGCAACTGGTATCGACGACGACCGGCGTGCCGCCCGCGCCGAACAAGGCCGTCGTCGGTGAGAACGCGTTTACACACGAGTCCGGCATCCACACCGACGGGACGCTGAAGGACGACGCGATGTACGAGCCGTACCCCCCAGAGAAAGTGGGCAGACAGCGCCGGCTCGTCCTCGGCAAGCACGCGGGCCGGGCCGGCGTCGAGGCCGCCCTCGCCGAACACGGCGTCGACGTCGACGACGAGAAACTGGGCGAGGTGGTCGCCCGGGTCAAGGAGTTGGGCGAGCGGGGCAAGCGCGTCACCGACGCCGACCTGCTGACGGTCGCCGAGGAGGTCCAGGGCCGCGAGCGCGAGCGCCGGGTCGAACTGGTGGACCTGACGGCCGCCTCCGGCAGCGGCACGCCGACGGCGTCGGTCCGCCTGGCAGTTGACCGCGAGGCGCTGGGCGCCTCGGAACGGTCGAGCGGCGCGTCGTCGGAGCCGCGAGGCACGGAGGAGCGGGTCGCCTCCGGCACCGGCAGCGGTCCCGTCGACGCCGCCATCGCGGCCGTCCGGTCGGCGCTCGGCGCCGCCGCCGACGCGCAACTCGACTCCTATCACGTCGACGCCATCACCGGCGGCACCGACGCCGTCGTCACCGTCGAGGTGGAGATGTCCCGCGACGACCGCGCCGTCACCGTCGCGGCCTCCGATTCGGACATCACTACTGCCTCCGTGCGCGCGATGGTTGACGCCCTCGACCGCCTGCTGGCCGACGAGGCGACGCCCGCCCTCGCCGACGACTGACGGGTCGTCAGCCCGGCCTCAGAGCGGTTCGTGGGTCGCCGACAGTCGGAGCGGCTCCTCGCCGACCCGCTCGAGGCTCTCGACCGTCGGGAGCCGTATCTCCCGCTCGCTTTCGGTCACGACGCGGGTGTCGTAGTGTCGCGCCTCGTAGTTGACCGTCCCCTCGTTGTCGGCGACCGACGCCGAGCGAGGACCGTCCCTCGAAAAGCGCCGCCAGCGAGGTGGTGCCGGTGCCGACGAACGGGTCGAACACGGTGTCGCCGCGGACGGAGTACATCCGCACGAGCCGCAGCGGCAGCTCCAGCGGGAACGCCCCCGAGCGCTCCCGGCGGCCGTCGTCGATGTCCTGTCCGGTGCCGCGAATCTCCCAGCAGTCGGAGAACCACTCGTTGCGCTCCTCCCAGAAGAACGCCGACGCGTAGCGGTCGGCGTCGTTCGGCGGGAACGCGCGGGTGCTCCCCTTCCGGAACAGCAGGACGTGCTCGTGCTCTAGGGTCGCGTAGGCGTTGGTCGGTAGCGTGCCCGACCCCATGAACTTCGCGGTGCTGTTGGTCGGCTTCCGCCAGACGACCCCCGGCAACTGCTGGAGACCGAGCGACGACAGCGCCTCGACGACGCGGGCGTGGTTGGGGTACAGCCGGAACTCCCCGTCGAGGCGCCGGGTGGCGTCGCCGATGTTGACCGCGACGATGCCGCCCTCCCGGAGGGCGCCGGCGACCGTCTCCCAGACGTCGTCCAGCAGGGCGTGCATCGCCTCGAAGGCGGCCTCGCCGTCGCCCGCCGAAAGCGCCTCGGCGGCCGCGGGGCTCTGGGCGGCGAACGTCTCGTCCCACATCTCCACCATCGGGTACGGCGGCGAGGTAACCACGAGGTCGATGCTCCCGGCGTCGACGTCGGCCTCGCGGGCGTCGCCGACCCGTATCTCGTGGGACGTCCTCACGGGAGGTGGTGGTCCGGAGAGGTAAGGTGTCTTGCGGTCCGTTCCTGAAAAGTGGTGTTCAGACACGGATTGAGGAATCCAGAAAGCCCTCGGCACTCTCGACTCCCAGGACTCGCTGTCGTCCGAAAATCGGAGATTTTCGTGATCACGGAAGATCTTCGATCTTCCGAACGACGCTCCTCGGTCGCGATGCTCCCTGTGGTGCTTGCGTCGTCCGGGTTCGCCGAGCGTACCTCGCCCTTTCAGTCCGCCAGGAGTCAATTGATCGGCCGGCAGAAACTGGCTTGCCGGTCAATGCTTATCTGAACACCGCCTCCCGGAAAGACAGAACCTTGATACGCGGGCCTGCCCGACACACGGCCGATGACCGACCGGGAGGTGAGCGTTGTCCTGCCCGCCTACAACGAGGCGGACACCATCGAGCACACCGCCGAGGTGACGCTCGAGACGCTCGCTTCCTTCCTGCCTGCAGGCGCCTTCGAGGTCATCGTCGCCGAGGACGGCTGCGACGACCGGACGCCCGACATCGCCGACCGGCTGGCCGACGCCGACGACCGGGTCCGGCACGTCCACAGCGACGAACGGCTCGGCCGGGGCGGCGCCCTAGAACAGGCCTTCCGCGAGAGCCACGGCGACGTGCTGGCCTACTTCGATACGGACCTCGCAACGGACATGAAGCATCTCGAGGAACTGGTCGAGTCCGTCCGCCGGGAGGGCTACGATGTCGCCACGGGGTCCCGGCGGATGCCGGGCAACGAACAGGAGCGAAACCCCGAGCGGGGTGTCGCCTCCACCGGATTCAACTCGCTGGTCCGGCTGTTCCTCCGATCGCCGATGTACGACCACCAGTGCGGGTTCAAAGCGTTCGACCGCGGGGTGCTGTTCGCGCTGCTCGAGAACGTCGAGGACGACCACTGGTTCTGGGACACCGAGGTGCTGGTCCGCGCTCAGCGGGCCGGCTACGACGTCCGGGAGTTCCCCGTCGAGTGGGCGCCGAAGGGTGACACGACGGTCGATCTAGTCCGGGATGTCTTCGGGATGGGCAGTCAGATACTCCGGCTGTGGTGGCAGGTGGCCATCAGTCCGCGCCTCGACCGCCGGGTGACGACAGCCGCCGGGACGCTGCTCGTTCTCGTCGCCGTCGCGCTGATGACGGTGTACCTAGACCCCTCGGCGGTACTCGACGCCGTGGGCAGTGCCGACCCGGCGCTGGTCGGCCTCGCAACGCTCGTGTACCTGCTGTCGTGGCCGCTCCGGGGCCTCCGGTACCAGGACATCCTCGCGGAGCTCGGCTACCGCGAGCGGGTCGGCTTCCTCACTGGGGCGGTGTTCATCAGTCAGACGGGCAACCTTGTCTTCCCGGCCCGACTCGGCGACGGGGTCCGGGCCTACGTGGTGAAGGCCCGCCGCGACATCCCCTACCCGTCCGGATTCGCGTCGCTGGCCATCGAGCGGGTGTTCGACTTGCTGACCATCGCGGCGCTTGCGGGCGGGACGTTCATCGCGCTCGCGGTCGCCGGCGTCGACGTGACTGCCATCGGCGCGGCCGGAGAGTCGGGCGGCGCCGAGCGGAGCGGCCGGACGGCCGTCTACGTCGCTGGCGGCGTCGGTGCCGCCGCCGTCGCCGCCGTCGGCCTCATCGTGGCGACGGCCCGCTCGGACCGGAACCTCGTGCGGGCCACGCTCGGCCGGGTCAGCGACGACTCCTACGTCGAGTACGTCGCGGGCGTCGTCGAGCGGTTCGCCGGCGACGTCCAGACGGTCGCCGATCGGCCTCTACGAGGGGGCGTTCACGCTCATCGTGGTGGCGCTGACGCCGGTGCCGGCGGCCGTCGCGCTGTCGGCGGCCGTCGTCGACCACGCCGTCAAGAACGTCGTCACCGTCGTCGGCGGCGTCGCCTCCACGCTGCTGTTCAACGTCTCGCTGACCGCGGCCGTCGAGGAGTCCCGCGACGTTGAGGATGAGACGGCCGCTTGCGAGTGAGTGTATAAACTAACCGCACATCGTCGAAGATTCCGGCGCGAGAGGGGTTCTCCCGAACCGACGCGCGGAAATAACGCAAAGATTAAATAATTTTCGTACGTTCGTTTAATATCGATAGCTGACCGGGTCTTTTCGGGGTATCCCCCTACCTGGTAGCACCCGCCCAGTAGCATGAACAAGCACACACGAACGCGAACGACCGAGGAGGAAACGGCGACCGAACGAGACGAGCGTGCCGGCTGTCCGGAGTGCGACGGCGACCTCGCCGCCAGCGGCGCCGAGACCGTCTGCCAGAGCTGTGGCCTCGTGGTCGAGGCCGACGAAATCGACCGGGGGCCGGAGTGGCGGGCCTTCGACAGCGCCGAGAAGGACGAGAAGTCCCGCGTCGGCGCCCCCACGACCAACATGATGCACGACAAGGGGCTGTCGACGAACATCGACTGGCGCGACCAGGACGCCTACGGCAACTCGCTGGACGCCCGCCAGCGCAGAACGTCCGCGAGACCGCCTCGGTCATCTACCGGCGCGCGCTCGACGAGAACCTGCTGCCGGGGCGCTCCATCGAGGGCGTCGCCACAGCGTCTGTGTACGCCGCCGCCCGGCAGGCGGGCGTCCCCCGGAGCCTCGACGAGGTATCGAGCGTCTCCCGCGTCGAGAAGAGCGAAATCGCCCGCACCTACCGGTACGTCGTCCGGGAACTCGGCCTGGAGGTCAAGCCGGCCGACCCCGAGAGCTACGTGCCGCGGTTCGCCAGCGACCTGGAGCTGTCCGACGAGGCCGAGAATCGCGCCCGGAAGCTGCTCCGGAACGCCAAGGAGCAGGGCGTCCACTCCGGGAAGTCGCCGGTCGGACTCGCGGCCGCCGCGGTGTACGCCGCCTCGCTTCTGACCAACGAGAAGACCACCCAGGCGGCCGTCTCCGAGGTGGCCGACATCTCCGAGGTCACCATCCGCAACCGGTACCACGAGCTGCTGGAGGCCGAACAGGGCCTCGCGGCCGCCTAATACGGGCCGGCCTGTCGGTCCGGCGGGAAACCCGGGTGCCGCGTTCGCCGAAGCCGTCGCTCAACGTCGCGTCTTCTGTTACTCTCCGCGAACGGGCAACGCCCCTCACCCGTCGACGGCCTCGAGGCTCCGCTCTGCGACCTCGACGAGCGAACTCCAGGTGTTGAGGCCGGCCCGCAGCGCCACCAAGTCATCGGCGCCGACATTCACCCGGACCGCGGCGCCGTCGCGGAAGACCGCCGCCGCGGACCTGTCGCCGTCTATCTCGCCGACCTCCTGGGAGACGGCCGCGGCGACGAGGCCGGCGGCGTCGCTGTCGGGGTAACAGAATGTCAGCGTGGCCGCGTGTGGGCGGTCAGTCACGAGAAGAACGGCGCTACTGTACGTCGACTTCCTTGACGTCGCGGCTCCGCTCCTTCAGCAGGACGCGGTGGCCGCAGTACGGACAGCGGACGCCGCCGTACTCGTCGAGTTCGACATCGCGCTTGCAGCGGGAGCACTTGTAGCTCATGTCTTACGCCTCGTCTTCGCCGAGCGCGGCGCGGATCGACCGCGTGACGGTCTTGCCGGCCGGCGTCTCCGGGCGGTAGGCGCCGCCGGTGAATGTCTCGCCGGTCTCCTCGTTGACCCAGATGCCCGTGCCGACGCGCTTGACGTCGTCGCCGTCGACCTGTGCGTTCTCGGTGTCCTCCTCGATCTCGGCGACGCGGCGGCGGGCGACCCGGCCGTATCGGGCTCCGAACCGCCCGGCGCTACCGGTCGAACCTCGTTCGGCCATAGTACCGTATCGTCGGCCCAGCGGACGGATAAACCCCACGTTTCCGCCCGCTCCGGCGACATCCATTTGTCGCCGGCCGCCGAACCTCGGGTATGACATCAAGCGGCACGGCCGACCGACTCGTGGTGTCGTACCCGGCCGACCTCAGCGACTGGGGCCGGATGCAGGTCGAGAAGCCCTCGTTCCGGGCGTTCCTCCGGAAAACCCGCGAGCGCGTCAACCCCGGCGACGTCTGGGAGGAGTTCGTCGGCGTTGGCTGTTGTGGCGACACCCTCGACGTGCCGCTGCGGGTCGAGTCCGTCGAAGGAGGCGACCGCGTCGGCGCCGAGACGGCAGTCGAGTTCGACGTCCGGGCGGCCTGCGGCCTCGAGGGCGGATGGCTGGTCCAGAGCGAGGCCGCCCCGGACTAGTCGCGGAACCCCGCCTCCGCCAGCGCGTCGTTGAGGTCCGCCCGGACGTGCTCGCCGAGCTTCCGCTCGCCGGCGGTCGTGACCACGCGGTTCTCCTGGACGCTGGAGCCGTCCCGTATCAGCAGCCGGACGTTGCCGGTGTCGTCGGCGCGGGTGGCCTTGGCGCGCACGCCGGTTTGCGACCCGGAGCCGCCGGCGTCGATGGGCCCGGGGATGATCTTCTTGACGTGCGGGTGGTCGGCGACCGTCTCGAGGACGCGGCGGCCGTCCCGGTCGCCGATGAGCGTCGAGTGACTCCCGCCGAGTTTCTCGGCGACGGAGGCCTCGACCACCTCGAGGGCCGGGTCGCCGCGCCGGCGCCGGACCGCCTCGATCGGGTCCTCGTCGCCGACCCGGTAGAAGGGGTAGCGTAACTCGCCCCGGACCGCCCGCAACACCTCGCGGTCGCCGGCGGCGTACACCTCCTCGGGCCGCTTCCGCCGGGCCTCGTCGGCGACCCGGCCGGCGTAGTTGCGGAGTTCGGTTTGGGCCCACCGCTCGTCGTTGCCCACGGCGGTCGTAACCGTCCGCTGGCCGACGATTTCGTCCTCGAGCAGGCTGGTGACGGTCGCCCGCTCGCGCTCGCAGTCGACGACGACGGTGTCGGCGTTTTCGCTCCGACAGACCAGACAGTAGTCGCCCGGCCGCTCGAGTGCGCTCGCACAGCACCGACACTCCATACCGCTGGAAGGCGTCTGCGCCGGATAAGTCGGCCGGTTACGGCCGGAGCACGCCGACGTAGTCGCCGTCCTCGTCGCCGATGACCTCCTCGAGAGTCCAGGGCGTGTCGGCGACGACCGCCCGCATCTCCTCGGGCCCGGCCAGCAGGTAGTCGAACCACGGGGTGGCGTACTGGCGGTAGCGGACCCGGATACGGAGCGCGCCGGGCAGTCGCCCACGCTCCCGGTTGCGCTCGTGGTACGCGAGGTGGTCTTCCTCATCGGTCTCGGTCGGGTTGCGGCTCTCGGCGAACAGGACCGCGTCCTCGCTCGCGACGGCCGCGAGCGCCTCGAGCACCTCCGGGGCGCGCTCGCGGGTGCCGACCAGCCCGAAGTTGTTG
>PXSE01000132.1 GCA_003022905.1 Halobacteriales archaeon QS_9_68_42
CGAAAACGCCCTCTGCACCGCGCTGACGGCGTCACTGCGGATGCTGTCGCCCTTCGCGCCGTTCATCACCGAGGAGGCGTGGGACCACCTGCCGACGGAGGACAGCGTCCACGGCGCGTCGTGGCCGGACCCGCCGGCGGCCGGTCCCGAGGCCGCCGATCGCGGCCGCATTGTCGCCGCCGCCGCCGCCGCGGTCCGAGGCTGGAAGTCCGACGAGGGGGTGCCGCTGAACGCCGACCTCGACCGCATCGAGGTGTACCTCGAGGAGGCCCGACCGCTCGACACCTACGACCTCGCGGAGGCCGTCAACGGCCCCGTCTACGTCGAGGAGGGCCGCCCCAGCGTCGAGATGGTGCCCGTCGACGTCGACGTCGAGCACAGCGAACTCGGGCCGGCGTTCCGGGACCGCGCCGGCGATGTCATCGGCCAGCTGGAGGCGGCCGACCCCGCCGAACTGCAGGCCGAACTCCGGACGAGCGGCCACGTCGAACTCGAACTCGGCGACGAATCGGTGACCGTCGACCCGGAGATGTTCGAGGTCGTCGAGGAACAGCGTGCCGAGAGCGGCGAGGAGGTCGTCGTGCTGGAGGCCGACGAGGCGACCGTATTGGTATTCGAGTAGGGAGGCGCGAGCGGAGCGAGCGCCTCCTTACTAGCGAGCGAGAGGAGCGACTAAATGGAGTGACGACACGCGAGTAGGGAAGCGGACCGAAGGGAGGCCTCTTTACCAGCGAGCGGGGAGCGAAGTGACCCGCGAGTAGCGGGACGCCAAGCGAAGCGAGGGGTCCCGAAGTAGCGAATGGTGACCGCAAGGAGCCGTGAGCAGGGAGGCGGCTCGCTACCGCTCGCCGCCTCCTTGCTAGCGAGCGGGGAGCGAAGCGACCCGCGAGTAGGCGACCCGCGAGTAGGGTGGTCGCCGAGCGGAGCGGGGGGTACCGAAGCGGCGTTGCGGTGAGACCGGGTCGGTGCGTCGAGACGCGGTTCGATTGCCGAGGGAGTCACCGGCGTTCGGAGCCGTTTCGGCCGTCATGCCGAGCACAGAGCACTTACGCGGAGGATATCCGCTCGACGCGACGATTGACTCCGGTACGCCAGCCGTACTGACGACCATCCCACCGCCGAACTCGGAGAGTGCGGGAGTACCGACGGGTGGTAGTACGGGTAGCTCTGTGCCGGCGTATCGGAGCGTCGCTTACCGTCCGAAGGCTCGTCTGGCGCCAGCGCCGAGCAGGAACGCGACCCCGCCGAACAGAAGCGCGACAATCAACAGAAACGGCACCTGACCGACTGCTGCTTCGAGTTCTTTCTCTGGTGTATATTGTACCTGCGACATACGTATCGTGGTGTACCGACTCTCAGCGAATTTCAATCCCCATAGATACGCGACGAGAGGCGGAATGAAACTAATCCATAGCAGCAGGAGAAACACGCTGCCGAGACCCGCGAGGGCGCCACCTCGCGCCCAGCCGGCGTACGCGGCAATCCCGAGTCCGACGGCGAACGCGACGAGATCGAGACCGTCGAAGGGGAGCACGGTACCCAGTCGAGCCACGAACGCGAGCGCGTACCCGACGAGTACGGCGGCGACGGCGCCCACGGTACGGTTCCGCGGCCGTCGCAAGCCGAGGAGGTTCCGACTCGATGCTGCCATCACCAACTCATTTCACTGCTAACAAATAACAGTGGCCTCGGAGCGCGCCGGTGGCGCCGACGTCACGGCCCCCAATGAGTGTCTCGACCGGGCTTCGGCGAGACTCCTCGCAGGCGTATCCGGCATGGCCAGGATGGAACACGTCGGGCAGGTTCACCGAGCGTATCCACCGTATCCTGCACGCTGGTTCCGACAGGGGTCGGGTGTGTCTGGGGCCCCCGTCGCTACGCCGGCCCGTCTCTGCTGGTCGAGTGCTCCGCGATCGGAATCGGACGACTGAACGTATCACCGACGAGAGGTAGGGAGGCGCGAGCGGAGCGAGCCGCCTCCTTGCTAGCGAGCGGGAGGAGCGACTGAATGGAGTGACAACACGCGAGTAGGGAGGCGCGAGCGGAGCGAGCCGCCTCCTTGCTAGCGAGCGGGAGGAGCGACTGAATGGAGTGACAACACGCGAGGTCCGTGCCGACATGGTCGACCGCATCATGAAGGTCAACGCGTACACGACGCTCGACCTGCTGGACGGGGAGGCCGAGGGCCACGGGTTCACCGAGGAGGCCTTCGCCGTCGTGAACGTGACGAGCCCACGACGGAACCCTGACCACGTCAGCCTGCAGGTGGAACTGGACAACACGCAACTGGAGCACCTGCCGGCCCACGCCGAGACAGTCCGGCTATCGCCCGAGGAGGCCCGGGAGCTGGCGGCCGACCTCGAGAAGCACGCCGGGAAGGTGGAGACCGCCGCGGAGGAGGACTAATATCAATTATTGTGAGAATGTCATAGAACTATTCAGTAGGTATTAACTTTCGTTTAAACCCCGGTGAATTGGCTGGGAGGTAGACGTGAATATCAGTCGCTTCGAGTCGGAGCTCGACCGCAGACGAACTTGTTGTTTTCGGGGAGAGAACTCCACCGTTCACGACGGCGCGGATACCACCTGCGTCTATTAAGTTCCGAGACTCACGGTGTCCGGTAATTAATTATTGTTGCCTTCTATACAGCACGCATGGATGCCCATATCTAACGACGAGTTCGAGGCGGGGGCTGTCGATGCTAGCGGTGCTGACCCCGTTTCGAACGACGAAGAAGGCCCCATCGAGACCGAGAAGGACCTCATCACCTCGTTTCTGAGTGAACGACCAGACAAGGCCTTCACCGAGCGCGAAATCGTGCTCGGTGCTGATTTCACCCCCGCGCTGATGCATCAGACGCAGAACCCACTCGGTAAACTCGCTGATGGCCTGATCAACCTTGCTGGGAACGTTACTGCCACAACGATAGTTATCGACGACGTTGATGAGGCTCTCGATGAACTCGTTGAGGAGGGGATTGTGACCACAAAAGAAATCGAAACCCGAGACGGTTCGGTGGTATACTATCGGATAGCGTAGAGAGCAACGACTCTACCGAATCTTCCACGAATCTACCATCCAGCGAACGGGCAGGGGAGTATCTGATCCTATTGAAATTCGACCAGTCCGACACGCTCGTCGCTGGATCGGCTGCCGAGTAGGGTCGCTTAATTATCGAGCCGTTCGTCCTCAATTTCTTCTACTCGTTTGCTTATTTTGGCGAGTTCACGGACTCGTTGGCTATCCGACCCACCGTGGCCAATTCGGATAGACAAGTCCGACGGGGACGGGAACAAAACGACCCTCATCCCCGTTCTCGCTGGATTCATCTTCGGACCCCTCACCTCCGCCGGTAACGCGAAGAAGACTTCCCGAACACTGAGGGCCATATGTGTCCGCTACGAGTCATCGGAGAATGAGTGTTCACATGCTTGCGCTTGCGTGACTAAATTATCCCTGGCTCTCCTGTACTGACCGATTCAGCATAGCGGGTACGACTGTACGCCGTCGTGCGGTCTCGCCGGAGACAGGTACGGCAGTCCGTATTATAAGACCCGGGCGCCTACGGGGGCATGGCGGACCGTGGCGACGACGGCCGCGAACGGGGCGGCGGCGACGGGAGCAGCCTCGCCTCCCGGGAACTGGGGTTCTGTCCGTGCTGTGGCTACCGGACGCTGTCGCCCGGCCAGCCGGGGTCCTACGAGATATGCGAAATCCGTGGCTGGCTGGACGACCTCGTGGGGTTCTACCACCCCGAGACGCGGAGCGACTACGACCACGTCTCGCTGTCGCAGGCTCGAGAGAACGTCGCTAAGTACGGCGCCTGCCTGTCTGGCGTTGGCGAGGAGACCCGCGACCCCCGGGCCGACGACGAGCAGGACCCGGACCACCCCCACGACTGAACGGCGGCGCCTCCCGAAGTCTCGGCGCCACGCGGTCTACGATAGTTGCTCGAACTCCTCGGGCGTCAGCTCTAGGTCCGCGGCGGCGACGTTCTCCTCGAGGTGCTCGAGGCTTCCGGTTCCCGGGATGGGCAGCATCACGGGCGAGCGCTCCAGTAGCCACGCCAGCGCGACCTGCTGGGGGGTGGCGTCGTGATTCGCCGTGACGTCTTCGAGCCCCGACACGTCCGCCAGGTCGCCGGCCGCAAGCGGGTACCATGGGATGAAGCCGATGTCGTAGGCCTCGCAGGCCTCCAGCACCGGCTCCTCCTCGCGGTAGCCGACGTTGTACCGGTTCTGGACGGTCGCCACCTCAACGTGGTCGCGGGCCGTCTCCAGCTGGTCGACGCTCACGTTCGACAGCCCCAGGTGGTCGATGACGCTGTCGTCCTTCAGTTCTGCAAGCGCCGTCACGCTGGCCTCGAACTCGACGTCGGGGTCCGGGCGGTGGAACTGATAGAGGTCGATCGTGTCGACCCGGAGGCGGTCGAGGCTGCACAGAGTTGCGTTCCGGAGGTAGTCGGGGTCGCCGCAGGGTAGCCACTCGCCGCCGCGGTTCCGTAGCAGCCCGCCCTTGGTGGCGACGGCGACGTCGTCGTAGGGCGCGAGCGTCTCGCCGATGAGTCGCTCGGAGACGCCCGGACCGTAGGAGTCGGCGGTGTCGACGAGGTCGACTAGCTCGGCCGCCCGCCGTAGCACCGCGCGCGCCTCGTCGAGGTCGTCGGGCTCGCCGATGATATCCTCGCCAATGACCCGCATTGCGCCGAAGCCGAGTCGGCCGACCGTCAACTCGCCGCCGATGTCGAACGTGTCCATGGGTGGGGTTCGGACCCGTGGTTGAAAAACCTGGAACTCCGGA
>PXSE01000133.1 GCA_003022905.1 Halobacteriales archaeon QS_9_68_42
ACGAACTCCAGAGCCGCATCGAGCAGTTCCGCACGGAGAAGGAGACGATGAAGGCCCGCTACGAGGCCGCCGAGGCCAGCGCCCGGGTCAGCGAGGCGATGACCGGCGCCGGCGACGAGATGGACAACATCTCCCGGTCCATCGAACGCGCCCGCGAGGACACCAAGGACATGGAGGCGCGCGCCGCCGCAATGGACGAACTCGAGGAGACGGGCGCCTTCGAGGGCGCGCTCTCGGAGGGCGACGAAATCGACCGCGAACTCGAGGAAATGCGCCGCGAGGGCGAGGTCGAGGCCGAACTGGAGACGCTGAAGGCCGAAGGGGGCGAAGAGGCCGCGACCGAGGCCCCCGAGGTCGACACCGAACCCGCTGACCCCGACGTCGAGGCCGAACTCGAGGAACTGAAGGAGGAAGGCGAGGGGCAGGCGGAGACGACGGATTCGGAGACCGGAGAGTAACGCGGCTCGTACTGCCGGCTGTAATTCTATACTTCTCGACGATATCCGGTTGGACACCGTATAGAACCTCGTCTCGCGGACGGGACCGCTTCACGTAGCTACAGCCGGCAGTATCAGCGGTTTCCATTTATCGAATTGATTGGCAATCCGTTGCTATCGTCCGTCTTTAACTAAGCCTCTCCTGCCCGCAGGACCAGTAGCCGCGGGCTAAACATTTGCCCCGCTGAGCGCTCTCATGGCGGATTTGAGTGAGACTACCCAACGAATTTGACAGCGCCCCGTCGCTGCCTTGCGACTCGCTCCTAGTTAAAGACGAATGATTTACTGCTATAGTAAAGATATGCTCTGCGTGATCGGCGGCTCGTGCCCTTACCCACATGAGCGTATCGATCAAGTACACCGGTGGGGGTCTGACTTTAACTTTTGCTGAGAACTCGTCTGACTGATTGTAGCAGGCCGTTTAATGACTGACGGAAGATATCGAATTTGACAAGATTAATCGCTCCCTGCTAGCAGGCGCGCCACCGCAACGGATGGAGATTAAACAGTTTTATTCATCCGGACGGCAGGAATATCTGATTCCCCAGCGTTGATTTGTTCTTTTTCATTGAATCCGCAGGACAAATAAAAGTCGACAGCGTTCAGAGCAGCATACGTTTCTATGCTCTCAATTCCTGCTTCCTGCGCCCGACGTTCGATGTTAGCGATGAGTTTCGTTCCGATTCTCTGACCAGTGTACTCTGGATCGACAAACAGTGCCGGGAGATAACCCTCGTCTAAATGGAGAACGGCAAATCCCGCAACATCTCCGTGACATTCCGCAATTATCGCGTATCGATTTTCGAGGTCAAAAACCGCACTGTCAATATTCTCCGGCCCATGATTGGATGGTGCTAACCGCTCAACCTGTTCCTCGGAATAGTACTCATCAGCCTGTTCCTGAACTGCCGCGACCTGTATCTGTGCCATCCTCGACGCGTCATCGCGCGTTGCAGGACGAAGTTCTATCACATATAGCGTTGCAAATCATCAATAAAAACCTGCGTGATTTATTATTCGTGAATGACAAGGGGTACTGAGCAGAATTGTTCAGTTCATATCTTCCAAGTAAGCAAACGATTTCTCCGCTGTTTCTCTACGAATATCGTCCCTGTTCTTATGCTGGAAGCGCGTGATTCCCGCAAGCCTCAATGTGTGGGTTCACGCACCCGGATAACCACGAGGGCGAGGACTTCGAGTGCCTGAAATGCGGCCACGAGAATCACGCTGATTACAATGCGGCGAGGAATATCGGTCTGCGGTATCTCCGTCGAAACCAAACTAGAGACGGCGGAGGCGCACCCGTAAGCGTGCGCTTGAATAGCGAGGGACCGGAGGTCCCTCGGACCATGCGAACGGGCGCTGCGCGCCCGTGAGCAGATCGCGGGATGTTGAACGCGAACGGAGAGTATGAACCTCCTGCCGGAGATTCCGGCCAGAGCGGGAGTCCACGCGAAAGCCTCACCCTCAATGAAGCGAACGGCGATGGCGCGGAACGAAGTTCCGCGAACCATTCGAGCGGGCCTGCGGTCCGCGAGAAGAAACTGTGAGCGAGTAGGGTGGGTTAGTTTACTCCACGAAGTCCGGTTCGATTCGTTTCTCGTCGACCTCGGCGCGGAGGTGCTCCCGGAACGTCCCGACGTCGACGTCCTTACGCTCCTCTTCGAAGCGGTCCCGTACGGAGACGGTGCCCGCCGTCGCCTCGTCGTCGCCGACGACGAGCATGTATGGCACCCGGTCGTCGTGGGCTTGCTGTATCTTCTTGCCGATGGTCCACGAGCGGTCCTCGATCTCGACGCGGAACTCCCCAAGATACCGGTTCTTGACCTGCTTGGCGTAGCCGAGGTTGTCGTCGGAGATGGGCAGGATACGCACCTGCTCCGGCGCCAGCCACGTCGGGAAGTTGCCGTTAAAGTGCTCTATCATTACGCCCATGAATCGCTCGAAGGTGCCCAAAAGCGCGCGGTGGATCATCACCGGCCGGTGCTTCTCGTTGTCCTCGCCGACGTAGGTCAGATTGAGGCGCTCGGGGATGTTGAAATCGAGCTGGACGGTTCCGATGGTCCACTCGCGCCCGAGGGCATCGAGCCCGCTGAGGCCGATTTTCGGGCCGTAAAAGGCCGCTTCGCCCTGGTCAACGTCGTAGTCGAGGCCGATCGACTCCATCGAGTCCCGGAGCGCCTGGGTCGCCTCGTTCCAGATTTCGTCGCTGCCGACCGCGTTGTCCCCCTGGGTTTCCAACTTGTAGATGACTTCGAGGTCGAACTGGTTGTATATCTCTTCGATGCTCCGGAGCGTCCGGGTGACTTCGGCCTCGATCTGGTCGCGCTGGATGAACGCGTGCCCGTCGTCCTGCGTGAAGCCCCGAACGCGCAGGAGCCCCGAAAGCTCCCCCGACTGCTCGTTCCGGTAGCAGGTGCCGAACTCGGAGAACCGGACCGGCAGGTCGCGGTAGGAGTACTGCCCCTCCTGGTAGACGTGGGCGTGGTTGGCGCAGTTCATCGGCTTGAGACCGTACTCGGTCTCGTCCTGCTCCCAGGCGAACATCTCGCCGTTCTCCATGAAGTTCTCGTAGTGGCCCGTCGGTTTCCAGAGGTCGGCCTTGTTCAGTTCGGGGGTCCAGACCTCGTCGTATCCAAGTTCGTCGTTTTTCCTGCGGATGTACTTCTCCAGTTCGCGACGAATGGTCATCCCCGGCGGGTGGAAGTGGACACAGCCCGGCGAGTGGTCCGGAACCGAGAACAGGTCCATCTCCCGGCCGATGCGGCGGTGGTCCCGCTTTTCGGCCTCCTCGCGGCGCTCGAGGTAGTCCTCGAGGTCGGACTCGGACTCGAAGGCCGTCCCATAAACGCGAGTGAGGGTGTCGTTGTCCTCGTCGCCGCGCCAGTAGGCGGCGGCGATGTTCAGCAGTTCGACGGCGCCGATCTCGCCGGTCGACTCGACGTGGGGGCCGCGACAGAGGTCCTGCCAGTCGTCCTGCACGTAGAACGAGACCGCCTCCTCGCCCGCGGCTTCCTCCTCGAGGATGTCCCGCTTGTAGGGGTTGTCCGCGTAGGCCTCAAGGGCCTCCTCGCGGGACCGCTCGACGCGCTTGATGTCGTAGTCGGCCTCGATGATGTCGTACATCTCCGCCTCGATGTTCTCGAGGTCGTCGGCGTCGAGGTCGACGCCGGCGACGTCGTAGTAGAAGCCGTCGTCGGTCGGCGGGCCGATGGTCAGCTTCGCCTCGGGGTGGAGCCGCTGGAGCGCCTGTGCGAACACGTGGGCGGCGGAGTGTCGCAGCGCCCGCAGGTACTCCTCGGAGTCCTCGGTGATGATGACGAGTTCGCAGTCCGCCTCCAGCGGTTCCTCCCTGCCGGCGAGGTCGCCGTCGACGATTCCGCCGACCGTGTCCTCGCCGAGGCCCGGTCCGATTTCGTAGGCCACGTCCCCGACCGTCGACCCCGACGCGACCTCGAGTTCGGAGCCGTCCGGCAACGTGACGACGATGTCGCTCATGCCTACGACAAGCCGAGGCGGGGGGATAAGTATTGAGAAACCAGCCGTGACAGCCGTCGGGTGCCCCCGGTCACCCGACCCATACGGTTGCGCCCGCTCTCGGCTCTCGGCGTGGCGGCCGCCGGGTCGACGTGACGGTCACCCGGTGTCGGTCAATTCGAGGTGACCCGAGAGCCGCAGCCACTCGATCAGGACGACCCAGCCGGCCACCTGAAGGAGAAGCAAATCCCGGCGTCGACGAAGAAGTCCGGGAGTGGATGACGAGCGATCGACTGGCGAACACGAACGCGGCCGCGACCAGCGCCAGCCCGATCCCGAGGAGATACCAGTAGGGCCGCGCGACCGCGTCGATCGACCCGGGCAGTCTCTGGAATGACACGCGCCGCCCTCCGTCACTTCGCCGACCCGCCGGTGTTGGCCGTCCCGCCGCTGTTGACGCTGCCCTTCTCGTTCGTAAGCGTGACGGTGAACGCCGCCTGGGGCGTGTCCGAGTACGTCGTGCCGGACTCGTCCGTCAGCACCGTCCGAACCTGCACGTCGACAGCGGTGTCCTTGGTCCATCCGTCGCCGGTCTTCTCGAAATCCTGGTTGTCGATGTCGGAGTGGTTCAGGATGCTGACCGCGTTCTGGAACGAGTACGATTTCGCGCTGCTGGACTCCAGCGCCAGGCTGCCGACTGTCTCACCCTCCGTTCCAACCTGCTCGAACATCGCTTCACTGCTCGAACCGTTCGGAAGCCGGGTCTCGACGTAGAAGTCGATGCATTTCGGCGGGTCGTCAAGTCCGTTCCACTCGTAATCCATGTCGGGCTGGACGGTGAGCGTCTGGAGCTGCCTGACATTGCTCGTCAGCGTCACGTCGCCCGCCGACAGCGACGTGGTTGCTTTGCAGTACGCCGGCAAATATTGCTCGGTGAGCAGTTTGTAGGGTTAGTCCGGCGCAGGCCCGTATGGTACCGGCCCCATGACGAACTCCCAGAGTAGCCATACAGTGCCCGTTAGGATGAGTCCGAGCACAGCTCGGGTAACGATCCAGCTCCTGGTTCTCTCGGACTCGGTGCGGTGTACCCACTCTGCCCCTAGAGCGAATCCCAACGTTGCTAGGAACAAGTATAGGTGAGCCGATTCGACGAGCAGCCACACCAGAACGATGAGATACTCGGTCGTATCACCGGTTGCAAACCGTGGTTGGTAATCGACGAACCAGATATGGACTGCCGGGACGACTCCGACCAGGTACCCGACGAACAAACTCCCTCCCACGCCGGCTCCAGCACGGACGGCAAGTGCCGGCAACCCGGTAATGATGGGGATTCCCAGGACGAGTACCAGGGCGGTAATGTCGGTTCCTAGATCGATATACCAGAGAGCCCCCCCAAGCAGTAGTGCAACGAAATACAGACGACCGTATGTCACTTTGAGCCCGGCGATGGTCAGGGGCGAAGAGACGCGAGGCAGTGACGGGAGCATAACACGCAAGTTATTGACTCCAGAAATAACCCAGATCATTATTCCGATGGGTCGTCGGCATGCCCTTCGGGTCGCCGGTCGTGCCCGAGGTGTACGGCTGGACGGCGACGTCGTCGAACGCAGGGTCGGGCCGGTCGAGCGCCGGGGACGCGGCGTCGACGTGCTCGTCGTAGTCCTCGAGGCCCTCGGCGCCGCCGGGGATGAACGCGAGCGGCACGCCCTCGGCGAGGTCGGTGCCGACGCTGGGGAAGACGGGGGAGGTGATGAGCGCCACTGCGCCCGAATCGCCAAGGACGTAGCGCAGTCGCTCGCGGTCCGTCCGGTGGTTCAGCGGCACGGCGACGGCGCCGGCCTTGATGACCCCGAAAAACGACTCCGGGAACTGCAGGGAGTTCTCCAGGTACAGCGCCACCCGGTCGCCGGGTTCGATTCCCGCCTTGACCAGCGCGTTCGCGGCGCGGTTCGACCGGGTTTCGAGCTCCGCGTAGCTGTACTCGTCGCCACGGTACTCGAACGCTAGCGCTCCGCCGTAGCGGTCGGCGCCCATCGAGGGCACGTCGCCGACGTGTCTGAGCGGGTCCCCGCGGTGGTACTTCATCTGTGGGCGTGCTTGTGTCGTGTTATCAAAAGGCTTGGGCCTCGGGTCCGGCGGTCTTTCCATCCGGCGGCGCTCGGAGGCCAGGGCACCGCTTCCCGTTTCGATAGCCGCTACCCCGTGCCGTTTTTACCCTCCGGCGGCAGGGTCAGGTATGGATGCGTTCGAGGCGTCGGCGAACGTGCCGCGCGAGGGCTTTGAGTTCCAGCGCCGGCCGGAGACCGGCCAATCGTTCGAGAACGCGCTGGCGAAGGCACGCGACGGCCGCCGCCTCGATGTCGACGACGCCGTCGAACTGCTGACGACCGGCAGCGACCGCGAGGGCATCGACACGGCGCGCAAGGAGCGCGTGCTAGAGGCCGCCGACCGCCGCCGCGCGGAGGTGGTCGGCGAGGAGGTCACCTTCGTCGCCAACCTCAACAATAACGTCACGACCGCCTGCAACACCGGCTGTCTGTTCTGCAACTTCAAGGACCGCTCCGAGAAGTTCCGGGCCGGCAACGGCGAGAGCCACGACGGATTCACCAGGACACCGGCCGAGTCCCGCGAACTCGTCGAGGACGCCGTCGAGCGCGGTATCTACGAGGTGTGTTCGGTCTCGGGGCTGCACCCGGCGCTGGCGCTGGACGACGAGCACCGGGAGGCACTGGAGTCGAGCGACCGTGAGGACCTCAACTACCGGCCGCCCGGCGCCTACGAGGTCGACCCCCACACCTACGTCGAGCAGATCGAGGCAATGGACCGCGAGGGGGTCCACGTCCACTCGATGACGCCGGAGGAGGCCTACCACGCCCGCCGCGGCACCGACTGGAGTTACGAAGAGGTGTTCGGGCGACTCCGCGAGGCGGGCTTAGACTCGGTGCCGGGGACGGCCGCCGAGATACTCGTCGACGAGGTCAGGGAGGTCATCTGTCCCGCGAAGATCGGCGCCGACGAGTGGGTCGAGGCCATGGAGGCCGCCGCGGCGGTCGGACTCGACACCACCGCCACCATCATGTACGGTCACGTCGACAACGAGGCCCACCGGGCGCTGCACCTCGACCGGATACGCGAGTTGCAGGACCGGACCGGCGCCATCACCGAGTTCGTCCCGCTCTCGTTCGTCCACCACGAGACGCCGCTGGCCGAGCGCGGCATGGTCGACGGCGGCGCCTCCGTCCACGAGGACGAACTGATGATCGCCGTCTCGCGGCTCTACCTCGACAACGTCGAGCACATCCAGGCCTCGTGGGTGAAGTACGGCGACGCCCAGGCGCTGAAGATGCTGTCCTGCGGTGCCGACGACTTCATGGGCACCATCCTCTCGGAGGAGATAACCAAGCGGGCCGGCGGCGACTACGGCGAGTTCCGCTCGTTCCGGGAGTACGCCGACATGATAGCCGCCATCGGCCGGGTACCGGTCGAGCGGTCGACCGACTACGAGAAGCGGCGGCGCGTCGATCCCGACGCCGACGTCGTCGGGCCGGAACTCGGGCCGGAGGCCGACGGGACGCCGTTGCTGTAGCGTCTCCCGGTACCTCAGGTTTATATATCGAAACGACGCCAGACGTCGCGTGACCTGAGAACGGCCGGCAGTCCGACGAGGCGGGAGTGCGGCACACGGGCTGCCGGGACGACGTGTCGCCTGTTCGCTACAACGTCAGTCCAGGCAGGCCCGATACCGCCGTCCGGCCTCGGCGTCGGCCACCAGTTCGCGCTCGATGCGCTCGGAGAGCCACCTTTCCTCGACGAACCGCTCGTGGACCGGTAGCCGCTCGGCCAGCGGCACGCCGCCCGTCTCAGCGATGGCCTCCAGTTCGCGGAGTTCGGGCCACGCGTAGTCGGGGTTGATGTGGTCGTCGGTAACCGGCGAGACGCCGCCCAGGTCGTCGACGCCGCACTCCAGGAGGTCGCGGACCGGCGCGAGGTTGGGCGGCGACTGGACGCTCACCTTGTCGGGCAAGGCGGCCCGGGCCATCGCGGTCACCCGGCGCATCGTCCCGAGGTCGGGCGACCCCCGCCGCCAGCGCTCGTTCTCGGCGACCGGCTGGACGATGACCTCCTGGACGTGGCCGTACCGCTCGTGGAGATTGCGGATGGCGAGAAGCGACTCCGCGCGGTCGGTCCAGTCCTCGCCGATGCCGACCAGGATGCCGGTGGTGAAGGGGACGCCCAGCTCGCCCGCCGTGGCGATGGTGTGGAGCCGCTGGCCCGGTTTCTTCCGCCGGGAGCCGCCGTGGGCCCGCAGGTCGGCGGTCGTCTCCAGCATGACGCCCATCGAGGCGTTGACCTCGGCGACGGCCGCCATCTGCTCGCGGGTCTGGTCGCCCGGGTTCGAATGCGGCAGCAGGCCGCAGTCCAGCGCGATCTCGCAGGCCGACCGCAGGTACGAGTGAATGGAGTCGTGACCCCACGCCTCAAGTTGCCCGTGGATCCGGTCGTAGCGGTTGTCGGGGTCGTCGCCGAAGGTGAAAAGCGCCTCCGTACAGCCGGCGTCGGCGCCCCGCTCGCAGATCTCCCGGACCTCCTCTGGGGGGAGCAACGATGCCTCCCCGGGCGGGTCGTAGTAGGTGCAGTATGTGCAGGTGTACCGGCAGGCGGTCGTCAGCGGGACGAACACGTTGCGCGCGTAGGAGAGTCCCGGCGCCGCCCCGACGTCGCCGGGCGTCACCGAGAGCAGCCGCTCGACGGAGTGCTCGTCGACGGTAACGTCCACCCCGTAGGCCTCGGCGCCGAACACGACCGAACCGAGTGGCGGCGACGGGTTAAATCGCTCGTCGTGGCCATCCCTTGCCGGGGGCGTCTCACCGCCCGACTGCCGCCCGGCCGTCGGTCGTCTCGAGTCCGAACCCGGCGTCGAGTAGCCACCGGCGGGCCCGGCCCTCGCCGTGCAGTAGCACCTCGACCAAGTCGCCGGCCTCGTCGACGTCGACGGCGAGCCGGAAGGAGTCGACCATTGCGAGGTCGGCGTCGACCGCCTCGGCCCGGCGGCGGTGGTCCCGCACGGAGACGCCGTGGTAGTCGAAGGTGAACCCGTCGTGGCGAACGACGGCGGCGTTGGTGCCGCCGCCGAGACCCGGCGCGAGGACGACGTCGCCGTCAGCCTCGAACAGTCGCTCCAGCGCCGCCGGCGTCGAAAGCGCGAGGTCGGCCATCACGACCGCCGCTGGAGGGTCGACGTGGGCATCGACCGCCTCGGTGAGCGGCCGCTCGTCGACCGTGACGGGGTACGGCACTTCGACCGCGGCCGTCGCCAGCACCGTCGGCTCTCGGCCGGTCGCCTCGAGCGCGTCACAGACGTCGAGAAGCATCGCGCGGGCGAAGGCGGCGCGTTCGTCCGGCCCGAGGACCGGGTCGAGCCGGGTCTTGGGCTCGTCGGCCGCGAACGGGACCAGGACGTCCATCTACCGGAGGCGGCTCGGGTCCTGCTTGCGGGCCTGGTAGGCGTAGTACCCGACGCCGAGGAGGAGCCCGATGACGACGGCCGCGCCGCCGTACAGCAGCAGCGTCTGGGTTCGCTGGCTGCTTTCGGCTTCGTCCTCGGCGCGGTTGGCCAGCTGGTTGGCGTTGTCGTAGTTGCCGGCGTTGTACGAGGAGATTGCGCTGTCGAGCGTCTCCCGGGACTGGTCGTCGCCCGATTCCTCGACGGTCGCCGTGGCCCGGTCGAGCGTCTCGCGGGTCGAGCGGCTCTCCTGGGTGTAGTAGTGGACCTCGTAGGCGTCGATGTCCTGCTGGGTGCCGCCCTCCCGGTTCAGCGTGAACGAGGCGCCGGTGAACCGCTGTGGCGGGTCGTAGGTCGGCGTTTCGAAGCCCGGGGTCGTGCCGGTCACCCGCACCTCGATGCGGCTGACGCCGGTCTCGATGTCGACGCTCTGCTGGAACTCCTGGCCGTCGAAGGAGTCCTGTGCGACCTGGTTGCCGGCCTGGTCGTACTGGGTGACCGTCCAGGTAACGCTCTCGAGGTTGGTCTCGCCGACCAGCGTCCACCGCTCGAAGTCGGTAAAGAGGTCGGTCAGCTCGTAAGTGGCCTCGTAATCGGTGCCGGCCTCGGACTCCTCGGCGACGTCCTGGGGACTGCTGTCGACGGCGGCGGCGGGACCGGCGAGAACGGCGGCCGCCAGCAGTCCCACGACGAGGACCGAAATCAGGGCGTCAGACCTCATCGTCACCGTATTCGATGAGGTCGTCGAGGTCGTCCCGGCTGGAGGCCCGGAGCTGCTCGACGTTCTCCTCGGCCTCGATGGCCATCCGCTGCATCTCCCGGACCCGTGGGACGTCCGTCACGCCCGACAGCACGACGATTGCGGCGACCTTGTCCTCGTTGGGTAGCGGGTAGTCGCCGGCCCGGACCTCCATGCAGTCGGTTGTCTCCTCGAGCCACTTCCGCGCCTTGTCTATCCCCTTCCGGTTGAGCGCCTCCGGCGGACCCGAGACGAGAAGTAACGCCCGCTCGGTGCTGTCGACCTCGCACTGGAGGGTGAGTTTGCCGAGCGTTGCCTTCCGTACCAGCGAGGTGATGCGGTTGGTGTCGTCGCCGGCCGAGGTGATGCCGTCGTTCCGGTTGTCGCCGCGGAGCCTGTCGAGCAGCCCCTGGTCGCGGGTCTCTATCTCCTCGCTGGCGTAGCCGATGGACGTGATGCCGTAGTCGCCGAGGGTGTTGATTATCTCGGAGGCGTCGACGACGCTCTCGGCGACCTCGTCGCCCAGCGCCTCCACTTCGCCCGCCGAGAACAGGGCGCCGAACCGGGAGACGATCTCGGCGTTGATCTCCGTGTAGCCCTCTTGGAGGCTCTCGCCGCCGGTCTTGAACGCGTCGTTGTCGAACGTCAACAGGTTGTCCACCTCCTCGACGAAGTTCTGGAAGGACTTGGCGGCGTTGCGGTTGTAGATGCCGCCCTCGTCCTTCGCGGGGAGGATACCGAGACCGTACACCGGTTCGACGTAGAGCCGCTGGAGGTGTTCGGCCAGGAGCGGCGCACCCCCGCTGCCGGTTCCCCCCCCCAGGCCGGCCATGATGAGGAAGGCGTCGATCTCGCTCGTCGTCATCCGGTCGATGGCCGACTGTATCTCCTCCATGTCCTCGCGGGTACACCGCTCGCCGAGTTCGGGTTCGGTGCCGGCGCCGTGGCCCTTCACCACCGACTGCCCGATGAGTACGCGGTGCTCCTCGGGGACGTAATCGAGGCCCATCAGGTCCGCCTTCGCCGTGTTCACCGCGACGGCGTGGCCGACGATACCCGTCCCACGGGTGGTGTCGTATTCCAGAAACCGGTCGAGAATCTTTCCCCCGGCCTGCCCGAAGCCTATCATTGCTAGTTTCATGGGCTTGTGTACGGTGGGTAGCCGTCCACCGGAAAGATAAGCTTTCGGCCATGGTCCGGCGCCGTGTCGCCGGCGCGGCCGCTGGGGGCGAAACTCACAGACAGGACGGGGACGCGGGGCGCCGTCAGGCCTCGAGTTCGTCGGGGCTGACGCCGAGGTACTCCGGGACCGTCCGCAGGTCCGAGACCTCGAGGCCGAAGGCGTCGATGTCGTTGTCGTCGGTGGTGTTGTCGAACTGCAGCGAGCGGTACTGGTCCGAGCCCATCCGCGGGACGCCGGGCAGCGCGTCCAGCAGACTCCCGGGGACGTAATCGAGCGACGAGAGCCCGATTTTCGCCAACGGCATCGGGATGGAGACGATATCGACGGGCTTGTTGTCGGCGGCGTGGGCCAGCTCCGCCACCTCCGCGAGCGTCAGCACCGTCGGGCCGCCGATTTCGTACACTTGGCCGACGTAGGGGTTCTCCGCCTCGTCGTTGCCGGCCGGCGTAATCGCGGGCGTCAACTCCTCGTCGAGTTCCGCCTCGACGGCCGTCCCCTCGTCGGGCGTCCGCCCCTCCAGGGCGTCGGCCAGCATCGGGACCAGGTCGCCGACCCAGACCGGCTGGAACCGCGTCCTGCCGCCGCCCGGCAACGGCGTGAGGTAGGGCGGCGCCAGCCGCTTGGTGTAGGGGATGAACTCGCCGCCGTCGCCGAACACGACTGACGGCCGGAACACTGTCCACTCGAGAGCCGAGTCCCTGACGACCGACTCGGCCAGCCCCTTCGAGCGGATGTAGGCAGTGTCGCCCTCGGGGTCCGCTCCCAGCGCGCTCATCTGAAGAATGCGGTCGACGCCGTGGGCCTCGGCCGCCCGGACGACGTTCTCGGTGCCGTCGCGGTGGACCGTGAAGTGAGCCTCGTCGCCGCCCGCCGGCCGGAACAGCGGCGACAGCGCCACGAGGTTGACGACGGCGTCCTGGCCCTCGAAATCGGCTTCGATGGAGTCGTAGGCGGTCACGTCGCCGATCGCCTCCTCGACGCCGGCCGGCAGGTCCGCGTTGCCCGGCGACCGCGAGAGCGCGGTCACCTCGTGGCCGCGGCCGTCGAGTTCCTCACAGAGCGACTCGCCGATGAATCCAGTTCCGCCGACGACAAGAATGCGCATATAAAGCGCTACTCGTGGCGCCGACTTAAATGGACGTGAACGGCGCCGGCGGGCCGGGCCGTGGTCAGAACTCCTCGAGAGCGGACTGTTCGTGAGCGGCCAGCAGGTCATCGCAGGTCGACCACGAGGCCCGGGCGCAGTCCGGCAGGCCGCCGGTCGACTCGACGTGCTCGCGGAGGAACTGCCGGGTGGTCGGGTCGCTCGGGTAGCGGCGAACCGGTCGGCGTCGACGTCGCCGGCGTCACAGAGGCCGTCGTCGCCGTCGCGGGCGACCGCCGAGAGCGCCTCTGCGTAGCCCGCGACCGTCAGGTCGTTCACGTTGCCGGCGTCGATGCGGGCCGGCGGCACCTCCGCGACAGCGACCTCGACCCGATCGTCGGCCCGTAGTCCGTCGGCCAGTCGCTCACGGCGCTCGTCGGCGAGGCGCTTGGAGTCGTCGATGCCGTCGGGCACCGCCGCCCGGGGGGCACGCACGGCTGTGACGAACATCGACCCCAGGACGGGCCCCTTGCCGGCCTCGTCAACACCGAACTCCATGCCCGTCGGGTCCGGCCTGCGCCTCGAAAAGGTTCCGCTCGCGGCTACTCGTCGTGTTTACTCGAGCGACGGCCGGCCGATCAGCCACTCTCGGGCGGGAAAATCGAACGGGGACGTTCGTACGCTGGTGACCCCCGGGAGACGCTGAATCCGCCCGGATAAACCGCGAAGCTACTGCAGCGACGACAGCGCGGTCCGGAAGTTCTCGTCGTCGAACTGCTCGGCGAGGTCGGCCGTCTCCTCGCGGAGCTTCTCGATTTCCGCCAGCAGGTACTGGTACTGTGGGTCCTCGGCCAGCTCCTTCCGGGAGTACTCGCTCTCGAGGGCGATCTGTTTGGAGATGGCCGCGAACAGTTTGCGGACGTTCTCGTCGTAGACGCGCCGGTGCAGCAGGTGGTCGACGAGCTCGAACAGTTCGTCCTCGCGGACGGGTTTCGTGACGTAGGCGTCGAAGCCCATCTCGACGACGTCGACGTTCGGGTCAACGGCGGTGACCATCGCAACCTGACAGTCGGCTCCGCGGTCCCGCAGCATCGAGAGGACCGCCTTGCCGTTCATCCCCGGCAGTTCGCGGTCCAGGAGTACCACCTCGACGTCTTCGTCGAACTCCTCGAGCGCTCCGGGTCCGTCGTTGGCGACCCGGACTGGGTAGCGCTCGGACAGCCAGCCGCTGTACAGGTCCGCGAGTTCGGTCTCGTCCTCGACGACGAGGATGACGTCGTTGCTCATTCCTGGGGCTGCTCGTCGGGGCATAGGAACGACGACGATAATAAACCCCCGGTCGGGTTGACATCTGAGGCGGCGATACGTCCCGTCCGAGGAGCGAGCGCCGGGGATTCGGCGGCGCTCGCTCACCCAGGGTGTCAGTCCGGGGCGACGACGGGCTCATCGTCCCGCTTTCGGCGGTACTCGTCGGTCAGGAACGGCTCCTCGACGCCCTCGACATCGAGCACGTCGAGGGCCGTCACCGTTGCGCCGACCCCGAGAACGCCCGCCAGGCTCGGCTCCGTGCGGCCCTCGTCGCCGCTCATCAGTTCCTTGATGTAGAGGCCGCCCTCGCCGTGGACGTCGACGACGGCGGTCCGGTCGTCCTCGAGGCGGCCGTCGACCGACAGCACCCGCCGCTCGCGGACCCTGTCCGCGCGCCGGTGATCGACCCGGTTGGGCGTCCGCTGGTCAACGGTAACGCCGTCGAGATCCGACAGCGCGGCCGCGAACTCGTCCTCGGCGACGGCGTCGCCGAACTCGACGGTCGCCCGGTAGGTTTTCGTCGCGTCGAGTTCCTTCACCCGCGCCACCATCTCGTGAGTGGCGAACGCGAGGGCCTCGACTTCGACCTTCTCGCTGTCGTTGACCTGCGTCCGCAGTTCCGCGAGGTCGGCCGTCCGGCGGCGCGGATTCTTCACCTCGAGGACGAACGGCCGGCCGGCCCCCAGCATCAGTGCGTCGACGTCCTCGCGACCGGCGCCGTGAAAGACTGCCTCCGTCCCGCGGAGCGCGCTCAGAAACGGCGGCGCGATCAGTTCCTCGACGCTCTCGTCGTAGGTGTCCCACTCGGTCTGGGGAATGCCCCGCTCGAGCTTCCGGTAGCGGCCGTAGACCGCGACGGAGTTGCGCTGGACCTCCACCTCGTCGGCCTCCAGGTCGAGCAGGAACTGGACGTCGGGCCGGCCGAACTCCACCTCGGCGTCGAGTTCGGCGCCGACCCGGCGGCCCACCTCCCGGTTCAGTTCTGTCTTCAGTTCCTCGCCGGCGTCGGGGTCGAGACCGGCCTCCTCCCGCAGCAGCCGGTCGTTCTCCTCGAGCAGCGGCGGTACGCGCGTGCCGACCTGATAAGTGAACAGTTCGGTGTCGCCCGGCGCCGTCACGAGCCGGTCGGCCAGGTCGTCGAACCGCGAACAGAGTCCCTCGCAGACCCAGCAGTCGTCGGGGCGCTCGAACGGCTCGTCGTCGGTCAGGGCGACGGCCGTCCGGAGCGCCCGGCCGCGCTCGGCGTTGGTTAGCCCGAAGCTCCGGTCGGCGACGGGGCGGCCGAGACACGAATCGCAGACCGGCCCCGACTCCAACATCGCGCGGGCGTCGTCGATGAGGCTCACTGTCGGTCCTCCGGGTTCCGGCGGTAACACGCTTGCCATCCGGCCCCCGTCATTCAACTGCGTCCGGTCCCTACGAGGGCCATGGTTCGGGCGGCCACGACGGCCGGCGGCGGCCGGCGGCGAGCGGGACCGGGCGGCGACCGACGCGCGAGAGGACGACCCACCGGGCCGCGATGAGCGGCGGCGTCGGCTCGCTCGCAGTGAGAAAACCCGAGGTCGCGGTGTTCGTCTCCGGCGTCGCCAGCATGGGCCTGGAGATCCTGGCGGGCCGCATCGTCGCCCCGCAGTTCGGCAGCAGCATCTACACCTGGGGGA
>PXSE01000134.1 GCA_003022905.1 Halobacteriales archaeon QS_9_68_42
CGGTGGTCGCCGAGGCCCTGGAGTACGACGGCCCGAGCGTCGTCGACGCCCACATCGACCCCGACGAGAACGTGTACCCGATGGTGCCCAGCGGCGGCGACAACGGCCTGTTCGCGCTGGCGGAGGACCAGCTGTGAGCCGCAACCAGAACACCCGGCGGGACGGCCTCGAGGGCTCGCCCCCGGAGGAGCGCAAGCGGCCGGTCGGCCGGCGCAACTCCCAGGGTATCCGCGTCGACCCCGAGGTCGGCGTCGAGCATGAGCCTCGCCGGACCATCATCTCGGCGTACGTCGAGGACGAGCCGGGCGTGCTGGCCCGCGTGTCCGGGCTGTTCCACCGCCGGCAGTTCAACATCGAATCGTTGACCGTCGGCCCCACCCAGAACGAGGGCTACTCCCGCATCACGCTGGTCGTCGAGGAGCCCGACCCCGGCATCGAGCAGGCGAAAAAGCAGCTGAACAAGCTGCTGCCGGTCGTCCACGTCCGGGAGCTGGACGCCAACCCTGTGGCCCGCGAGCTGGTCATCGTGAAAGTCGACGGCAACGAGCCGGACAAGGTCCAGGCCATCACCGAGATGTACGACGGTCAGACGCTCGATGCGGGGCCGTGGACCATCACCGTTCAGATTACCGGCGACGAGAGGGAGATCGACGACGCGCTGGACGCCTACGAGCAGTTCGGCATCCGGGAGATCGCCCGGACCGGTCAGGCGGCGCTGGCGCGCGGCGAGATAGAGACCGCACGGGTCGACGAGACACACACATGACAGAAATATACTACGACGACGACGCCGACAGCACCGTACTCGACGACCGGACCGTGGCCGTCCTGGGCTACGGCAGCCAGGGCCACGCTCACGCCCAGAACCTCGACGACTCCGGGGTGGACGTGGTGGTCGGCCTCCGGGAGTCGTCGAGTTCTCGGGAGGCCGCCCGCGCGGACGGCCTCGAGGTGGCAACCCCGCACAACGCCGCCGAGCAGGCCGACGTGGTCAGCGTGCTGGTGCCCGACACCGTCCAGCCGGCAGTGTACGAGACCATCGAGAGCGCGCTCGAACCGGGCGACACGCTGCAGTTCGCCCACGGGTTCAACATCCACTACGGCCAGATCGAGCCGAGCGAGGATGTCGACGTGACGATGGTGGCCCCGAAGTCGCCAGGCCATCTCGTCCGGCGCAATTACGAGCACGACGAGGGCACGCCCGGCCTGCTGGCGGTGTACCAGGACGCCACCGGCGAGGCCCACGACATCAGCCTCGCGTACGCGAAAGCCGTCGGCTGTACCCGGGCGGGCGTCGTCGAGACGACGTTCCGCGAGGAGACCGAAACCGACCTCTTCGGCGAGCAGGCGGTGCTGTGTGGCGGCGTCACCTATTGTCGACCTGATGTACGAGGGCGGCAACGGCGAGATGTGGGACTCCGTGTCCGACACCGCCGAGTACGGCGGGCTGACGCGGGGGGACCGCATCGTCGACGACCATGCCCGCGAGCGGATGGAGGAAGTGCTCGAGGAGGTCCAGAACGGCACCTTCGCCCGCGAGTGGATAACCGAGAATCGGGCCGGCCGGCCGAGCTACAAGCAGCTCCGGGCCGCCGAGAAGGATCATGACATCGAGGACGTCGGCGAGGACCTGCGCGCGCTGTTCGCGTGGGGGGACGAATAGCCACATGACCGACCGCGACCCACACGACACGATGACAGAGAACACCCGACGGACGACGAGCCGACCGACGACCGAGCGCACCGACTACCGCCCGGAGCTGGGCGACGTCAGCCACACCAACCCCTACACGGGGCAGGTGTTCGGCGACACCCAGACGTACGGCCGCGGCCGCGCCGTCGCCGCGGACGGCGGGAAGGCGGACGCCGGGAGCCGAGCCTCGTCGGAGGCGGGAGCATCCGACGACAGCGAGCGCGACGTCGACAAAGAGACCATGGAGGACGTAGCCCACGAGCCGCCGGGCGACGCAGACGGCGCCCAGGCGGCCTACGACCGCGGAGCAGCCGATGAGTGAGGGGACGCTGTACGACAAGGTCTGGGAGCGCCACCGGGTGACGACGCTGCCCAACGGCCAGGACCAGCTGTTCGTCGGCCTGCACCTCATCCACGAGGTCACCAGCCCGCAGGCGTTCGGAATGCTCAGAGAGCGGGACATCGAGGTGGCCCGCCCGGACCTGACCCACGCGACGGTCGACCACATCGTCCCGACCGACGACCAGTCGCGGCCGCTGGCCAACGATGCCGCCGAGGAGATGATGGCCGAACTCGAGGCGAACATCCGCGATGCCGGCATCGTGTTCGACGACCCGACGACCGGCGACCAGGGCATCGTCCACGTCATCGGGCCTGAGCAGGGCCTCACCCAGCCCGGGATGACGGTCGTCTGCGGCGACAGCCACACCGCCACGCACGGCGCCTTCGGCGCGCTGGCGTTCGGCATCGGCACCTCCCAGATACGGGACGTGCTGGCGACCCAGACGGTCGCCATGGAGAAGAAGAAGGTCCGCAAAATCGAGGTCACCGGCGAACTCGGCGACGGCGTCACCGCCAAGGACGTCATCCTGACCATCATCCGACGGCTCGGCACCGACGGCGGCGTCGGCTACGTGTACGAGTACGCTGGTGAGGCCATCGAGAGCCTCGGCATGGAAGGCCGGATGAGCATCTGCAACATGTCCATCGAGGGCGGCGCCCGCGCGGGCTACGTCAATCCCGACGAGACCACCTACGAGTGGCTCGCGGGGACCGACGCCTTCGCGGACGACCCCGAGCGGTTCGAGCGGCTGAAGCCCTACTGGGAGTCGGTCCGTAGCGACGAGGACGCCGAGTACGACGACGTCGTCACCGTCGACGGCTCCAAAATCGAGCCGGTCGTCACCTGGGGCACCACGCCCGGTCAGGGAATCGGCATCAGCGAGGCGATTCCCGCACCGGAGGCCCTTCCCGAGGACGAGCGGGGCACCGCGCGCCGTGCGCAGGAGCACATGGGCGTCGAACCGGATGAGACGATGGCCGGCTACGACGTCGACGTGGCGTTCCTCGGCTCCTGTACGAACGCCCGGCTGCGTGACCTGCGGTCGGCCGCCGAGATCGTCGAGGGCCGCACGGTGGACGACTCCGTCCGGGCGATGGTCGTCCCCGGCAGTCAGCGGGTCAAGGCCGCCGCCGAGGCCGAGGGCCTCGACGAGACCTTCCGCGAGGCCGGCTTCGACTGGCGGGAGGCCGGCTGTTCGATGTGTCTGGGCATGAACGACGACCAGCTGGAGGGCGACGAGGCCTGTGCCTCATCGTCGAACCGGAACTTCGTCGGCCGGCAGGGCTCGAAGGATGGCCGGACCGTCCTGATGAGTCCCGAGATGGTCGCCGCCGCCGCCGTCGCGGGCGAGATAATGGACGTCCGCGAGCTGCCGAAGGCGGAGGTCGAAGCACAATGACGAGCGAAGAACGGAGTTCCTCGGACGGCCGAGCGGAGAGCGACGCGAGCCGCGAGGCCGACGGAACGGAGATTCCCAGCGTCGACCACGTCGCGGGGACGGCGGTCCCAGTCCGGGGCAACGACATCGACACCGACCAGATAATTCCGGCCCGGTTCATGAAGGTCGTCACCTTCGACGGGCTGGGGGAGTTCGCCTTCTTCGACCAGCGGTTCACCGACGAGGACAATGAGAAGGACCACCCGTTCAACGAGCCGCAGTACCAGGACGCGAGCGTCATGGTCGTCAACGCCAACTTCGGGTGTGGCTCCTCGCGGGAGCACGCCCCGCAGGCGCTCGTGCGGTGGGGCATCGACGCCATCATCGGCGAGTCGTTCGCCGAGATATTCGCGGGCAACTGCCTCGCGCTCGGCGTGCCGACCGTTACGGCCGACACCGAAACGATACGGGCGTTACAGAACTGGGTCGCGGAGCACCCCGACGCCGAGATCGAGATCGACGTCGCCGCAGAGACCGTCGCCTACGATGACCAGGTCGTCGACGTCGAAGTGGACGACGCACAGCGGAAGGCGCTCGTGGAGGGCATCTGGGACACGACCGCGCTGATGAAGTCCAACACCGACGCCATCGCGGAGACGGCCGCCTCGCTCCCGTACGTCGACGGTCCCGAACCGCGGAAGGGACACGGCAATGACTGAGTCGGTGCTCGTGGTGCCGGGCGACGGCATCAGCCAGGAGGTGGTGCCCGCGGCCGTCGAGGTGCTTTCGGCCGTCGCCGACCTCGAGTTCTACCACGCGGAGGCTGGCGACCACGTGAAACGGGAGACGGGCGAGGCGCTGCCCGAGGAGACGTACCGCCGCGCCGGCGAGGCCGATGCGACGCTGTTCGGCGCGGCCGGCGAGTCGGCGGCCGACGTCATCCTTCCGCTCCGGGAAGCCGTGGGCTCGTTCGCCAACGTCCGGCCGGCCCGGGCGTACCCGGGCGTCGACGCGCTCCGCCCCGAGACGGACCTCGTGTTCGTCCGGGAGAACACGGAGGGCGTCTACGCCGGCATCGAGGACGAGATTGCCGACGGCGTGACGACGCTGACCCGCGTCGTCACCGAGGGGGCATCCCGTCGCATCGCCGAGTTCGGCTTCGAGTACGCCGCCGATAACGGCTACGACGAGGTAACTGTCGCCCACAAGGTCAACGTGATGCGGACGACGGACGGCCAGTTCCTCGAGGCGGTCGAAGCCGTCGCCGAAGAGCGCGCGGGGCGAAGCACCACGGACGGCGCGAGCAGTGGAGCCGCGAGCGCCGACTACGAGACGGCGCTGATGGACGCGCTGGCGATGCACCTCGTCGAGCGACCCGAGGAGTACGGCGTCGTCATCTGCCCGAACCTCGCGGGCGACGTGCTTTCGGACCTCGCCGCTGGACTCGTCGGCGGACTCGGGCTGCTGCCGAGCGCCAACGTCGGCGCCGACAACGCGCTGTTCGAGCCGGTCCACGGCTCGGCGCCCGACATCGCGGGCGAGGGAGTTGCCAACCCGACGGCGACGGTGCTGTCCGGCGCGATGCTGCTGGAGCACCTCGGCTACGGGTCCGAGGCGACGGCGGTTCGGTCGGCCGTCGAGAGCGTCCTCGCGGACGGACCCCGGACGCCCGACCTCGGCGGAGACGCCACCACCGAGGACGTGACCGCGGCGGTACTCGCGGCGCTGTAGCTACTCTTCGAGTTCGGCGGCCGCGGCCGCCCGTACTTCGCCCCACCGGCCCTCCTCCTCGAGGTGGACCTGGAGCTCGTCGGCGTAGGCGGTGACCATCGACTCGGCGGCCGACACCTTCTCCTCGTTGGGGCCGTCGTCCTCGTCGCCGCCGAGTCCGAGCGAGCCGAGCAGCGACCCGAGCAGGCCGCCGCCGCCATCGGATTCCTGCGGCTGTCCCATCGGCCCCATCTCCGACACCTTCTCGAGTTCGGGCATGATGGTCGGTATCTCGGAGGTGTCGGCGACAAGCTCGGCGGCCGCCTCGTCGTCGGGATTTTCGATGTCGAAGGAGGTCGCGGTCATGATGAGGCCCCACTCCTGTCTGGAGAACGGCGATTGGTCGACCTGCGCGGAGAACTCCTCGTCGACCTGCATGCGGGCACCGACTATCATGTCCTGCCACTCGCTCATGAACGCCGGTAGGGTTTCGGAGGGATAAAAACCCGAGGCGCGAGCCGTGGCGCGAGGCCGGACCCGGACGTACACACGCCCCGAACGATTATGCGTCCGCTTTCCCGACTTCACGTATGACCGATCACGTCGCAATCCTCGGCGCCTACGGAAGCGCCGGCGTCGCGGCCGCAGACCGTCTCGCCGACGCTCCGGACGTAGAGCTGACGCTCATCGACGACGGCAACCCAGGGGGTGGCCTCTGCATCCTCCGGGGCTGTATGCCCTCCAAGGAAGTCCTGTCGGCGGCCGAGCATCGGTTCCTCCCGCGACACGATGACCGACTCCGGGGGCCGTTGCCCGAGGTCGACCTCGAGACTGTCGTCGACCGCAAGAACGAGCACACGAGCGCGTTCGCGGCCCACCGCCGCGCGGCGGTCGAGGGACTCGCCGAGCGCGAGAACGTCGAGTTCCTGCCCGCGACCGGCCGGTTCGTCGAGAGCGACGGCGAGACGCCGCGCGTCGTCGCCGGCGGCCGGACACTCGACCCCGACTACGTCGTCGTCGCCACCGGGTCCTCGGTGAACGTTCCCGACCTCCCCGGCATCGACGACGTGGACTTCCACACGAGCGCGGACGTCCTCGACGCGACGAGTTTCGGCGACTCCGGCGTCGTGATGGGGTTCGGGTACGTCGGCATCGAGCTGGTGCCGTACCTGAGCGAGGCCGCCGGGATGGACCTCACCGTCATCGAACACGACGCCCGCCCGCTGGACGAAGCCGACGCCCTCTTCGGCGACGAGCTGCTGTCGTACTACCGGGAGAACTTCGACGTCAACGTGCTCACCCACGCCAGCGAGCAGCGGGTCGAGGCGACGGCGGACGGCGGCGTCCGGCTGTTCGTCGACCACGACGGGACCGACCGGGAGATAGAGGCCGACCAGCTGTTCACCTTCACCGGCCGGAAGCCAGCGCTCTCGACGCTGAACCTCGGGGCGACGGCGCTCGACCCCGGACCCGGGTGGGTCGACGACACGATGCAGGCGCGCGACGCCGAGCGCGTGTTCGTCGTCGGCGACGCTAACGGCAAGGAACTGGTTCTGCACGTCGCGAAGGAACAGGGCCACCTCGTCGCGGACAACGTTCGCCGCCATCGGCGGGGCGAACCGCTCCTCGAATACGACAACGTCCACCACCACGTGATGTTCTCGGGGCTCGGCGTGCTGCCGTTCGTCCGGGTTGGCCACTCGGCCGAGAGCGCCGAGACGGCGGGACTCGACCCCGTCGTCGTCACCCGCGAGGCCGAACAGGACGGCGTTTTCAAGACCAAGGACGTCCCGGAAGGGCTGGCGCGGCTCGTCGTCGGCGACGACGGCACCGTCCTCGGCTATCAGGGGTTGCACTACCACGCGGACGTGATGGCCAAGACGATGCAGGTAATCGTCGAGATGGGACTGGACGTCCGGGAGGTGCCCGACCGGGCCTATCACCCGACGACGCCGGAAATACTCGACGGCCTGTTCCGCGAGGCCGCCGACGAACTGCCCGAGTGACGCTGGCTGTCGTGACTCATCCCGGTATCGACCGTACGCCTTCGTGCGGTCGAATCGATACGCAGTCACGACGATCACTGCGAGACGGGGAGCCGCTACGTTCATTATGGCTGACATGCAAGGCGGAGCCATGACCGACAGAGACGGCGGCGACACCGACGACGAACACGTCTGTGAGGCCTGCGAGAAATCCTTCGAGACGGAGGCCGCCCTCGAACGGCACCTCCACGAGGCCGGACT
The DNA here is from genome assembly GCA_003022905.1 of Halobacteriales archaeon QS_9_68_42. The sequence continues at coordinate 7,371 of PXSE01000134.1, forward strand.
CATCGACTGAACGCGCCGAGGCGGCCCCGTCTCGCCGGCAGCGCGGCGTCGCGAACCTCGCCGAACGGGACCCATATGAGGCCCGGTTGACAAAGAGCGGTATGGAGCTGGTTTCGGTCGCCGCGGTCGCCGAGAACGGGGTCATCGGCAACGATGGGGAGCTCCCCTGGCCATCCATTCCGGCCGACAAGCGCCAGTACCGGGGGCGCGTCGCCGGGTCACCCGTCGTCCTCGGCCGACGGACCTTCGAGTCGATGCGCGAGGACCTGCCCGGGAGCGCACAGGTCGTCCTGAGCCGCTCGGAGCGGTTCTTCGAAGAGCCATCGGCACGCCACGCCGCCGGCGTCGAGGAAGCGGTCGACATCGCCGCGTCGCTCGGTGCCGACACCGCGTACGTGCTCGGCGGGGGCGGCATCTACGAACTGTTCCAGCCCCACGTCGACCGGATGGTGCTGAGCCGCGTGCCCGGCGAGTACGAGGGCGATTCGACGTACCCCGAGTGGGACCGCGAGGAGTGGGAACTAATCGACAACACCGAGTACGACCAGTTCACGCTGGAGGAGTGGCGGCGGGCCTGATAGTGACTACTGTACGTTATTTCAATATCGACCGCACGTCTTCGTGCGGTCGTACCAGTGAACAAATACAGTAACCACTATGAGGCTCGTAGGGCGGCGAGCGCCCGACGACAACCGGAGCGGTCGCTGTCGTCGGGTTGGCGCGTCGAAACCCGGGGGGTCGGTGGCTCTCGGGGCCCCGACTCGTACCGCCGGCTGTAACTACGTAAGGCGGTCCCGTCCGGAAAATGGGGCTGTGGACGGTATCCGACCGGATATCGCCGAAGAATCTTGAACGAATTAGGCCGGTAGTATCAGAAGGCGTCGGTCGTCACGTCGACGTCGGCCTCCAGCGACTCCTTCAGGGAGTCGCGGACGTGGCAGATGTCCTCGCCGAGGTCCAGCAGGTCCTCGACCTCGCCGTCGTCGAGATCGGCCTCGACGTGCATATGGAAGCTGATTGCCGTGAGGTCATCATCGTCGTCCAGGTCGGCCTCGGCCTCCGTTTCGACCTTCCCGAGTTCGAAGTCGAGTTCGCGCTGAGCGCCCGCCCGGCAGGCGAAGGTGAAACAGGAGGCGTAGTCGGCGACGAGCACTTCGTTCGGGCTCGGCCCCTCGGCGCCCGTGGCGTCGATGCTCAGCTCGAAGTCGCCGGCACGGCTCAGCGCGTGGAACTTCTCCTCGTTGACGGTGGTGGTCTGGATGTCGGCCATTGCGTTCTGGGCTTCGCCCGGGACGTACAAAAAGGTGGGCTGACCGCGGTCGCGTCGTCGCGCCGACCGGTGCGCATTAGCTCCACGACGACCGACCGACATCAAGCGGTCGATTCGGGAAACGAGGGCTGACAGCCCTCTCAGATAGTGAACGACTCGTCGCCATCGAGGACGACCGCCTCGGCCTCTGCGCCGGTCGCCTGAAGCTCGTGCTCGAACGTCTCGGTATCGAGTTCGATCGGCGGAAACGTGTCGTAGTGCATCGGCGCGGCGTAGTCGACGCCGAGCCAGTCGGCGGCGACGGCCGCGGCGCCCGGCCCCATCGTGAAGTGGTCGCCGGCCGGCAGTGCCGCGAACTCCGGTTCGAGGAACGGCCCGATGACGTCGCGCATCTCCACCATCAGGCTGGTGTCGCCGGCGTGGTAGAACGAGGTGCAGTCGGGGTCGGACTCCCGCGTCGGCTCCCTGTCGGAGACGACGAACCCGGCCGGAACGCCCGCCGACGACTCCCGTCCGGTCTCGATGCCGTTCGTGTGGGCCGCTTGGGTCATCGTCACCCACGCGTCGCCGCACTCGACGGTGCCACCCAGGTTCATGCCCATCCCGCCGACGGCGTCCTCGTAGCCGAAGTTGTCCGTGGCGTAGCCCACGAGTTCCGGCACCGCTACCAGCGTCGCCCCGGAGTAACGGTCGGCGTCGCCAACGTGGTCGGCGTGGCCGTGTGTCAGGAGCACGTAGTCGGGGTCCAGCTCCTCGGGATTCGTGTCGGTCTTGGGGTTCTCGAAGAACGGGTCGATGAGCAGGTCCGTGTCTCCGACCGAGACGTGCCACGTCGAGTGACCGTGCCAGGTTAGCTCCATAGCACTCGAACGTACTCGCCTGAGAGTCTTAATACTGGGTGCCACCGACGGCGCGACCGACCGACTTACTGGCCTGCGAACGCAACGCCCACCGTGGAGGCACGACGGGTCGAGACCGACGACGAACTGGCCGACGCCTTAGCCGTCCGGCGGGCGGTGTTCGTCGAGGAACAGGGCGTCCCCGAGCACCTCGAGGTGGACGGCAACGACGATTCGGCGACCCACTTCGTGGCCTACGACGGCGACCGGTCCGTCGGCGCCGCCCGCTTTCGGCCGTACGACGACTCGACGGCCAAGGTCGAACGCGTCGCGGTCCTCAAGCCCGAACGCGGTGCCGGCATTGGTCGGCGGCTCATGGACGCCGTCGAGACGGCGGCCGCCGATGACGGTTACGAGTCCGTCGTCCTGCACGCACAGGTCCCCGTCGTCGGCTTCTACGAGCGACTCGACTACGAGGTGACAAGCGAGGAGTTCGAGAACGCCGGCATTCCGCACCGTGAGATGTGGAAGGGCCTCTGACCGGCCGCCGCTCGCTCATTTGGAGGCCTCGCTACCGCTCGACTCACGCTACTCGCGGGTCACTTCGCTCCTCGCTCGCCGGGCTGGAGGCCTCACTACCGTTCGGCCTCCCTACCTCACGGGTCGCTTCGCTCCCCGTTCGCTCATCCGGAGGCCTCGCTATCGCTCGGCCTCCCCATCTCGCGGCTCCTGCCGTCGACGCTCGCTGTAACGTGAGCCTCGCTACTGCTCGGCTCACGCTGCTCGCGGGTCGCTTTGCCTCCCCGCTCGCCATAACGTGAGTCTCGCTTTGCTCAACTCACGCTGCTCACGGGTCGCTTCGCTCCCCGTTCGCCGGGCGGGAGGCCTCGCTGTCGCTTGGCCTCCCAACCTCACGGGTCGCTCCGCTCCCCGTTCGCTCACCCGGAAGCCTCGCTGTCGCTCGGCTTCCCGGCCCACTCCAACATCCGCTCGTAGAACGGCACGCTCCCGAGCGCCTCGGCGTCCCCGACCAGCACCAGCGCCTTCTTCGCCCGCGTCAGCGCGACATTGACCCGGCGGTAGTCCTCGAAGATGGGGCTGTCGAGCTCGCCCGTGGCGACGAAGGAGACGACGATGACCTCCTTTGCGGACCCCTGGAAGCGGTCGACGGTGTCGACGGCCACGTCGGGCAGTCGCCGCGATATCTCGGCGACCTGCGCCCGGAACGGGGCGATGACGCCGATGTCGACGGCGGCCACTCCCGCTTCCCGGAAGGCCGCGACCACCTCGGCCACCCGGTCGGCCTCGACCGGGTTGGAGTTGCCCTCGTCGGCCCCACCGGGGTCGACGAAGGAGACGGCGTCCCGGAGGTCCGGCGGCAGATCCCCGACATCGACGCCGGACAGGTCCCCGAGTCGCTGGGCCGCCACCTCCCCCGATGCCGGCCGCAGCTGGCCGTCATAGAACTCCCGGCTGGAGAAGTACTGCACCCGCTGATTCATGCGGTACTGGCGGTCCAGTATCACGCCCGCCTCGGGGTACTCCCCGATGAGACGTTCGAACAGCGACCGCTGGAGGTCCGCGCCGTCGTCGGACTCGTTGGCCAACCGAACGACCGGCGGTAACTGTTGGTGGTCGCCCACCAGGACGAACCGGTCGGCGAGGTTGGTTGCCAGGAACGTGCCGGGTTCGGTCAACTGGCCGGCCTCGTCGACGACGGCGACGTCGAACGACTGGCCCTTTAGCGCCCGCGACCCGCAGGCCGCGGTGGTTGCGGCGACGACGGACGCCCCTTCCAGCGTCGCCGCGCGGTCGTCGGGGTCGCCGGCCCGCTCCATCCGGTAGGCCTGCATGTCCTCGCGGACGCCCGACTCCGAGCCCCACCGCAGGACGTCGGTGAAGCCTTGCTCCTCGAGGGCCTCGATGGCGTTGTCGACTGCCCGGTTGGTGAACGCCGACAGCAGGACGCGCTGGCCGTCGGCCACGAGCGCCCGCACGGTCCGGGCCAGCGTGTACGTCTTGCCGGTCCCCGGCGGCCCGTGGACGAGCGCGAAGTCCTCGGCACTGACGGAGCGGTTGACTGCCTCGTTCTGGGCGTCGTTGTTGTCGATGTAGGTCTCGGTCGGCACGGAGAAGGCGGGGTCCCGCCGGCCGAAGAGGACGTCCTTCCGGTCGGGGTCGCCCCGCAGCAGCGCGTCGTGCAGCGCCGAGAGTCGGCGGTCGACGCCGATTTCCGACGGGTACACATCGATGCGCCGCAGCTCCAGCGGCTCGTCGGCGACGACCACCACCTCCTCGCCCAGTTCCTCGACGGTGGCCAGTTCGGCCGTGCCCCGGGTCGGATGGCCGTCGCTGGCGAGCACCCGGTCGCCCTCGCGTATCTTCGAGACGGCGTCGCCGGGCCGCCGGGCCGACAGCCGCCATCGGCCGCCGTCGAGCGACTTCTGCCCGCCCGGCTCGAGGCCTATCAGCGCCCGGTCGTCGTCGGCCCGCTCTTCGGCGGTCTGCTCCCAGAGCTTCCGGTACTCGGCGTGGACCGCGCGGCGCTCGGCCTCGATGGCCCGGTAGAACCGCTCGAAGTAGGCCCGCTCCGCCTCGGGAATCGGCTCGCCGACCTGGCCGGCCTTCGACTCCTGGTCGAGGCGGCCGGCGACGGCCATGCAGGCGTCCCGCTCGAAGCAGTACTCGCACTTCGCGTCGGCCTCGTAGCCCGTCGGCACCGTCAGGTCGTACTCGGCGGCCGCTATCTCGTTGCGCGCCCGGAGGACGAACTGCAGGAAGCCCGAGCCGACGGAGAAGTCCTTCGCGGGCGAGAGGTCCCCCGAGGCTTCGCTGCGGTCCAGCGCCGTGTTTTTCGTATAGAGGAGCGTCCCGGTGTCGGGTGCCTCCGCCAGGTCGTCGGCCAGAAGGAGGGCGTAGCAGGCCGCCTGGACCTTGTCCTGGAAGCGGGGGTCCCGGCCGGTGTTCTTGCCGGTCTTCAACTCGACGGGCATCCCCCGTCGGACGGCGTCGGCCCGGCCCTTGATGCCGAACCGCTCGGAGATGAGCGTCTGCTCGGAGCGCCACGAATCGGCCTCGCCGAGCGCCCCCTGCTGGAGCCACCCCTCGATTGCGGCGGCGTTCTGCCGCACGTCGTCGGCGACGGCGTCGGCCGACTCCCCGAGTAGCCCGATGTCCAGCGCCGCCTCCGCCACCCGCTCGTCGATGCTCTCCTCGAGGTCCCGGCCGCGCAACAGGTCGCCGAACACCTCGTGGACGACCGTCCCTTTCACGACGGGGTACTTCAGCGGGACGCCCGACAGCTTGTTCAGGTAGTACACCCGGGGACACTGCACCCATCCCCGAATGTCGGTCACGTCGACGAGGAACTCCGGTTCGACGACCACCGCCGAGTCGCCCGTGGTCGCGTACTGCGTCTCGCCGCGGAACTCCCGCTCCTCTGCGTCGGTCACCAGCAGCTCCATTCCCGGCTCCAGCAGGTCGGCCGTCTCGGTCCACTTGCCCCACAGCGTCACCTGGGTCGGCTCGCGGGCGCCGCGCTCCGGGCGGACGAGCACCTCCGCAAGTTCGGACGTGCCGGTGGACGTCTCGACGGTCCGCAGGTCGCGCACCTCGACGACGGGACCCCGTACGTTCACGTTACCCCCCAGCGCCCTCGACGGAAAAACGCTATCGGTCCCCGGGTCGAGAGATGACGGAGTCGACAGCTTCATTCAGCCCCGACACCGAGTTCGGGGTATGCGCGTCCGCGACTGGCAGGACATCCTCGAGGACGTCGTCGAATCGGGCGCCGACGCGGGCGAGTGGCGCGCCGTCGCCGGCGACCGCCGCGGCGGCCCCGGCGAGGACATGTTCCTCGGCCACCCGTCGGTCGGCGTCTTCCAGCTGAAGACGTTCGCGAAGAACCCCTACGAGGTCCAGGGCGTCGGCTCCCGCGTCGCCCGGAAGGTCGACGAGGACCTCGACCCGCTGTTCCCGGCCGAGGACGCCGGCGGCCGGTTCGGCGTCAACGACGGCGTCGGCGACGAGGACGACGCCGAGGAGAAGGCCCAGCAACTGGAGACGGTCCTCGAGACGCACGCCGACGCGCCGACCACCCCCGACGCGCTCTTCGAGGACGTGATGGACGCCCTCGACAGTCCGGCGTTCGGCCCGATGGAGTACGACATGTACGACCGGCCCGACGAACTGGAGTCGCTGTCGGACACCCCCCTGACAATGTAGTCGACGCCGGGCTGACCGGAACCGGGCCGGCCGGCGAACGGCTGGCCTCCGGCCGTGCTCCCAGTTGTCGGGGTCAGCCGTCGAACTGCCGCGTCTTGGTCCGGTGCCAGATGACGATACCGACGGACTGTTTGGCGTCGGTCCAGCTGTCGAACCCGGCGTCGTCGTAGATCGCGTGTGGCGTGTACAGCGTTTCGTCGGCCCACGTCTGAATGGAGGGGTCGGCTTCGACGGTCTCGTGGAGCTCGATGATGCGTGCCAGCACCTCGGCTCTAGTGATCTCGAACTCCCGCTGGCCGACGGCGGCCCGGATGGCCGCCCGCCAGGAGTTCCACTCCGCGCGGAACGCCGCCCGGTCGCACTCGCCTGCATGGAGGACGTCGACGACGCGGGGCGTTCTGTCGAGCTCGTCGTCCATCCGGCGGATGTCGTCGAGCAGCTCATCCCTCGTCGGCATGGGTGATCCTTGTTAACGGGGAACGCCGTTCCACATGAAAGTTCGGGCAGCCGGATCGTGAACGACCCGGACCGGCGCCGCGATACCGGGGGAGAGTCCGCCGGCCGGCGCAGTCGGGCCTCGCGTCAGCGTGGGCCGGGCACGACGCCGGCGTCCAAGCGGGGACGAGACCCCGGGACCGGCGTGGCCGTTCGGTCGCCTCGCTCTCACCGCGGCATCTCGGTGCCCCACGTCTCCAGCATCGTCGCCAACTCAGGTACGTCCTCGGCCCGCGACGCCAGAGACTCGCCATCGGCCGCCGCCTCGACCGGGAGGTCCTCGCCGGGCGCGATACGGAACGCATAGACGAGGTCGTTGTCGCCGGGTTCGTACGACTCGTCGAGGAAGCCGGCGTACTTCATAACCCGGGAGTTCTTGTCGGCGGGAGCTACAATCGACCGGGGCCTACCGGTGAGAGGGCGAGGTGATTCCGCAGGCGGGTGCTACGGGTACTCGTCGGGCGATACCCGCGTCGGGACGGCCGACGAGTACGACCGTCCCGGGGGCCGGGGCCGCGCCGACCCGGTCGGTCACTCCTCGCTGGTGTAACTGCGGTACCTCATTACCGACCCGTCGACGATGACGGTGTCGAGTCCGTGCTGTTGCTCCTGCGGCGGGTCGTCCCCGACGGCCTCCGTCTCCGCGTCCCCGTAGTCGTACGGCGTGTGATCCTCCGCCATATCCGTCGGTCGGCACCGCTCGTACATAAACCCTTGTCAGACGTTATCACTCGACAGCCACGAGCGCGTCGGTGACGACGGCCGTCGCCGCCCCGCGGTCGGCGGCGGCGAACGGTTCGTGGCCGCCGTTGTAGAGGTGGATCCGCTCGGCTGGTAGCCGGTCGCCGACTCCCTGGAGGCCGACGACGGTGTCGCGGAGCGACACACAGACCCGCGCCTGCACGGAGGGCTCCGGCATCGACGCCTGTGCCGCCCGTATCTCCTGGACGAAGGCGGGCGAGACGCGGTCGGGCACCCGCTCCCACCCGCGGTCGGTGACCCGGGGGCCGACCTCCTCGCGGTCGAAGTCGACTGGGACGAGCGGCACCGAGACGGGGAGTTTCGACCCCCACTCCAGTAGCCAGCCGCGCAGTTTCTCGCCGTAGAAGGCCCACCACGGACTGACGTAGACGGCCCGCTCGGGCCGCAGGTGGGCCGCGATGAGGCCCCCCGTGCTGTGGCCGACGACCGTCGGGTCATCGAGGTCGTCGCGGATCGAGGCGGCCGGCGAGAGGTACTCGCGGTCGAAGTCAGTCGGATTGGTCGGTATCTCGGCGAGCGTCACGCGGTACCCCTCGTCGGCGAGGCGGGTCGCAAACCACCGCTCATTGGTCCCGTCGACGCGGTTGCCCCAGCCCATCAGGAACAGCAGGTCGTCACCGTCGCCGATGACGTCGGTCTTCATGCGGGCAGTGGCCGGAGCGGCGGCTTAAATCCGACCGTGCTCAGAGCGAGGGCAACGACCCGAGGTCCGCGAGCGAGTCGACCACGTAGTCCGGCCGGACGTCGCCGGCCTCGACATTTTCGTCGGTGGCGACGCCGGTCCTGACGAGCACCGTCGTCATGCCCGCCCGCTCGCCGAGTTCGATGTCGGTGTTGAGGCGGTCGCCGACGACGAGACACCGCTCGGCCGGGACGCCGAGCGCCTCGAGGGCGGCCCGCCGGGCCGCCGCCGATGGCTTGCCGAGCAGCCGTTCCGGCTCCCGCCCGAGGACGCCGCCGACGGCGTTGATGACGGCGCCCGACCCGGGTATCATCCCCTCGGCGTCCGGCACCAGCATGTCGGGGTCGGTTCCGTAGAATGTCGCGCCGGCCTCCAGCGCCCGGTAGCCCGCCAGCATGTCGCCGTAGTCGAACTCGTCGTCCCAGGAGACGACCAGCACGTCCGCCGCCGTCGCGTCGTCGACGAGCGAGAGGTCGGCCGCCTCGAACTGGCGCCGCAGGCCCGCCGCCCCGACCAGAAACACCGCGTCGTCGGGGTGCTCCTCGGCGAGAAAGCGGGTGGTCACCGTGCCGGCCGACAGCACCTCGTCGGCGTCGGCCTCGATGCCGAACGACGCCAGGCGGTCGACGTACTCCGCACGGGACTTCGTCGGGTTGTTCGAGAAGAAAAGCGTCCGGACGCCGGCGCTCCGGAGTCGGTCGAGTGCCGCTTCGGCGCCGGGCAACAGCCTCTCGCCGCGGTAGACCGTCCCGTCGAGGTCTATCACCGCCCCCTCGTATTCCATGTCGGCGGTAGGGGCCGGCGGGGATTAAGTCCCGCTACTCGTCGGCCAGCTCGACTGCCTCCACCCGGCGCCGCTCGTCGCTCGTACCGTCGGGGTCGTACCGGTAGACTTCGTCGTCGTCCTCGCCGTGGGTCCGCCGGTGGGAGCCGTCACAGAGCGCCCCCTGTTCGGAGAGCCCACACCGGCAGACGAACAGTTTGCCGTCGTCGCCGAGGTCGTCGGCGTCGAAGGCCGCCGGTTCGGTCGCCTCGTGTCGCACCTCGCGTGCCATGCCGGCCGGTAGGGACGCCGGACTCATACGAATTGTCGTAGTCCTTTACCTCCAGCGCACCGGCGCTCACCGGTGAACAGTTACAGCAATCCGTATCGAGAGCCTCGACCGTTCACTCCGCGGCCTCGTCGTACCAGTTGGGCCGGGTGACCGCCTCCTCGCCGATGCTGTCGACGGTCGCGACTGCCTCCAGCCCCGACCCGTCCTCCGTGACGACGACGTACTTCGCGCCCCGGATGTAGCCGTCCTCGTGGACGAGCAACTCCACCTCGAAGCTCCGTATCTCCGCCTCGGAGATGTCGGCCGAGAGTATCGTCCCCGGCTCGGTGACCCGCTCGCTGGTGTACCGGTAGACGGTGCCGTTGTCGGTCGAGACCGGTTCCGCCTCGCCGTACTCGACGTACTTTAAGAGCGGGTCCAGAAACTGGTTGCCGGCGAGGCGCGCCCGGCCGAACTGCTGGTCGGTCGCGTTGTACGTCTCCTCGTCGCCGGACACCACCCGGACGTACACGCGGTCGTCCTCGTAGTACTGGTACCGGGTCACCTCACCGTCGTCGCGTATCTCGAGGGCCCTCCCGTTCTCTTGGTCGACGGAAGTGAAGTAGACGAACGCGTCGTCGGTCCCGTTGCCGCCGCTGACCCTGACGTCGAACCGGAACCGGTAGGAGTCGTACCCGGTCGCGGTCTCGACGTGCGTCGCGGCGGCCGTCTCGGCGTTCTCGACCCCGTCAGGGCCGTAGCCGTCGGGGAATTCCCGTTCCTCGAGCGGAACGGGGGTGGGCGTGTCGGTCGGCGTCGCCTCCGGCGTCGGTGAGGGCGCCGGCGTGGCCCCGTCGCCCCCCAGCAGCATGGAACAACCGGCCAGCAGCACCACGGCGGCCACGGCGGTCATTGCCACAACTCGGCGGTCCATGGCGGGCCGTTTCGCCGCGGCGACAAAAGAACTACGACCGTCAGGCCTCGTCGACCCAGTCGGGCCGCTCGACGGACGTCTCGCCGAGGCCGGTCAGTTCGAACTCCATCGTGACCGTCTGCTCCTCGCCCTTGTCGGTGTAGGTGATCTCGTAGGTCGCCGAGCGGACGAGGCCCTCGGAGTCGACGGCGAAGGTGGCTGAGAACGCCGAGACATCCGCCGACTCGTTGACGCCGTAAAATGAGCCGACTCCCTCCGTACCGGACGCCTCGTACACCGCCACGGTCGTTCCGTCGCGCTGTTCGACCGAGGTCTCGTACGCCGAAACGTTCAACAGCAGCGCCCGGATCGGGTTGGTCGAAGTCAGTTCCGCGGTCGTGAAATTCTGTTCCTCCACCGAGACGCCGGACCGCTCGCCGTTGATTTCCGAGCGGCGGTACTGGGTGTCGTCCTCGTAGTAGGACTCGCCCCACCCGGAGTACCCCGGCGAGTCGACGTCGTAGCGCTGGTACCCCTGCTGGCTCTCGAAGTCGACCCGGTTCTCGACGTCGACGGACGTGTTGCCGTTGCTCGCCCTGCCGTCGTAGCTGTAGGTGCCCGTGTAGCTTCCCCGCGCCTTGAGGGCCGACTGGTGGGTTTCGATCGCCTGCTGGCCGTCCGTCACGCCGTCGGGGCCGAACCCGTCGGCGTACTCGAACCCCTCGGGACCGTCCGGCGCGTCGGTTGCGTCGCCGCCGCCGGCACCGCTGCCGTTGCCGCCGTCGTCGAGGACCGCCGAACAGCCCGACAGCAGGACCAGAACGACGACGAGTGATACCGCCAGCGTCGAGCGCTTCACCATACGAAATCGTGACGCCGTGCGAGCTAAAAGTGTAGTGGCTGCCCGCGGTTCCGGGTCAGGCGGCCGTCGGCCCCGACGACTCGATGGACCGGAGCCGTTCCTGCCGTCGCTGCTGGCGGCGCCGGACAAGCGCCTCCTGGAGCCGGTCGGCGACCGACTCGCGGAGTTCGGCGGCCAGGTCGGCGTCGATGTCCAGCGCCCGTGGCTGGCCGCCCGTCAGCCCGCTGGACCCGGCGGTGTCGACGACCAGTGTCGCCAGGTTCCGCCGCCGCTGGAATACCGTTCGGGAGTCGACCACCGTCTGAACGCGGTAGTACGGCACGACCGTCGTCGTCCGGGTCCAGAACCCCTCCCGGAGGACGACGTACTCCGCCCGGACGTCGAAGCCGAGGTTCGACCACTTGAGGTGGGCCGCAAGCGGCGCCGCCGGCAGCAGCGCGGCCGTCGCGTACCACGCGAACGGCAGCGTCGTAAGGCGGTCGGCCGCAAACACGGCGACGACGACGGCGACAGCGACGGCGCCGTATCGGACGGCGTACCGCTGGCGGGCACGTTTCGGCGGGCGCTCGAACTCGACCGTCTCGAAGGACTCGATGGAGTTGGCCAGTTCGAACACCCGGTCGCGCTTGGCCAGCGGGATGGCCGACTGCGACCCCGACTCGCCCGGGCCGTAGCCGGCTGTCTCGACGGCCAGCGAGGCGTACCCCAGCCCGCGGGCGATGACGTTCTCCGAGACGGCGAGCGTCTGGACCTTCTCCAGCGGGATGGTGCCGCTGTACCGCTGGAGCAGGCCGCGCTCGTAGTGGAGTTCCTCCGAGCGCCGGGTCAGCCGGAAACCGTAGTAGCTGGTCACGGCGAGCACCCCGCTTATCGCCGCGGCGCCGCCGACGATGAGGACCGCCGCCAGCGGCGCCGTCACCGCCAGCCCCACGAGCGGGTCGGCGAACCGCTCGCGCAAGGAGGGCGCGACCACCGGCAGGAAGACGGTCACGATGGACAAAAGCCGGAGGTCGACGCCGGTGATTCCGAGTAGCGCCAGCTCCTTCGGCGTGACCTCGAACAGTTTCCGTTCCGCCGGGTCGGCCGCCTCGTCAGCCGCGTCCGCGCCCTCGTCGCTCCGCTTGAGGCGGCCGATTTCGGTCTGCAGGCGGGTGGCCTCCGCCTCGCTGACGCATTTCAGCGAGGCCTCCGTCGAGGAGCCGCCCGCCGTCTCGAGGTTTATCTGCGCGAGGCCGAGCACCCGCTGGACGACGTTCCGGCTGATGTCGACGTTCTGGATGCGGTCGACCGGTATCTCGCGGTTCCGCCGGGAGACGACGCCGGAGGCGATGTCCAGCGAATCGTCGGTGAGTTCGTACTCGAAGCGCCGGTAGTACACCATCTGGTAGGCCAGCGCGAGCACGAACCACCCGACGACGAGCAGGCCGACGCCGGTGGCTCCCTCCAGCGGCGAGCCGATGACCAGAAATACGAGCACCCACGCCAGCCGGAGTACCGACTCGCCCGTCCGGTACGGTATCGAGAGCGGGTCCAGCCGCATCAGACCGCGTCCCCGCCCTCGGCCGCGATGGCCAGCTGTTTCAGCCGGGTCTGGAGGTCCTCGGCGCGCTCCGGCGACAGCCCCGGAATCGAGACGTCCGCACCCCGGGATCCGGCGGTGTACACCACCGTCGTCGCAAGCCCGAACGTCCGCTCGATTGGGCCACGGCTGGCGTCGACGTGCTGGATGCGGACGTACGGGACGACCGTCGTCACCTTCGTCAGGACGCCGCGTTCGAGATATAGCGAGTCCTCGCGGACCTCGTAGGCCCACGAGCGATACCTGAGTACGGCGAAGACGGCCGCGACGACGAAGACGGCGAGCGCGACGACGGCACCGACCCAGGCTCCGCCGGGCTCGAGAAACGAGAAGACGACGGCGACGATGCCGCCGAGGACCAGCGACGGGACGACGGCCTGTAGCGCCCAGACCTGCTGGATGGTCGGGTCGAGCGTCCGTCTCGGCCCGACGAGTTCCTCGACGTCCGGTATCTCGTCGTCGTCGTCGGAGCCGTCGGCCGGCCGGACGGCCGGCCGCAGTCGCTCGTCGAACGGCCCCTTCTCGGTCCGTCGCGCGTCCGCGTCCATTGGCGGGGGTTGTGAGCCCGTCATATTTAGTAGGCCGTGCCATGCGACGAGGCCCGGCGGATTCGGCCGGCCGTGACCGCTATCGGCGCGGCGAACTGCAGGAGCGGCTCGCCGGCCGGCGCCTCGAAGCCGTTGGCCTCGAACAGACCGTTCTCGCGTATCTCCGCCCGCCCGGGCGCCAGCGACCACGGCTCGTGGTCGATGTCGCCGTAGTAGACCCGCCCATCGTCGTCGGTCGTGTAGAAGCGGTACCGCTCGGTGAGAAACGCCGCCTCGGACCCGGGGTCGGGCGCCGAGAACGACCCGTCGGGGCCGTAGGCCGCATCGAATGCCGCCGGCGGAACGTCGGCGCTCGTCCGTCGGCTCCTGAACCGCACCTCGCGGTCCCGACCGCTACCCTGCGTCTGCACGTCCATCTCGGCCCGGTAGTAGGGCAATTGGAATACGGACCGCGCAATCCGGACGCCCACCCTGTCGTCGGCGTCGAGGTTGAAGAAGTACACCCCGGGGTTGCCGTCGACGGTGACGTAGGTTCGGAGGTTCAGTTCGCCGAACGACAACCCGACGGGGAGCCCCTGCGGGCCGATGTCCGCCATCACAAACGGGACGATCCCGAGGTAGGCGTCGCCGTTGTGGGTGTCGACGGCTACGCCCTCGGGGAGTCCGGCCGCGACCACCTCGGGGGCGACCGGCCAGTGGGCGAACAGCAGGTCCCGCCACGTCATCGAGAGCAGGCCGCCCGAGAGGGCGTCCTTCGGGAGTACGCCGCTCATAGCGGAGGGAGGGGACTCGACGGTTTCCGCCTACCGGTCGCGGAACTCGAAGAGGTGCTCGCCGACGGCGTCGACCAGCGGCGGGACGGCCTCCTCGGGGTCGACGCCGACGAAAACGCCCTCCGACCCCTTGTAGACCCGGACTACCTTCACCGAGTCGAGGCTGGTGGTCATGTACCGGACGGTGCCGGCGTCGGGCAGGAGCACGTCGGAGAACAGCGTTTTCTCGGCGAAGTCGATGCCGACGTAGGCGAAGATACGCTCGAAGTGTTCGACCATGGCACTCTCGGTCGGGTACCGCGACGCCGCCTCGCCGGCGACGTGGAGGATTCGGAAGTTGTCGGGGTCGAACCGGACGACGCTGTATAGCGGTCCGTTGGTCTGGCGGCGGAGCGCCTCGACGACGGGGGCCGGGTTGTCGCCGCCGGACTCGAACGTTCCGTCCATAAGGGTACCTCGCACAAACGCATAAAAAGTCCGGGGGGCATTTCAATCGGCGAGTCGACGCCCGTCTCGGCTTAAACGGACCGTCGTACCGCGGCGACACCGACATCTACATCCGGGCATACGGTGTTCACACGTCCATGAGTCGACCCGCGTACGTGTACGCGCTGGCGGTCATCGGGCTCTTCGCGGCGCTGGGTGCGGGGTTGGGGCTAGCGGCCAACTTCACGCTCGGCTTCTTCATCGAGCAGTTCGTCGACCCGGGAACCGACCCGCTGGACTCGACGCAGGTGGGTATCATGTTCCTCGTCTCCATCTTCTTCATCTACGCGACGGGGCCGCTGGCGGCCGGCGTGGCCGGCATCGGCGTCGGACAGGCGCTTCCGGACCGCGACGGCGCCGCGGCCGTCGTCGCCGGCGTCGGCAGTTTCGTCGGCTTCTTCGTCTTCGCCGGCCTCGGCCTCTTTCTGACCTTCTCGGTGCTCGCGGAATACGGCGCGGGCGGCGGCGGAGGTGGTGGCGGCGGTGGCGACAGCCCCATCGAGCCGTCGGCGCTCGGCACGCTCATGCTACAGGTGAGCCTGCCGGTCGGGCTGGTCTGTCTCGCCAGCGCCTACCTCACCAGCCGGGTGACGCGGAGTCTCGCTCAGTGAGCGATCTCCGAGAGCATCCGCGCCTCGATCTTGCGGAGGTGCTCGCCGACCGTCGTCGTCGAGAGGTCCAGCTCGTCGGCGATGTCCTGGTGGGTGGCCTGCCGCGGCACCTCGTAGTAGCCGAGGTCGGTCGCGGTGTCGAGGAGTTCCTGCTGTCGGTCGGTCAGGAGCGACGACAGTTCGCGTAGCTCCGGGTCGTAGTCCGAGAGCTGTTCGAGTTCGACCCGTATCCCCTCGGGGATGTCCTCGATGGCCCGGCGGACCGTCTCCTCGCGGCCGATGACGGCTAGACGTCGTAGAAGAGCACCTCGTCCGACGACGCGAGGAGGGAGTCCAGCGCCTCCTCGTCGCCGCGAATCTGTGAGAGAAGGACCACGGTGCCGTCATTGAGACGGCTGATGTGGAGGATGGACTCCCGCGTCAGCGAGGGATGGGCCTCGATGGCGTTGGCCACCGGGTCGATGTCGCCCTCCGTCGGGATGACCGAGACTTTGACGTACCGCATCGGACGACCGTTCGTAGCCGGGGTATAAACTTCTCGGGGTCGGAACGAACATGAAGGGACCGCCGATTGACGGCGACAGCTGTAACGGGTTCTGACTCCGACCGTCGAATAACCGATGACGCCGGAACGCGGTCTCACGCTCGCGCTCGTGGCGGCACTGTCTCTCGCCCTCCTCGCGGGTGTCGCGGTGCCGAACGGGGACGGCGTCGTGGCCGCGAGTCACGGCCCCGAGGACGGCAACTACACCGTCGTTCCGCTCGACGACCGGAGTCCGGGCGCGACGGACGTCAGGTACGGCCAGCGCGTCGTCGCCGGGGCGGGCGTCGACTTAGAGACGCTCGAGGAGACGACCGCAACCTACGAGGCGGGGAGCTGGAACAGCTGTGGCCCGGACAACGGCGAGACGTTCGGCATCGATCGCGGGAACACGATGAGCGGCTACGAGGTCGACCACAGCCTCGAAGAGAACGTCAAGTCGTTCAGTGCCGGCGAGGACCTCTTCAGGGTCGAATACTACGGCGAGGACGACTTCGGCTCCTCGACGTACCTGGACGACGGCGACGAGTTCATCTCGGTTGCGAACTGCATCGACAACCCCGACGAGCCCGGCTGGTACCGCATCTCGGGGACCACGACCGGCGTCACCGAGAGCGGCAAGCGGGCCACCTACAGCAGCGACTCCCATTACTTCTGGATCTGCGAGTGCGGCGACGAGGCCGAGGCCCGCGAGAAACTCGGGCCGCCGCCCTCCGAACCCCGGGAGACGGCAACGCCGACACCGACGCCGGCCGAGGCGGCCGAGACGACGCCAGACAACGGGGACGACACGGCCGACGAAGGCGGCTCCCGGCCCCCGGAGTCGACGCCGACACCGACGCCGGCCGAGGCCAGCGGGTCGGCGGTCACCGATTCGGCCACCCCCGACCCGACGGCCACGGTCGGTGACGCCGACGACGCCGCGGACGAGGCAATGGCGACCCCGCCCGACCCGACGCCGACCGGGGGCTGGGACGACGAGGTGTTGAACACGCCGACGTCGGCGGGCGGTCCCGGCTTCGGGCCGGTGGCGGCCGTGCTGGCGCTCGTCGGCGCCCTGCTGGTCCTCGGATGGCGCCGGTGACCGGCCCCTCACTCGTGGCCCGACACTGCCACCGGTTCGTACGGCTTCTCAAGGTACTCGAGGTCGCTCTCGGACAGCGACACCTCCAGCGCCTCGACGGCGTCCTCGAGGTGTTCGACCTTCGAGGCGCCGATGATCGGCGCGTCGACCGGCTCCTTGTGTAGGAGCCACGCCAGCGATAGCTGGGCCATCGAGACGCCCTTCTCGTCGGCCAGTTCCTCGACGCGCTCGTTGATTTCGCGGCCCCCGCCCTCGGCGTAGGGGTGGGCCTGTGCGTAGTCGTCCGTCTCGGCCCGCTTCGTCGAGATGTACTCCTCGTGGGGGCGGGTGAGGTAGCCGCGGGCCATCGGTGACCACGGGACGACGCCGAGGCCCTTCTTCTGGCACAGCGGCAGGGTCTCGCGCTCCTCCTCGCGGTAGACGAGGTTGTAGTGGTTCTGCATCGTCTCGAACCGCTCGAGGCCGAGGCGCTCGCTCGTCCGCAGCGCCTCCGCGAGCTGGTGGGCCCACATCGAGGAGGCGCCGACGTGGCGGGCCTTCCCGCGGCGGACGGCGTCGTCGAGCGCCCGGAGCGTCACCTCGATCGGCGTGTCGTCGTCCCACCGGTGGGTCTGGTAGAGGTCGACCGTCTCCATCCCGAGTCGGTCGAGCGAGGCGTCCAGCTCCTGCTCGATCGTCTTCCGGGAGAGGCCCCCGGAGTTGGGGTCGTCGTCGTCCATCTGAAAGAACACCTTCGTCGCGACGACGCTCTCCTCGCGACGGCCCTCGAGGGCGTCACCGAGGACCCGCTCGCTCTCGCCGCGGGAGTACATGTTCGCGGTGTCAAAGAAGTTGATGCCGAGGTCGATTGCCCGCTCGACGAGCTCGTGGCCGAACTCCTCGCCGCGGACCCACTCGCGCCAGTCGGGGTCGCCGAAGCTCATGCAGCCGAGACAGATGCGCGAAACCTCGATGCCGGTCGAACCGAGCGTGGTGTACTCCATGCCGGCGCCTCGGGCGGGAGCCGCAAAAAGTCGCCGGCACGTTTGTTCCGGGAGGCGTCTACCGCCAGCCCACGGCTGACCGCGCCGGGCGGTGGACGACCGTCGCGGTAGTCGTGGTCCCGCTCGTTGGAGGCGTCGCGGCAGGCGCCGCTCCGGGGTCTGGCCTGGCCGTCTAAGAGAGGCCTCCCAGCGGTTGTCAGGCGAAGCGCTCGGCGGAGATACCCGAGACGTATCGTCGGACGGCCACGGCGGCGACGACGGCGGCGACGGCATACCCGGCCACGTGGGCGTACGTGAGGGTCGTCGGGCTCCCGATAGCCAGCAGGGCGACGGTCGTCGCGGGGTGTTCGGGGAGGCCGGCGGCGGCCGTGAAGGCCGCCAGCGCGCCCAGCGAGTAGGTCAACTGTGCGCGCTGTCGGACCGGAATCGCAAACGCGAGGGCGGCCGCGAACCCGACCGCCACGACCGCGAGCGCGCTCGCGAGGGCGGCGAGGGCGGCGACGTTCGCGACCGCGATGTCGTTGAACTCCAGCAGGGCCACCCACGCGAGCACCTGGACCGGCGCGAGCGCGGCCATCAGACCCGCCTTGCCGTCGACGACGGCCGTCAGCGAGGCGGGCGTGACCCGGAGCAACTCGAGGGTGCCGCGCTCTATCTCCTCGGTGAGCGAATCGACGACGACGGACCCGCCGATGAACACCGGCAGGAAGACGAGAAGCGGCAACAGCACCGTGTAGGAGAACCCGAAGTACGGGCTGGCGTCGACCGTCGGCGGCAGCGGAAGCGGGTCCTGCGAGAGGTGGGCGCCCCGCTCAAGGCGCTCGCTGCGCTCGAGTTCTTTCAGCGCCTCGCGCAGCTGGACGACGATGACGGTCTTCCGGAGGCTGGCCTCCGGCACCGACGCGGTCACCTCGATACGGCCGTCGCTGGACCGGGCGGTCGCAACGGCGTCGACGCGGCCGCGGTCGAAGGCCTCCCGTGCCTCCTCGCCGTCCTCGTAGCGGGTCGCCTCCAGGCCCTCCACCTCGGCCGCTAAACGAGGAGAATCCCGCGATGACGACCTGGATGAGGATTGCGAGGACGATGGTCTTCTCGCGGGACAGCGACCCCAGCTCCCGGCGGGCGATGGCGAGTCTAGACAAGGGCGCTCACCACCGTCACGTTGTAGGCGACGTGTAGCAGGATGGCGACCGAGAGGCCGGCCCCGAAGGCGGTCCGACCCCGGGAGGCGCCGACCGCCGACACCGTCGCGGTGACGAGGTGCAGCGCCAGCGGCGCGACGGCCAGCAAGGCAATCACGGCGGGACTCCCCGAGGCGAGTCCGGTCTGGAAGGCGGCGTCGGCGACGGCGACCTCGGGGAGGCCGACGACCTGGACCACAAGCGAGAGCTTCTCGGCGAGGAAGAAGCCCAGTCCCGCGGCGCCGCCGGCCGCCGCGGCGGCCCCGAGGGTCCGCTCGTAACGGCCGTGGACGAACCCCGCGTACGCTGGCAACCCTTTGGCGAGTTCCTCAACGACCGCGATGACCGCGAATATCAGCGGGAACGACAGGCCGACGGGGAGGGCGAACAGCAGCGCCACCGCCAGCAGTTCCGCGACGAAGACGAACGGGATGAGCAGCGCGACGACCAGGGCGACACTACGCGGCCGGCGGATGCGCCCGGCCAGCGCGTCCAGCGCCTTGAGGTGGACCGGCCGCTGTGTGAACAGGTCCTCCTCGCGGTAGACCCCCAGGCCGAGAAGGAAGCAGACGCCAGCGACCAGCGTCGGCGGCCCGGTCGCAAAGAGGAACTCCCCCGGGGTGACGCCGGCGCCCGTCAGGTCCCGGACCGCGACGGTGAGCGGGGAGACGAACGCCACCGGCATCGCCCCGAGGAACGTCAGCGCGAGAAAGAGCAGCGCCAGCGGCACGACGGCCAGCACCGACAGCGGCCCCGCGTTCCCGCCCAGGAGCCACAGGCCGGCGACGACAACCGAGGTGATGGCCAGCGAGGCCAGGAAGTACGGGAGCGTCTTCCCGAAGACGATTTCGGCGCGGCTGACGGGCGCGACGAGCAACAACTCCCCGCGCCGGTCCAGTCGCTCCGAGAGCATCGAACTCCCGTAGGCCTGGATGACGAAGTTCAGCGGTAGCACGAACACGAATGCCAGAACGAGCGACTGGAATGGGAACGGCGGCGCGATGTCCGAGGGCGACCCGACGGCGCCGCCGGTCCCGAAAAGGTCGAAGGCGCCGAGCGAGGGGGCGCCGAACCGGTCGCCGTCGCCGTCCGTGCCCACCCCGTCGTCGCCGCCGAGTCCGCCGCCTGCTCCCCCGTCGCCGCCGTCGCCGCCGTCGCCGCCGTCGCCACCACCGCCAGCACCGCCACTGCCAGCGCCGTCACTGCCACCGCCACCCGTACTGCCGGCCCCGCCCTGCTCGACGAACTGCACCGTAACGGTCACGGGGAAGGCGGCGGTACCGTTCTCTTCCAGCCGCATCTGCCGCTCGTTGTGCGCCTCGACCGACTCCCGGAGGGAGGCGACGGCGGCGCGGCTCTTGTCGGTCGGGTCGCCGCCGCGACTGGCCAGGTAGAGCCGCGTTCGGTTCGACTCGTTTTTGAGGTAGATGTCGTAGCCCTCGCCGGCCTCGAGGGTGCCGTCCTCGACGACCGACGGGTCGGGGTCGACGACGGCGAAGGCGGGGTCCTCGGCGACAGGGTCGTGGAAGGGGCTGGACTCCTCGACGCCGACGCGGTAGATGCCGTCCTGGAGGGCGACGCCGCCGACGAGGCCGACGACGCCGACGGCGGCGACGAAGGCGGCGGCCGCGAGGACGACGGCGACGGCTCCGCGGTCGAAGCCGCCGACGCCCTTGGTCGACTCCCAGCGGGCGATGCGGAGGAGTTTCCGGGGCCGCATCATATTGGCCGCTCGACGTCGGCCCGGTGTCGACCGCCCGGGCGCGGGTCGTACCAGTGTACAGGTACAGCGGTCACTATGCCTCCGTGCGGGCGGTGTCGGCCTCCTCGGACTCCGCGAGGTCGAGAAAGAGGCGCTCGAGGCTCGGTTCGACGGTCCGGATGTCGTCGACGCTGCCGCCGCGGTCCTCGGCGGCGGTCTCG
>PXSE01000135.1 GCA_003022905.1 Halobacteriales archaeon QS_9_68_42
TTCGGCGCGCCGCGGCTCTCCGTCGTCGGGGTCGGCCTCGCGACCGCCGCCGCGAACGTGTTCACCGCGACGATGCTCGTCGTCGCCCTCCTGACCGGCTGGGCGGACGCGAGCCTAGCCCGCCCGCGGAGTCTCGTCATCACCAGGCAACTGCTCCGCGTGAGCGCCCCCTCGGTCGCCGAGGGGCTGGTCTCGACGCTCGCGGAGTTCCCGCTGAACGCCATCCTGCTCGGCTTCGGGACGGAGGTCAACGCGGCGTTCCACATCGGCCGCCGGATCTACCAGCAGTTGACCGGGCCGCTCTCCCGCGGCTTCTACGTCGGCGCGAGCGTCCTCGTCGGCCAGTCGCTCGGCGAGGAGGCGCCGGAACGCGCGCGTTTCCGGGGATGGGCGACGGTCGCCCTCGGCGTTCTGACCGCCGGCGGGTTCGGCCTTGTCTTGGCCCTCGGCGCCGGCCCCATCGTCTCGGTGTTCACCGACGACGCCGCCACCCTCGGCTACGCGACGGACTTCGCGCGCGTCTACGGCCTCACCGCGGCGTTTCTCGTGATCTTCGCCGTCCTCCAGGGCGCCCTCGCCGGGGCCGGCGAGACCCGGCTACCGTTCCTGGCCCGTACCTCGGGGATGGTGCTGTTCATGCTCGGGTTCACTTACGTCGTCGGGGTTGTTCTGGGGTACGGTGTCGTCGGCGCGTACCTCGGCCTCGGCCTGACGTACGTCTGGATGGCGCTCGTCGTCGCCGTCGGATTCCACGCCGGCGGGTGGACCGACCGCGCCGCCAACATGCTCCAGGACCGAGGAAGTCTCCGGGCCGAGTGACCGACCGCCGCGGCGGAGCGAGCACCGCCGCCGGTCGAAGCGCTGAATACACGGTAGCCGAATACACGGACGAATGCTGCCGTCCTCCTGGAAGCGCGACATCGCCAGCGGACTGGTCATCCTCGTCCCCCTCATCGTTACGGCCTACGTCGTCGCCGTCATCTACCAGACCATCGCGAATATCCCGGGCATCGACAAGGTGCTGTCGGAGCAGAGCCCCGGCGTCCAGGTGGCGGTCGTGCTCGCGCTATTCGCGCTACTGGTCCTCTCGGTCGGGTACCTGATGCGGACCACGCTCGGCGACATCCTCGAGAGCGTTCTCGACAGCATGATGAACCAGGTGCCCGGACTGCGGGTCGTCTACAACGCCTCGAAGATGGCCGTCGAGACCGCCGTCTCGAGCCCCGAGGACCTCCAGACACCCGTAAAGATCGAGGTGTGGAGCGGGATGCGGATGACGGCGTTCAAGACTGGAAAGAAGACCGACGACGGCCGGGAGGTGCTCTTCCTGCCGACCGCGCCAAACATTACGACCGGCTACGTCGTCGAGGTCGAATCCGACCGGTACACCGAGGTCGACGAAAGCGTCGAGGACGCGCTGACCCGGATCCTCAGCGCCGGGTTCGGCGAGAACCAGAACAGCGGCATCGCCATCGACGTCAGCGAGGAGCGGCCGATTCCGCGGACCGACGGCACCGAGTCGACGGACGACTGACCGCGCTACCCGCTGACGATCGCCCGGAGCGCAAAAAGGGCGTTCTCCTTGCGCTCCATTGCCCGCCGGTAGAAGTACGACAGCCATCGGTCGCCGTACGGGGCGTACTGGTAGACGGTGACGCCGTCGGCCGCCAGGTCCCGCTGTGCGCTCTCGCGGACGCCCATCAGCATTTGGACCTCGTAGTCGGTGCCGTACTCCCCGTGGAGTTCGGCGGCGTGGGCCACCATCTCCGGGTCGTGGCTCCCCACCGCCACCCCGCCGTCGAACGTTCGGAACGCGAGGTCCAGCAGGTCGCGGTAGGCCTCGTCGACGCGCGCCTTGTCGGTATAGGCCACTTCCGGCGGTTCCTTGTAGGCGCCCTTGACCAGCCGCACCTTTCCCGACAGGCCGGCGAGCCGTTCGACGTCACGCGGCGTCCGCTTGAGGTTCGCCTGCAGGCACAGCCCCATCGCGGGGTAGCTCCCGACCTGTGCCTCGAAGGCCTCCAGCGTCGCGTCCGTCGTCGTGTTGTCCTCCATGTCGACCCAGACGAACCGGCCGTGTTCGGCGGCGGCCTCGACGATCCGCTCGAGGTTCTCCCGGAAGACGCCCTCGTCGACGTCCAGGCCGAGCTGGGAGGGTTTCACCGAGATGCAGGCGTCCAGCCCCGTTCCCCCGAGTCCCGCGAGCAGGCTCCGGTAGGTCTCCGCGTCCTCGTCGGCCGGCTCCCGCTCCTCGTAGTGCTCCCCGAGCAGATTGAGAATCGCACCGACGCCGTCGTCGTTCAGCTGCCGGGCGTGCTCCAGGGCGGACGCTGCCGACTCCCCGGCGACGAACCGCCGGGCGATTGGCGGAATCATGCCCGCAAATACTGCCGCCCGACCCAAGAGCGTACCCCTTTCGGGCGAACCCGCCGGTCTTTTGTCGCCGCCGGGTCGACCCCGACCCATGGTAGTCGAAACCGTCGCGGTCGCCGTCTGGGTCATGCTGCCGGCCTACGTTCCGAACAACGCCGCCGTGCTCGCCGGCGGCGGCCGGCCGATGGACGACGGCCGGACCCTCTCGGACGGCAGGCGCGCGCTCGGCGACGGCAAGACCTGGCGTGGCACCGCCGTCGGCACCACGGCGGGAATCCTCGCCGCTCTCGTGTTGAACCTCTTCGAGCCCGCAGCGGCCGACGCGACCGGTCTCGAACTGCCGGTCTTCCCGGCGGCGGCCGCGGCGTCGCTGCCGGCCGGCGCGATGCTCGGCGACCTCCTCGCGTCGTTCCTCAAGCGCCGGACCGGCCGCGAGCGCGGCGCCGCCTTCCCCGGCATCGACCAACTGGACTTCGTCGTCGTCTCCCTCGGCCTGACCCTTCTGGCGGCCACCGACTGGTTCCTCGCAACGTTCACGCTGCCGGTGCTCGTCGTGGTCCTCGTCGTCACGCCGCTGTTGCACGTCTCGACGAACGCCGGCGCGTACGCGCTCGGATTGAAAAACGAGCCCTGGTAGGCCGGGGTCGGCAGGCGTAGTGCTCCCGGATGTCGCTCGATAAAAGAGGTCGTTGGTCGGGGACAGTGCGTTGACGGTCTGGGTGGGCGTTCTCGGACGGCGTTACATCATGCCGCCCATGCCGCCGCCCATACCGCCCATGCCGCCACCCATGCCGCCGCCCATGCCGCCGCCGGGGCCGCCGGCGCCACCGGGCATGTCCTCGCCGTCGTCGTCGTCGGAGCTGCCGCCCTTGAGGTCGCCGGCGGCGATGACGTCGTCGATGCGGAGGATCATGACGGCCGCCTCGGTGGCGGACTCGATGGCCTGGGTCTTCACGCGAAGCGGCTCGACGACGCCGTCCTCTTCCATGTCGACGACATCGCCGGTGTAGGCGTCGAGACCGGAGACGGAGTCCTCGCCGGCGTGCTCGCTGCGGAGGTCGACCAGCGAGTCGATGGGACCTGTCCCTCCTCCAGCGTCGTGCGAACGACGCCCAGCGAGTCCTCGACGGCCCGCTCGACCTCGTCGACGACGTGCTCGGTGCCGCCGCGGAGGATGAGCGTAACCGCGCGGGCCTCATCGACGTCCTCGACGAAGATTTTCTCGTCGCCCGCGATGTCCTTCTGTGCGACGGAGCCGGCGAAGCCGAGGTCGTCGGCGGTCACGTCGTCGATGTTGGAGACGACACGGCCGCCGGTGGCGCGCGCCAGCGCCTTCATGTCGGACTTCTTGGCGCGGCGGACGGCGATGATGCCCTCCTCGGCGAGGTAGTGCTGGGCCATGTCGTCGATGCCCTTCTGGCAGAAGACAACGTCGGCGCCGACCTCGTCGAGCGTGTCGACCATCTCGCGGAGCTGTTGTTCCTCCTGCTCGAGGAACTGCTCGAGCTGGTCGGGGTCGGTGACGTTGACCTCGGCGTCGATTTCGGTCTCCTTAACCTCGATGGGGGTATCCAAGAGTGCGATGTCGGCGTCCTCGGCGAAGTACGGCATGTTGTCGTGGACGCGCTCCTTGCCCACGATGACGCCCTCGACGAGTTCGGACTCGTCGACGGAGCCGCCGACGACCTTCTCGACCTTGATGTTATCCGTGTCGATGTCGTCGTCGTCGGCGACGGCGCTGACCGCCCCGACCGTGAGGTCCGCGAGATGGCCCTTCGAGGCCTCGGCGCCCTTGCCGGTCATCGCCGTCGCGGCGATGGACTCCAGAACGTTAGTATCGTCGGCATCAACCTCGATGGCGATGTCCTTGAGGATGTCCTTGGCCTCGGCGGCGGCCTGCCGGTACCCCTGCGCGAGGATGGTGGCGTGGATGTCCTGCTCGAGCAGGTCCTCGGCCTTCGAGAGGAGTTCGCCGGCGATGACGACGCTCGTGGTCGTGCCGTCACCGACCTCCTCCTCCTGTGTCTCGGCGACTTCGACGATCATGTTGGCCGCCGGGTGCTCGATGTCCATCTCGCCGAGGATGGTGACGCCGTCGTTCGTGACGACGACGTTGCCCGTCGAGTCGACGAGC
>PXSE01000136.1:0-16127 GCA_003022905.1 Halobacteriales archaeon QS_9_68_42
CGTCGTCGCCGACGACCGCCGCCGCGACGCGGTCGACGTCGAAGCCTAACTCGGCCAGCAGCCAGCCGAACAGCCCGTTCAACTCGTAGCAGAAGCCTCCGCGCTCCCTCTCGACGACCTTCTCGTACAGCGCCGGCACCTCGAGGACGACCCCCTCGCCGTCCGTGTCGGCGAACGGCGGGCCGGTGACGGCCAGCGTCTCGAAGGGGACTGTCCGGATATGAGCCGACTGCAACCGGGCGAGCGTCTCGCGGGTCGGCGGCCGGGCGTCGGCGGCCCCCAGGCCGAGGCGGTCGAGGTAGCGGTCGGGGTCCATCGACCCGAAACGAGGGGCGACGGGGACAAAACTGCTCGCTGAACCGCGTTCTCGTCTCCAAGCTGACCGGTCGTTCGCCGCGAGCGGGACCTCCAAGGGGCCGCCGCCCGAACGCCGGGGTTATGTAGCTGTTCCAGAATCCAGTATCTATAAGTAGCTACCAGTAGTAAGTAGTAACACTTGGTGCCACGGTCGTACTCAATTGGCGAGTTCGCGGACGAACTCGGTGTTCACGCCCAGACAGTCAAACGCTGGTGTCGCAACGACGACCTCGACTACACCAGAACACCGGGCGGTGAACGGCGGATTCCACGTCGAGAACTCCGCCGACTCACAGGCGATACTCGTCGCACAGACTGTGTTGCTCTCTATGGCCGCGTCAGCAGTCACGGACAAAAAGATAACAGCGACCTTGACTGTCAACTTGACCGATTAACAGACCACGCCCACGACCACGGCTGGAGCGTCGAAAACACCTATACTGACACTGGCAGTGGCCTCAACGAAGACCGCCGTGGCCTCGACTCACTTCTTGATGACGTACAGGACGCCGACTACGGGCGTATTCTCGTTACCTACGAAGACAGACTCACTCGATTTGGCTTCTCGTATCTCGAACGGTACTTCGACTGCTACGGCGTCACCATCACCGTCATCGAAGACGAGACCGACAAATCGGCACAGGAAGAACTTGTTGACGACCTCATCAAACTCGTCGCCAGCTTCAGCGGCAAACTCTATGCAATGCGGTCATCAAAGAAACAACAGGTCGTCAACACCGTCGAATCCGAGGTGAAACCTGATGAGTGACCACCTCTCGCTCCCAATTCGCTTGCCAGACGAGGACGCTGAAAAATTCGAGCGACTGGCAACACTCACATGTCGTGTCGCCACTCACGCCCTCAAAGACCACTGGACGCCAGCTCATCTGGACGGAATTGCTGACTCCTCACATCAGGCGTGGAAATACTTCGATGAACACGAGCCGTTCGAGCAACTTGACCTGTACCTGCCCTCTCGGTTTCGACGGTGTATCTTGCAGAAAGTCGGTGAAACACTCCGCAGTCACGCCGACCGCCGAGACGCCTTCCAGTCCATCCAGAACGTGTTGCCCGACCACAAAATCCGACGCATCCACCGCCGTCGCATCAAAGACCAACTCTGGGATGACGGTGACTACCTCTCGTCAGGTTACGTGGACAACCTCATCGACCAACTTACCAGCTACTACGACCGCCACGGCAGGTATCCAGACACGTATTTCGAGATGCAAGACTGTCCAGCGTATAATAACGGTGTACTTCCGTTCTCTGCTGACGACGGACCAACCAGCGGGCAAGCCGTCAAATACCAGTACGACGGCGAGAGCGAGACGCTAACGGTACATCTCAAAACACCGGGTACGCTCACGCCAGAGACACGAGGTGACTGGTCATGGACGGAGTACGAGCGTGACGGCTACGACGCATTTCACGAGCTGCTCGCTCACGGCGACCTCTCGGCTCCGGAGTTCCAATCTTCCCGTCGGAAAAATGGTGGCACCTACTATGAACTGTCGTTCCCTGTCGAAGTCGAACAGACAGAGGTGACTGACAGTACCCACCGCGTACTGGCGCTTGACGCCGGAATGCGGAAAGACGTGACTGCGGTGGTGGTCACGGAAGACGGCGAGCAATTGTCCACGCCACGTTACATCCAGTTCACTGACCGTGACGGGATGCGACGACTGCACCGCGAACGAACACGGCTGAACGACCGGCTGGCGGAACTGCGGCGGAGTGAGTCGGCCCACACCGACACGTTCGCGCATGCCCAGAGCGAATACGAACGGGTGAACAACAAAATCCAGCACAAGCGCGAGCAACTGACACACGATGTAGCGAATCAAGTCTTCGCGTTGGCAGTCACCCACAACGTGGACGCGATTGTTCACGAGGATTTGCGGTCACTTTCACCACCGCGTGGCGAAGGCACGTTGTCGTGGGAGTTATCGTCGTGGGCGCGACGGGATATTATCGAGAATATCGAATACCGAGCAAAGTGTGTGGGACTCGCTGTTGAGCGAGTCTACCCACAGGGGACAAGTCGGTCGTGTCCTCGCTGTGGTGCGACTGGCCACACTTGTATGTCGCCCGACCATCACGAGGAGGTGTGGTGGGGCGGGCATTTCCGGTGTGACAACGCCCGGTGTGGCTTCGAGGGCGACCGAGATTATGTCGGGGCACTGAATGTGGCTCGCGTGTTCTTCAGCGACGGCAACACGCTAGACCACGGTTTCACGTCCTCCTATATGGGGGATTCTGAAATCGTGCTAGCTGGCCGTTCCGCTGGCACGCGACTCACGTTCGGGGGGGCGACCGCTGGTGGTGGGTCGGCTGTGATAGCGCCCGCCGTCTCCCTGCCCGAGTCGAATGCGGATAGTAGCGATGGACGTGGCCCAGCCGTCCAGCAGTGTACCCAATTTTTACCGTGTACTACTGAAAACTACTGAAAACCGGAACGGTATGGCAGTCGACTCCCTTCCCGAACTCGGCCTCGGCACCTACGACATCGACGACCACGAGACCTGCGTCGAGAGCGTCGAGACCGCCCTGGACTGCGGCTACCGGCACCTCGACACCGCCGAGGGCTACGAGAACGAGCGCGCAGTCGGCGAAGGTCTCGAAGCGGCTGACGTCGACCGCGGGGACGTGTTCGTGGCGACCAAGGTCAGCTCCGAGAATCTCGCCCGCGAGGACGTCCTCAAGCACGCCCGGGCCAGCGCCGACCGCCTCGGCGTCGGGACGCTCGATTTGCTGTACGTCCACTGGCCCATCCGGGCCTACGACCCCAAGGGGACGCTGGCCGCGCTGGACGAGCTGTACGACGAGGGGATCGTCCGGCACGTCGGTCTCTCGAACTTCCTGCCCGACCAGCTGGACGAGGCGCTCGACCGCTTGGAGGCGCCGCTTTTCGCCCACCAGGTCGAGTGTCACCCGCTCTTCCAGCAGGACGAGCTACGCGCCCACGCCCGCGAACACGGCTACCACCTCGTCGCCTACACGCCGCTTGCGAAGGGCGAGGTAACGGAGGTGTCGGAACTCCGCGAGGTGGCCGAGAAGCACGATGTCACCCCGGCGCAGGTCGCGCTGGCGTGGCTGCTGGAGAAGGAGTCCGTCGCGGCCATCCCCAAGTCGGCCACCCCGAGCCACATCCGCGAGAACTACGGCGCCCTCGACGTGGAACTGGACGCCGAGGACGTCGAGCGAATCGACGACATCGACCACCGGAAGCGGTACGTCGACTTCGAGGCCGCGCCCTGGAACCGGGTGTAGGCGCCGGTTCGGCCACCTCGGCGGCGTCCTGCTGGTCACCGCGGTCAACCACGTCCGGACGACCGAGCGGCGCGTCGAGTCCGTCCGCGAGGGTAGCCTCGAGCGCCAGCTCTCGCTCGGTTCGCCCCGGTCGGCCCGCCCATCGGCTCCGGTGACATGCCTGGCCGTACCACGGCTCTTCGGGGCTCCGGGTGAAATCCGCTTCCCCCCGGTCAGTCGAAGACCCCGACCAGTTCGCGCTGGCGCTCGAGGACGCCCGCCTCGAGGTCGGCGACGAGGTCCCGTTCGGCCGTGTCGAGTTCGGCGCGGATGCCGCCGTCGGGGCGGGCGACTAGCGACCGGCCCGCGTAGTCGGTCACCGGGGCGTCCGCGACATCCCGACGGCCGGTCCGGCCAGTCCCGACCGCCCACCGGACGCCGTCGAGCGCCCGGGCCCGGATCAGCAGTCGCCAGTTGTCGCTATGGGTCGCCGGCCAGGCGCCGACGATCAGGAGCGCGTCGACCCGCTTGTCGACGAGCGTCGCGCTCTCGGCGACGAAGTTCAGGTCGTAGCAGGTCAATAGCCCGGTCCGGCCCAGCGGCGTCTCGATGGTGACGACGGAGTCGCCCGGGTCCAGCAGCTCCCGCTCGCCGGCCCAGAGGTGCCGCTTGCGGTACACCGCCCGGCGGCCGTCGACCCGGAGGTACGCGGCGGCGTTGTAGAGGGCATCGTCGTCCTCGACGTAGCCGACGAGCACGTCGACGTCGGCGTCCTCGGCGGCCTCGCCGAGTCGGTCGATTTCCGGGCTCTCGCGCTCGATGGCCGCCGACGCGACGCGGTCGTCCGGGACGAACCCCGTCAGCGCCTGCTCGGGGAAGCAGGCGACGTCCACCCGGTCGGGGAGGGCATCGAGGCGCGCTTCGACGGTTTCGAGGTTCGACTCGACGTCGAGGTCATCAACGGCCATCTGGCAGGCCGCGACGGTCGGGGACATGGCCGCTCTTGTGACGGCCGCCCCAAAAGACCACCAGACGGTTCACGCCCGGTCGCGGCATGCGCCGGGGCCGTCGCTAGACACGACTGTCGTCACCGGGTGGCGACGACGAGAAGCGTCTCCCCCCGGGACTCGGCGCGCCGGACCGAAAAGCCCGCCTCGTCGAGCGCCTTCCCCGCGGTCCAGGCGTCGAACCGCTCGGAGAGCGGCGGCCCAGCGTCGCCGCTCCCCGCCGACGTCCAGTCGGCGACCACGAGACGCCCGCCCGGGCGAACGACGCGGGCCATCTCGGTCACCGCCGCGGCCGGCAGTTCATGGTAGGTCATCGTCGAGACGGCGGCGTCGACGGCGTCGGCGGGGAGCGGCAGTCGGCCGGCGTCGGCCGCGAGCAGTCGGACCCCCTCGGGGACGCCCTTCTGTCGGTAGCGGACGGCCATCGCCGGCTGGATGTCAACGGCGTAGACCCGACCGGCCACCGACGCGAGCACGTCGGTGTAGAAGCCGGTGCCGCTGCCGACGTCGAGAACGCGGTCGTCGTCGGCCAGCGCCGCGGCGCCGATCAGTTCCTCCGCCGAGAGGCGCTCGAAGCGGCCCGGGTCCTCGAGGGCGTCGGCCCGCTCGACGTCGAAGGTGTGGAATCCCATCGACGGCCCTACGGCCCGGTCCGGCATCGTCGTTCCGGTGGCGGCGGTCGGTCGAGCTGTAGCTGGCCCGTTGGCCAGCGTTGGCGGGAAATCGAGCGAGAGGGGCTCCCGGAGACGACGCCGCTGCCGAAGTGCGCCGGGGTCTCTCGACCGGACGCGACTCGGTAACCCCGGCCCCGGGGTTAATTTCCCGCAGCGTCAGGGACGGGTCATGAGCACCGAGACGGACCGGAAGGGCGACGGCGGCGCCGATGACCGCGACCGGCAGGTGTTTCGCCGTCTGGGCATCATGACCGTCGTGTGGGTTTATCATGCTTGTCGTTGCCGGCCTGCTGCTGTTCTACGGCGGGTTCCTGACCGACCTCGTCGTGTAGCGGTGGCGTCGCCCGCGTCGCCGGCGATGCCGCCACACGGGGCGGGCCGCGCCGGACGTGTACGCGGGTATCTGCCGGGTCCCTCATCAGGCCGATAGCAAGACGTGGTCGTCGCGGGCCTCGACGCCGGCGTCGTAGCCGAACGCCTCGACGACGGCGCGGTTGGTCTCGACGTGGGGCGTCGCTCGGGGAGCGGCCACCTCGCCGCCGGCCAGTGCCAGCGGCACTTGTAGCTGGTCAGCGAGGTGGGCGTCGACGGCCGCATCGCCGGCGTGGAACGACTCGAAGGCCTCGACGGCCTCGCTCGCCACCTGCTCGGAGGGTTTGCCTGCCTCGCCCAGCGCGCCGAATCCCGCGCGGCTCCCCCCGTAGACTGCCGCGAGGACGACGACCGACCCGGGCGAGTCGGCCTCGGCGTACGTCGCCTCGGCGCCGATGGGGGCGTCGGCGTCGACGCCCTCGGCGACGGCGGCCGCCTGTCGCTCGGCCACCTCGGCGTCGGCGAGGTCGGTCGTCGCTACCGAGTGGACCTCCAGTCGCCGGAGCGACCCCCGGTCGACGGCCGAGATGGGGTCGAGCGACGACGGCGACAGCGACAGGGTCGCCTCGCCGCCGCCGACCGGGTAGAACCCCCGCCTGTCGACCGAGAGGTCGGCTTCGAGACCGGCCGCCGATAGCAGCGGAAGTTTTACCCGCTGGAAGTAGTCCACCGGCGGCGACCACTCGACGTCGGTGCCGCCGGTCGCGGTCACCGTCGCCGGTTCGTCGAGTGCCGTCGCCAGCGGCAGCACGGTGTCGAACACCAGCGGGACGCTGCCGGCGGTGCCGACGTCGACGGCCACCTTGTCGGCACGGAGCGGCCCAGGGTCGAAGACGAGCGCGTCGGCGCCGGTGGTCGCGCCCTCGACGGTCGCCGAGCAGAGCGCCGCCGCGGCCTCGACGGCCGCAACGTGCTGGGGCCGCATGCCCGGCGTCGAGCGGTCCCCGCGGACGTTCTCGACGGTGACCGCCCGCCCGGAGAGCGCCGACAGCGTCACCGCCGTCCGGACCACCTGGCCGCCGCCGTCGCCGCCGTCAATTTCGAGCATCGGTCGGAATGCGGGGGTGGGCACAACAAACCTTCCGACCCGCCGGAGCCGGCACGGCGGCCGGACCCGGCGCGAGGCCGACGAGAACGCCCGGGCGGAAAAGAGTCGTCGGTCGGTTTCGATTGCCGAGACGGGAAAGAACGGTCGCGGACGGCGCCGCGCCAGCTGGGGCGGCGTCTCAGTTGCCCTGGATGGCGTCGATGACCATCGCGGCCGCGACGACGGCCTCCTTCGGGACTTCGCTGGCGTCGTCGATGCTGATCTCGTAGCGGTCCTTGATCGACAGCTGGCCGTCGACATTGCCGACGTGACCGCCGTCGGCGTCGGTTATCTCGTACTTGTGGGGAATCAGTTCGCCGAGCGGGAGGTTGTTCCGCGCCAGCGTCACGAGGGCGCCGCGGGAGTCTATCTGGGCGACCTTCGATTCGGTGTCGGCGTCCCGTATCGTCCATGTGTCCTGGAAAATCGAGAAGTCGTTGTCGAGGACGACCAGGTTCTCGCCGGTCTGGGCGTCCGAGAGGACGTAGTTGCCGGCCACGTCGATGATTCCGCCCGCCTTGACGGTGAAGACGTCGTTGCCGTTGCCGTCCGTGAACGGGAACTCCTCTTTCATCTTGAACATCTTCTGCTTGCCGCGGAGCACCGTGTTCCCGTCGGCGTCGGAGGCGGCGTACTTGTTCCGGATGAGGCTCTGCTCGACGGTGTAGGAGTCGTCGGTGAGGTCGACGCCCTGGATGTCGATCGAGTCAGCTGTTGCCATACCCCTCTCTGGTTCGGGACGTGATTTGAAACTTTCCGTCCGGACGACCCCCGCCCGGACGGCCTCGTTTTGACGGAGTTGTCAGAACCCCTTTTGAGCGCGGCCGGAAGCGTCAATCATGAGCCACGAAGACCTGACCAGACGCGCGCTGCTCCGGACCGGCGTCGCTGCCGGCGCGGCGGCGCTCGTCGGACCGGCGGCGACCGGCAGCGGCGTCGCCGTCCCGAACGACGACTACGAGACGACGACCGGCGATACCGAACCGACCTTCGAGAAGGGCACCCCAGAGGAACACTACGTCGAGACGGAGTACACCCTCCCGGAGGCGAAGGGCGGCGAGGCGGAGTCGCCGACGCTGTTCGGCGAGATAATCTGGCCGGTCGACCCCGACACCGGCGAAACGGTCAAGGACGTCCCGGTCATCCTGACGTACTCGCCGTACAACGACATCAGCTCCCCACAGTCGGAGGTCGCCAGCATCGCAAACGACGGCCTCGCGAACTACTACGTCCCCCGCGGCTACGCGCGGGCGGTCTTCGATCTGGTCGGCTGTCGGAACTCGGGCGGCTGTTACGACTACGGCGGCTACCGCGAGCGGATCACCGGCAAGCAACTGGTCGAGTACCTCGGCGGCGAGCCCGACGCCGCCGGGTCGTACGTCGACAACGACGGCGGGGGCGCCGGCACCCGCAACGTCGGCATGATAGGCGGCTCATACAACGGTACGACGGCCATCGCGGCGGCCGTCGAGGACCCCGACCACCTCGCGGCTATCGTCCCGCAGGTCGCTATCGACCGCTGGTATGATTATGCCTTCGGCGGCGGCATCCGGTACTTCCTCAACAACGAGTATCCGACCGACGAGGGGTTCGACACGCCGCTGGCGTTCGACCTGGGCTTCGGCTTCGTGCCGGGGTTGAACGCCGACGACGGCGAGCGGTTCGTCGGCGCCAATGAGCGCCGGTTCGCGCCGTGTGACGGCGTCGAACACACCGAACGGGCTTACGAGTACGACCCCGTGTACGATGCGTTCTGGGACCGCCGGGACTACCGCCAGCGGGCGGAGGGCTACGTCCCGGAACCCGGCACCGACGCGGCCGCCGAGGCCGACGACGGCGAGACGGTCCGCGGCGTGAACTGCGCTGTCTTCCTCGAGTCCGGGTGGCTCGACCACAACGTCAAACATTGGGACTCAACGCGCTTCTTCGACGCGCTACCCGACGACGTGCCGAAGAAACTCGTGATGGGCCAGTGGCCCCACACGGACTCGAATTTCGAAGACGCACGGGACGTCCGGCACGCCTGGTTCGACCGGTTCCTCAAGAACATCGAGACGGGCGTGACCGACCTGCCGCGGGTCGACACCCAGGTCTCGACCGGCGAGCGCCTCCAGCACGAGGAGATGCCGCCCGAGGGAACGGCCGTCACCCGCTTCGAGCTGACCCGCAGCGAGCAGACCGAGCGGAGCCTCGCACTGCAGGGGACGCTGCCGGTGTATGCCGACCAGAAGCCCCCGGCGACGGAGGCGCAGATGTTCGCAACCGACGGGAGCGACGCCGGCCACCTCAAGTTCGAGTCGGCGCCGCTGTCCGGCCCGCTCCGCATCACCGGGAGCGTCCCGTTCGACGGCACCTGGCGGGCGCCGCTCTTGGAGGTAATCGCGTCTGTCAGCGACGACTCCGTCCAGTTCACGCCGGTCCTCTACGAGCGGTTCCCCGACGGGAGCACCGACGTCATCACGCGCGGCTTCCTGAACGCCCGCAAGCGCGACGGGCTGGACACCGACGAGCCGGTGCCGACCGACGAGCCGTTCGTCGCGCCGACCCAGTTGTGGGACACCGACTACGTCCTCGGGAAGGGCAGTCGCCTGGGACTTGTCGTCGCCTCCGACAACCGGGAGTGGTGTCTGGACGACCCCGACGGGGAGTCGGTCACCGAAATCATCCTCGGGGCGCCGGACAGCGGCGGCGGCACCAGCCTCCATCTTCCGGTCGCGGCGGCGCCCGACGCCCTCGACGTGCCGGACGTGACCGGTACCCGCGAGGACGACGCCTCGGTATTTACCGGCGGCCAGACGAACCGCATCGACATCTCCGTTGAGGCGGCCGGCGAGCGCGTCGAGATACGCGACCGGCTCCCGGAGGGGTGGTCGGTGGGCGGGTTCAGCGACGACGTCGAGCGGGTCGAGAAGCCGGACGATGGCCCGAACTACGTGTACTTCAGTCCGGCGGGAGAAAGCGTCGAGGTAACGTACTTCGCGGAGGCGCCCTCGGGCGCGACGGAGACGGGGCAGTATAGCTTCGGGCCGGTCGAGGCGCGCGCCGGCGAGAGCAACTGGGTCGCCGTCGAGGAAACCAGCGACACGAACGCCGTTGTCGGACCGGAACAGCCCTAACTGCCTCAGATATCGATGAGTTCGTCCGGAGTTCTCGTCGGCGACCGGCGTCGCAGTTGATACCGAACCGGCCGGGGGTGACGGCCGTCGGAGGGTCACTCCTCGATTGCGTCCTCGAAGCCCCACTCCTCGGCCCTACGCTCGGCTTCGGTGCGGGCGCTCTCGCGGATGTCCTCGATTGCGGCCTCGTCCTCGAGGAAGGCGGCGACGGCGTCGACACCCCCCTCCTCCGGCTCCTCGGTAATTCGGCGGGTCCGGGCGGCGAGGTCGGGGTCGCCGGCGAGGCGCTCCGCGGGCATCCCCGGCGGCACCCGGAGTTCGTCGGTGGCGTGCGGGACCGTCAGGTGGGCCGGCTCGAGGGCGTACAGCTCCAGGCGGTGGGGGCCGGCACCGATGTCGGCCAGCGCCGGCGGGCCGCCCCGGTCGGTGCCGGCGTGGTACGCCAGCCTGGGAACGCCGGCCTCGAAGGTGATGACTCCCCGGTCGCCGTCGTCGGACAGCAGCGTCTCCCGGGCCGAAAGCACCGCGTACCCGTCCAGCCTGCGGTCGAGGGCGTCCTCGAGCGGCGCCGTGAGGTCAGTGACCACCCGCGCCCGAAGCAGTTCGCCGTCGGGTATCATGGCGGGTCGGGGATGACCGCGGTCCGGAACCGTTCGGCAACGTCGCCGGAGTCGCCGTCCCGGGGGTCCAGCACCCGGGCGGCCTCCCGGTAGGCGGCCGCGGCCGCCGATTCCGGAGCGTGGGCCAAGAGCGGCTCCCCGGCCGACCGCGCCTCCCGGACCGCGTTGCTCTCCGGGACCGTCGCCAGCGTCGGTCCCTCGAAGTAACGGTCGGCCCGCTCCTCGACCGCCTCGACGTCGCTCTGGACGCGGTTGAACAGCGTGCCCGCGATTCCGGAGCCGTACGACAGCGCGTACTCCTGGACCTTCAGGCCGTCCGAGATGGCGGGAATGGTCGGCTGGAGGACGACCACTACCCGGTCGGCCAGTACGACCGGCAGGACGGCGCTCTTGGAGGACAGCGTCGCCGGCGAGTCAAGCAGGAGCACGTCGGTGTCGGCCGCGAGCGTCGCCACCACGCCCTGCAGCCGTTCCGGTTCGGCAGCCTCGAAGGCCGACAGCGACGTCCCGCAGGGGACCACCCGCATGCCGAACCGGTCGTAGGTAGCCGCCTCGACGGGGGCACCACCTTCGACGAGGACGTCGTGCAGCGTCGTCTCGACGTCGGCGAGGCCGGCATGAAACAGCAGGTTCGCCATCCCGGTGTCGGCGTCGACGACGGTCACGTCGTACTCCTCCGCCAGGGCCATCCCCAAAGCGAGCGTGCTGGTGGTCTTTCCGGTCCCGCCCTTGCCGGACGCCACGGCGAACGCCTCGACCATCTTGGTTTCACCTGGCTCGGGTTCGCACATAAGCGTTCGGACCGCGCGGTAGCAGTACTTGCCGGGAGTATAGCTAACGATCATTAAGATTTAAGACCGTGTAGGATATCGGTGCAGGTAGATGACCTCAGACGAGATCGAGCCGATGGTTCCGGTCATGCCCGAAGAAGAGACAACCGACGACATCCGCGCCGACGGCGGCGTCCGGAAGCGCTACGATTCCCGGGAACTGGAAGCCGCGCTCGTCCCGGACATCCGGTAGGACCACACCGCTTCGTTCTTACGACCGGCAGTATCAGACCACGTCTCCACGGACGGTGCGGCCCTCCTGTCGCTCCCGGTACGCCCGGAGTGCCGCCGCCGCCGTCTCGGCCTCGTCTCCGTCCATGCCGAGCATCTCGAGGGCGCCCGACAGCGTCGGGAAGACGAACTCCCCGTCGGCAAGTTTCCGGAACGCCTCCTCGCTGGTCGTCCCGTCGCCACCGCCGGACGCCGACGCGTCCGAGGAGGTCCCGCTGGCGTCACCCGTGGGGCCGTCGACCCACAGACACGCCGCCCGCGGGTCGAGCAGTTGCGCGTAGTCCTCGCGGGCGCGGGCGCCCGTCAGCCGCTGGGAGACGTTGTCCTCGAAGCCGGTGTTGCACACCTCCAGGTGGACCGGCTCGTCGTCCTCGAGCAGGTGGGCCGCGAGACACCGCTCCGGCGCGGCGTGGCCCGAGGCGTTGGCCCGCACGCAGTCGGGGTGCTCCCCGGCCCACGCCGCCGACACCGTTTTGCCGACGCCCTTGACGCCGAGCCGTTCGACGAACTCCTGCTCCCGGTCGGGGGCGTTCTTGAACAGCAGGTCCTTGGTGAGGTAAACGTCCAGCCGCTCGACCGGGTCGAGCCCGAGCACGACGTCGCCGTAGACCCACACCTCCCGGACCGGGACGGGCGTCCGTTCGGTCGCAACCGTCTCGACGATATCCCGCAGACGGTCGACGGCTGCCTCGCGGCTGAGACTCATTGGCAGCGCTAGCGGGTCAGCGATGAAAGCCGTTTTCGGTGCGGTCGTGGATACCGAAACACCCGAACCGTTTTACTTTCCGGTCGACAATCACTGGCATGTCGAAAGTCGGTGAGTCGAGGGCAAAGGCCCTGGAAGCCGCCGTCGAGTCGCTCTCGGAGGGGCTGGCAGTACTCGACGAGGACGGCCGGTACGTCGAGATGAACCGGGCCCACACCGACATCTACGGCTACGACGACTTCGACGAACTGCTCGGCGAACACTGGAGCGTCTGCTACGGCGACGAGGAGCTCGAGCGGTTCGAGTCCGAGGTGATGCCGACCGTCGAGGAGGCCGGCGAGTGGC
This sequence comes from Halobacteriales archaeon QS_9_68_42, assembly GCA_003022905.1. The sequence continues at coordinate 12,598 of PXSE01000136.1, forward strand.
ACGGCGAGGCCGTTGGCCGCCGGAAGGGCGGCGTCCTCTTCCCGCAGGAGCTGTCGCTGACCGCGCTCGAGGACGGCGGCCTGGTGTGTGTCGTCCGCGACGTGTCCGAGCAGGTCGAAACCGAGAAGCTCTACCGGACCGTCGTCGAGAACCTCCCCCGCGGGGCGGTGTTTCTCTTCGACGAGGAGTTCCGATACACGTTCGTCGCCGGCGAAGCCTTCCGGGGCCTCGACGTGACGGCGGCGGACCTCGAGGGCCATACCATCTACGAGGTGTTTCCTGAGGACCAACTCGAGGAAGTCGAGGCACGCTACGAGACCGCCGCGAACGGGGGGTCGGCCCAGTTCGAGCTGGAGTTCGGAGGTCGGTTCTTCGACGTCTCGCTGCACTCGCTCGGCGAGATACACGGTGACCACACCGGCGTCGGCATCGCCGAGGACGTCACCCGGCGCCATCGCCGGGAGCGGGGCCTCCGGGCGCTGCACGAGGCCAGTCGACAGTTGACCTACGCCGACACCGTCGAGGAGACGGCCCGCGTGACCGTCGACATCGCCGAGGAGGTGCTCGACTGCCCGCTGTCGACGCTGTGGCGGTACGACGCGACGACCGATGGCCTCCGGGCGCTTTCGATCACCGACTCCAGCGCCGACGTCCTCGGGGTCGAGTCGGCAGCCGACCTCCCGCCGCTCGCCGGCGACGACCTGGGGATGGAGGCGTTCCGGAAGGGGTCGACCCACTCTATTGACGACCACGAGGACTCCGGCGTCGGTACGTTCGACGCCGCCTTCGGCAGCGTCCTCGTAGTGCCGCTCGGCGACTACGGCCTCCTCGCGTTCGGCCGCCACGAGACCGGGGGGTTCCCCGACGCCGACCGCAGGCGGGCGGAGACACTCGGCGCGAACGCGCAGGCGGCGCTGGAGAGCGCCGAGAACGAGCGGCTCCTCCGGGAGCGCACCGACGAGCTAGAGACCCGGACGTCCCAGATGGAGTTCATCAATAGCATTCTGCGGCACGACGTCCTCAACGGAATGACCGTCATCCGCTCACGCGCCGCGTTCCTCGAGGACGACCTCCAGGAGCAGCACCACGAATACGCCGAAACTATCGTCAGATGGTGCGACGACATCACGGAGTTCGTCGAGCGGGTCCAGACGGTGCTGAACGCGCTGAGCGGCGAGGACAGCCTCGCCGTGGAGCCGGTCGACGTCGCCGACCTCGTCCGGGAGGAGTTCTCCCGGCTGTCCCAGACGTACTCCAGGGTGACGTTCGAGGCTGACCTGTCGACGACCACGCTCGTCGAGGCCGACGAGCTGCTGGCCGACGTCGTCGGCAACGTCGCGACCAACGCCATCGAGCACAACGACCCCGACGGCCTGGTGGTTCGGGTGAGCGCCGAGCACCGCGGCGACACCGTGCGGCTGTGCGTCGCCGACAACGGCCAGGGCATCGACCCCGAACACCGGGAGTCGGTGTTCCGCCGCGGGGAGTCGCACGCGAAGTCGACGGGGTCCGGGTTCGGCCTCTTCTTCGTCGACGCGATGGTCGACGCCTACGGCGGCGAGATTCGTGTCGAGGACAATGACCCAGGTGCCGCGTTCGTACTCGAGTTACCGGCGGCAGAGGCGGAGACGAACGCCGAACCCGGCGGCACCGGCGGCTCTGGAGGGTCGGGATGAGCGGGACCGACGACCCCGTCGTGCTCGTCGTCGAGGACGAGCCCGACGTCGGCGAGACGTACGAGCTGTGGCTCACCGGCGACTACGAGGTGCGCCGCGCGGCGTCCGGCGCGGCGGCCCTAGAGACGCTGGACGAGGACGTCGACGTGGTGCTGCTCGACCGGATGATGCCCGGCATGAGCGGCGACGAGGTGCTGGCGGAGCTGCGCGAGCGCGGCTACGACGCGCGGGTGGCGATGGTGACGGCGGTCGACCCCGACTTCGACATCGTCGAGATGGGGTTCGACGACTACGTGACGAAGCCGCCGACGCGGGAGACGCTCGTCGAGACGCGAGCACGCCGACCGCGTCCGCGAGTACCGGTCGTTGCTGTCGAAGCAGGCCGTCCTCGAGACAGAAAAGAGCAAGGCCGAACTCGCCGAGAGCGACGCCTACGCCCGACTCGAGGAGCGCATCGAGGCATTAGAGCGGGAGCTCGAGGCCGACGAGGACCGGTTCCTAGACGACTCGGAGTTCGTGGGCGCGCTCCGGGAGTTCGAAGAGTCGAGCGGATGAGCTCCGAGAACCTCTCCTCGCGGCGCGTCCGGACCGACGCCTACGACCTGGGCGAGGTCGTCCCGGTCGAAGGGTTCGTCTCCGTCGACCCGGGAACAAACGTGTTGATTTCCGGCGGCCGGATGCTCGGGAAGGAGCGACTGGCGCTCGAGCTACTCGCTGCGGGCTCCGAGGAGGAGGAGGCCATCGCCATCACGCCGGACACCGCCGGCAGTCGCCTGCGGGACAGCTTCGAGTCGGTCGCAGGGGGGCTCGAGCGGCCCCGCGTCGTCGACTGCACCGGCGCGTCGAGCAAGGGGTCGTTCGACGACACCGACGACATGAAGTACGTCGGGTCGCCGGGCGACCTCACCGGCATCGGGATAGGCATCGTCAAGTGTACCCGCGACGTGGGCGAGTCCGTCGGCGGCCTCCGGCTTGCGGTGCTTTCGCTGTCGACGCTGCTGCGGTACTCGAGCCCGGACCGGGTGTTCAACTTCCTCCATACCGTCACGGGGCGGGTGTCGGCGGCCGACTACCTCGGCATCGCCACGCTGGACCCCAGCGCCCACGACCCACAGGACGTGAACACGCTCTCCTCGCAGTTCGACGTCGTCGTCGAACTCCGCGAGGCCGACGACGCTGGCCGGGAGGCGCGAGTCGTCGGCCACCACGAGTCGCCGCGAACCTGGAAGGCGCTGTAGCCGGAAGCCGGGGCCGAGAGCCGAAACCGGTATCCCCGTCGCTCGGTTACCCGCAGTCGATGCAGTGCGACGACTGCGGCGGGGAGGCAGTCATGCACGCCGCCTATTCCGGGCTACACATGTGCGCCGAGCACTTCTGCCGGTCCGTCGAGTCGCGGGTCCGCAGGCGCATCCGCGAGGACGCGCTTCTGTCCGACGAGGCCACTCCCGAGGACCCGGAGACGTGGCTCGTCGGCCTCTCCGGCGGCAAGGACAGCGTCGTCCTCACCCACCTGCTGGACGACACCTTCGCCGCGGACCCCCGCCTCGAACTGGTCGCACTCACCGTCCACGAGGGCATCGACGGCTACCGGGACGCCTCGCTTGCGGCCTGCCTCGAGCTGACCGACGACCTCGGCATCGAACACGAAGTGGTCAGCTACGCCGACGAGTACGGCCTCAAGATGGACGCGGTTGCCGACGACGACCCCCTGGACATGGCACCGTGTGCCTACTGCGGGGTGTTCCGGCGGGACGCGCTCTCGCGGTACGCCGAGGCGTACGGCGCCGACAAGCTACTGACCGGCCACAACCTCGACGACGAGGCACAGACCGCGATGATGAACCTGCTGTCGGG
>PXSE01000136.1:16188-16763 GCA_003022905.1 Halobacteriales archaeon QS_9_68_42
CGGCTACGAGGAACTGGCCCGCCTCGCGGCGGCCGCCGGCCTCGGCGGCGACGACGGCCCGCAGGGAACCTGCGACCGCTGCGGCGCGCCGACGCGGAATGCGGTCTGCCGGAAGTGCGAACTCGTCGACAAGGTCGGTGGCGAGCTGCCCGGCGACTGAGCGGGCGTCAGCCGGGCGTCATACATTGTGTTTACGCCGCTACTGTCAACAAGCTTCGTTGACTGTTTCGAGAGCTAACCGCTCTACGCTAGCGCAAAATAAGTATGTAAGGTTCAGGACCTATCGGATTACGTCGAGACCGTTGTTCTGCTCGACCTCCGAGCGGCCGCCGTCGGTCTCGCCGACGCCGAACCCGCCGGAGTTCGCCGAACTGCTCGGCGGCGTCGAGGCGAACTCGTCGTCGCCGTCGACGTCCTCGATAGCCTGTCGGGAGGCGTCGGCCTGCTTCTGGGTGGTTGGGCCGAGGATCTGGGCACTCTGGACGCCGGTCATGATGGCCATGACCCGGACCTTGCCCTTGTACTCGTCCTGGATGCGGGCGCCCCAGATGACGTTCGCCGAGGCCTCCAGGCGC
>PXSE01000137.1 GCA_003022905.1 Halobacteriales archaeon QS_9_68_42
CCCGGTCACGCCGATTCGGCCGTCGTCGACGTCGGACCGCCGGGTCAGGTAATCCAGCGCACACCGGTCGTCGTGAATCATGTACCGGGCGAGATTGGAACCAGCATAGAAGCACTTCTGCCCGGCATAGCAGTGGGAGAACACGCCCCCGCTGCCTGTGAAAGCCGGGTCGCCCGATTCGGGGTCGAAGTACTGCTTCCGCTCGCCCTGGCCGATCGGGTCGGCGACCAGCACGACGAACCCGTTCGACGCCAGTTCGATGCAGGCCCGCTGGTTGTCCGGCTCTGCCTTCGGACGGTCCACGTGACCGCACAGAAAGAGCACCCCCGGATGCGGACCGTCGCCGTCCGGGACGTAGCAGTTCGCCGTGACGTGGAAGTTCGGTCGGCTACGGAGCGTCAACCGCTCTATCGTGTAGCCGTCCCGCTCGATGCGGCCGGCGAGGCTGGCAACCGGGTCGTCCGGCTGGTCGTCGAGCCCACCCAGGCTATCGACGAACGTCTCCCGGACGCACCTGCGGCGGGCCTCGAAGTCGCCGACGGAGCTGATAGCCTCCTTCTCGGCGCGCTCCTCCTGGAAACGGTCTGCCGCCCGGGCGAGCAGATACCTGGTCAATTGGTCCTCGATATCGACGTATCCGTCCACGGCGTCGCCAAACTCCTCCATGGATAGCGAACCCGCGGGCGCGAACGTCAAATCCGTTCCGCCGAGGTCAGGCCTCTTCCCGCTCCCGTTCGACCCGCCGCTCGGCCTGCTCGGGCGACTCCGTCTCCATCAGTGCCTCCAGTTTCCGCTCGAACTCCTCATGTGTCAGCTCGCCGCGCGCGTACCGATCACGGAGGGTTTCGAGCGCCTCGGTGCGTGACTCCTCGGTCGTCTCGCCTCCGTCGCGCGGCGTCTCGGACGGGCTCTCGGACTCATCGCCCTTCGAGAGCACCCCCACGAGCGGGACAACGCCAGCGAACCCCACCACGAAGACGACCCAGAACCACGACTGGCCGAGGAACAGCGCCGCGAGTCCGACCGTCAACACGAGCATCGACGCGACGCCGGCCGACCCCTCCGGCAGCACCTCCACCCCGGACATGGGAAGTGGTGCGTCGCTGACGGACAAAAAACCACGGTCGACCGCGACGGTAGTGTTCAGATAAGAGGTCATAGGGAGCCCGAAAACGCAGAAAGCCCTCGGCACGCTCGACTCCCGCGGCTCGTTGCGCGCTTCGGGCGCGTTGCGCCCTGCAGTGTCCTCGCGCGGCACTGCCGCGCGAGCGGGCCGAGGGAGCCGCAGGCTCCCTCGCGGCTTACGTCATCTGAACACCGCCACCGCGGCGGCTTCGGCGGCCGCTCAGAGCCGCTTCAACACGTAGGGGCCGTCCTGGTAGTAGCCGAGTTTCTCCCGGTAGTACTCCCTGGCACCGATGCCGGAGATGACCGACAGCTTCTCGAAGCCGGCGTCGGCCGCGAGGTCTTCGGCCTCCCTGAGCAGGCGGCGGCCGTAGCCGCGGTGCTGGTAATCGCCCGCAGTTTCACCCCCCGCGTTCGAGGCGCGTGGCGCCTCGTTCTCCCCGTCCTCGCCGACGCCGACCTCCGAGCCGTACACGTGTAGTTCCCGGACCAGTGCCGCCTCGTCCAGCTCCTGCCGGACCGGGTCCCCAGGGAACCGGAGCCGGCAGAAGCCCACGAGCAGGTCCTTCTCGAAGTCCTCGAAGGAGATGAACTGTTCGGTGCCGCCAGCGGCCTCGTAGGTCAGCACGTCCAGCTCGACGTTCTCCGGCTCTTCATCGTTCATGCCGACCTCCCGACAGCGGATGCAGTCGCACGTCCAGCCGTGTTCCTCCATCCGCTGTCGGGCGAGTTGCCGGAGGTTGGACTTCCAGACGCCGGCGTCGATGAAGTCCGCGGGGATGTCCCGCTGGACCCGCTGGAGCCGCGTGTAGCGGGGAATCATCGACATGATCTCGGCGACCAGTTCGGCGGCCTCCTCGTTCCGTAGCGGGTCGTACTCCTCGCGGCGCCACATGTCGTAGGTGACCGTGTCACGAACCACGAGCGTCGGGTAAATCTTCAGGTAGTCCGGCCGCCAGTCGGGGTTGTCGAACAGTTCCCGGAAGTCCTGGAGGCACATCTCCTCGGACATGCCGGGCTGGCCGGGCATCATGTGGAAACCCACCTTGAACGCGGCGTCCCGGAGCCGGCGGTTGGCGTCGAGGCTGGCCTGGACGCCGTGGCCGCGGTGCATCTCGCGGTTGATTCGCTCGTAGGTGGTCTGGACGCCGACCTCGACCTTAGTGCCGCCGAGCCGGAGCATTCGGTCGATCTGCTCGGGGTCACACCAGTCGGGCTTGGTCTCGAACGTCGTGCCGATGTTCCGGACCTCGCCGGTCTCGTTCTCGGCGATGACATCCTCCAGATATCGGAACTCGACCTCGTCGGGGTCGGGCGCGAACGACTCCTCGTTGCTGGGGTTCGGCTCGGCATCGAGGTTGTAGTCATTCATCGCCTCCAGGGCTCGCCTGACGAACCACTCCTGGTAGTCGTGGCTCCGAGCGGTCATCGTCCCGCCCATCAGGATCAGTTCGACCTTGTCGACGGGGTGGCCGATCTCCCGGAGCTGGTGGAGCCGCAGCGTCACCTGGCCGTAGGGGTCGTAGTCGTTCTGGACGCCCCGTGCGGCGGCCGGCTCGTGACCGGTGTAGCTCTGGGAGGAGGAGAACTCCGAGGCCGGCCCGCCCGGGCAGTAGAGACACTTCCCGTGCGGGCAGGTGTGCGGCGAGGTCATGACCGCGACGGGCGAGACGCCGGAGGCCGTGCGAACGGGCTTCCGACGGAGAACCGGCTCCAGCTCCTCGCGGTGCTCCTCGGGCGCGAAGTCCAGCAGTTCGGTGTTCTTCGGCACCTTCGGCGCGGAGTGCTCCCGGCAGGCGTCCATCTTCGCGGACTCGAGGCTCTCGCGGTCGACGTCGCCGGCGAGGATGGCCTCGACGAGCGACTCACAGACCCGCTCGAACGCCTCGGACTCGGCCGGGTCGATGTCGGCGCTCATTCGATGTTGGACCAAGGCGTCCCGACGGTAAGTGGCTAGCGGTCCATCTCGGGGCGGCCTCCGTGAGTATCACTTCTCGACTACGAGCACCCGGTCCGGCGTGGGCACCTACGCGACTTACGAAGCGGAGAACGCCCGGAAGGTCCTTGAAACGGGCTTCCGCAGGAGGTCGAGACGTACGACTGTGAGGACCCCGGGACGTGCCCTACTTGTCGGCCGACGGCAACCGACGACTGACCTTCCACCATGTAACTTGAAAGTACAGGCAATTACTTGTCGCGTCCTTTCTTCAGCGACCAACGAACCGATATCGATGACAGCTGACTTCCGGGCGAATTCGTGCTCTATATATGGAAGATCGCTCTAATGATGATCGCCGAACAAAATGATTAATTGAATGTGTGTTCAAGTATTCCTCGATGGCGCAAACCACGGAACGGCTTCGACGATATCTCGACGAGGAACTCGAGGAGTGTCGCAGCGAGGACGTCGAGCGCCGGCTCGACGAGCTCGAGACGCTCGGGACAGTGCTCGGAACCGAACAGGTAGCAAGCGAACTCGACGTGCTCTCGGCGCTCGCCAACCG
>PXSE01000138.1 GCA_003022905.1 Halobacteriales archaeon QS_9_68_42
GACCGCCAGGTCGAGGCCCGAGACCGGGGTGTAGAAGTACGGCCGGAAATCGTAAACGCGGGCGTGGACCGGCTCCCTGTCGGTCGTCCGCCCGAAGACGTGCAGCACCGGGTGCTCGTCGTCGCCGCTCCCCTCGACGGTGTAGTCGACCTGCTTGACTGAGAACTCGACGTGCTCGTCAGCCTCCGGGAACCGCTCCTCGGAGATGTCGACGAGGTCGGCGTCATCGACGTCGGGGGAGGCGACGGCGGCGGCCTCCTCGGCGGGTCGGTCGGCGTCGTCGCCGCCCTCGTCGAACGCCGCAAGCGTACCCTGTTCCATGGGTTCTCTCGTTGGTGCGCCCCGGTAAAAACCTCGGTGTTCCGGGCGAACCACTCGCCCGGTCCCGGCGGAACGGACCCTCGCCCTCCTGCGTATCGAGACATGACACGCCCACAAGGGATTTACATTGACATACCGTACCATAGGGTGGTGAAAGCCATGCCGGACCCTGATGCGAAGGCCGAGCGGGACAGCGCGGGAGAGCGCCCGGAACCGGGTGTCGCCGACGCCGTCGAGGCGACGGAATCCTACCAGACGGAGGAGGGCGTAGTCTTTTACGACGCGGAGAACCCGCTTGCGTGGATGCAGGCGGGCGAGGTCATCGACCTCGAAGAGACTGCCTGAGTCACCTTTCGGTGGTCGTCGAGCGCCGACGCTCCTTTCGGCCTGTGCGCTCCGACCGTCCAGTACGACGCATTCGGCCCGAACCAACGGGCCGCCCCCGTCCGTCGCTCCGCCCCAGCTACTGCTCTCGAGCGACCCGGACGAGAACGCTCCGACGTTCCCGACGAGACCCGGCGGTCGGTCGGCCACCAGAGGTTCGACGACGACCGCTTCCCGGAGCCGTTGTCGGCGGCGCCCCCTGCGAGGTCGCGTTACTTTTCACCCCGGAGTCGCTGGTTGCGGACGTGCCACCCATCGGCGACGACTCCGCCGAACCCGACGAGTTCGACCCGGGGAGCCTGGGCCCCGAGACGCCGGGCATCGACACCGACGGCGGCGACACGGTCGAAATCGACGGCGACGTCGACGAGGTGCTCCTCCGGACGTTCTGGGGGGCGGTCATCTCGCTGAACGTCGCCATGGCGGCCGTGCCGCTCGGCCTGATGCTGGTCTACTTCCGCGGGAACTGGGAGCTCGGCGGCCTCGCGGTCGCCGTCGGCCTCGTCGCCGGCGTCGCCACCTACCGGTTCTACTACGTGTTCAGGAAGGACCGCCGCTCCGGGGAGGACGTGACGTGAGGACCGTCGACCACGACGGCGACCGCTATCTGCTGGTGAAGCGGTCCGACGAGTCCAGCCTCATCCGGGACCCCGAGACCGGCAAGGAGCGGTACCTGCCCAACGAGGAGCTTTCCGGGACGGGCGAGCCGCCGCTGGTCGTCGCGGCCCGCCGCGTCCCCGACCCGGCCCGCCGACTCGTCACGGCCGTCCCGTCGGAGCGGGCGCTCGGCGTGCTCCTCGAACTCGACGAGCGCGGGCCGATGGCGGTCCGGACCGTGCTCGCATCGTACGACCTCTGTGAGTCGGACCTCTACGGGCTGTTCGGTGAACTCCGCGCCGCTGGCCTCGTCGTGGAGGCCGACGTCGACGGCCGGCGGGGCTACCGGCTGACCGACAGCGGCCGCGAGGCCATCGAGGCCGTCCGGTAGTTAGGAGAGGGCCTCCACGGTCGCCGACCGCTCGACGGACGAGCGGTTCGTCGTCGGGTCCTTCCGGACCGCGACCAGGTCGTCTGCGGCCCCCACCAGTTCCTCGTCGTGGCTGACGACGATTATCTGCTCGACGCCGTGGGTCGTCATCGACTCGATGAGCTCGATGAGGTTCGAGACGTGTCCCGAGTCGAGGAAGACGGTCGGCTCATCGAGGATGAGCGGCGGCGTCGGCGCCCGGCCCTCGATGCCCTCCGACAGCAGCCGGTAGATGCCACACCGCAACGAGAGGTTGAACAGCGCCCGCTCGCCGCCCGACAGCTGTTCGGGCTCCAGCGGCGTCCCGTCCTTCTGGTAGACGGTCAGCTCGTAGTCGCCGTCCAGTTCGATGCGGGCGTAAGAGTCGTTCTCGTACACCAGCTGGAACGTCTCGTTGAGCATCGCCTCCAGCTTCTCGACGTTCCGCTGGCGGAGCTCCGTTCGCAGGTCGGCGTACGTCTCCTGTAGCTGTCGAGCCTCCTCGTACAGCGAGTCCAGCCGGTCGACGACGGCCTCGAGTTCGTCGCGCCGCTCGCGAAGCCCCTCCAGTTCCTCGAGTTCGTTCTCGACGGCGCCGATCTCGGCCTGCAGTTCATTGCGGCGCTCCCGCTGCTCCTCGAGGTACGGCTCGACCCGCTCGAGGTAGTCCTCGGCGCGCTTCTTCTCGTCGTTGGCCTTCTCGAGGGCCGACCGGTCGAACTCCGCCTCGAGGTCGGTCTTCCGCTCGCGCTTGTCGGCCAGCCGCTCGCGGCGCTCGTCGTTCAGTTCGGCCTCCTTGTCGCGGCGCTCCCGGAGTTGCTCGATGTCCCGCTCGTTGTCGGCGACGTCCTCCAGTAGCTCCTCGATCCGCTCGAGCCGCTGGCGCCGGTCGTCGATAGTCGCCTTCTCGGCGTTCAGCTCGCCGATGGCCTCCCGGGCCTCCTCGGCGTCAGCCGCGGCGTCCTCAGCGTCGGCTTCCGCCTCCGTCGCTTCCGTCTCGAGTTCCTCGGCGTCCTCGCGTAGCTCCTCGACGCGCGTCTTGCGTTCCTCGAGAGTGTCGGCCTTCTGCTCGACCAGTTCGGCGACGTTCGACTGGGACTCTTCCAGCCGGGCAAGCTCGGTTTCAGTCTCGACCAGTTCGACGGCCCGCTTTCGCTCTTTCTCGAGTTCCTCGACGCGGCCCCCGGCGTCGGCGAGCTCCGACTCCAGTTCGGCGACCCGCTCGCGGTCCTCGTCGACGGACTCGACGTGTGGCGCCCCCTCGACGGGCTGGCCGCACTCGGGGCACTTGCCCGCCTCGAGCAGGCGTTCGGCCTCCCGGACCGTCTCCTCGGCGTTCCCGAGGTCCGCCTCCAGCTCCGCAACCCGCTCTCTGGCCGCCGTCAGCTCCTCGGCGACCGACTCGCGGTGGTCCTCGACGGCCGACCGCTCGACTTCGGCCGCCGACAGCTCCTCGCGGAGCGCTTCTATCTCCTCGTCCAGCTTCTCGAGGTCCGCGCGGCGCTCGGCGAGGCTCTCTCGCTTGGTCTCGACGTCCGCCTCGAGTTCGTCGGCCTCCGCGCGGGCCGCTTCGGCCTCCTCGTGGAGTTCGTCGGCCCGCTCGCAGGCCGTCTCGGCGGTGCTCTCGTACTCTTGAGCCTCGAGACGGTGCTCCTCGATGTCGTCCCGCAATGACTCGGCCTCGTCGTCGAGCGATTCGAGGCGGTTGGCGACGGCCTCCGGTTCGGCCGCCTTGAGGTTCGTCTCGGCGACGGCCGCCTCGAGTTCCTCCCGGAGGGCGTCGGTGGTCTCCCGTAGCGACCGGATGCGCTCGCCGAGCGCCTCGCGTTCGCCTTCCGCCTCCGAGATGGTGGCGGCCAGCTCCTCGATGTCGTCGTCGAGTTCCTCGATCTCCTCGCGGCGGCTCTCGTACTCCTCGATGACGTTCTCGGCGGCCTCGAGCGCCTCGAGGGCCTCCTCGCGGTTCTCGCGCTTGTCCTCGATGTCCTCGGCGACCTCCGACAGCTCCGACCGGAGGCCGTTGAGCCGGTCGTGAAGGTCCTTGTCCTCCTTGGTTTCGATTTGCTCTGTTACCTGTGAGAGGGCGCCCTCCTTGTCGTCGCGGACACGCCCGACGCCGACGCGGGCGTCGCTGGCCCGCTCGCGGTACTCCTCGAGCTTGCCCAGCTGGAGCAGATCGTCGATCATGTCCTGGCGCTCGCCCGGCGAGGCGTTGATGAGCTTGTTCACCTCGCCCTGGCGGACGTACGCGCAGTTGACGAACGCATTGGCGTCCATCCGCAGCAGCGACTCGACGCGGCTCTCGACGCCCGTGACCTGCTCTACCGTGCCCTCGGGCGTCTCCAGAACGCAGGTCGTCGTCTGGGCGGCCTCGCCGCGGAGCTTCACCTCCCGCTCGACGTGGTACGAGCCGCCGCCGTGGGCGAACCACAACTCGACGGCCATTTCCTCGGCGTCGTTCGAGATGACCTCGTCGAGCGTTCCCTCGATGGCGTCGGCGCCGTACAGCGCGAAAAAACACGCCTCGAGCAGCGAGGACTTCCCGCTGCCGTTGACGCCGTGGACGACGGTGACGCCGGAACCGAGCGTTAACTCGCTGTCGGCGTAGCACTTGAAGTTCCGCAGTCGAACGCGCTCGAACTTCACAGGTAGTCCTCCATCGATGCTTGGTCGTCAGCGTCGTCGGCGGGAGCGCCTCCGCCCCCTGCTTCGGACTCACTGCCGTCGGCGGCCTCGACCGATTGTTCGGCGTCCGCCGTCGGTTTCGTTTCGGGTTCCGCCGTCCGCCCAGGGGCGGCCTCCTCGGGCGAGGCCTTGTCTCCGGCCTGCTCGTCGGGGGCCGCGTCGGCCGACGCTCCACCGCCCTCCGCGGCCGTCTCCTCCGAGGTGTCGTCCGACTCGTCGGGGAGGCGGTCGGCGACGGTCTCGGCTTCCTCGGCGGGGGCGGGCTCGAACGCCGACGGCTCCTCAAGCAGTTCCTCGACCCGGCGCTCGGTCTCGTCGGCGACGTTCGAGTCGGCCACCTTGCTCTCGCGGATGGTGCCGTCAAGGTCGCGGGCGGCCTCGCTCAGGCCGAGTTCCCGGACTCGCTCGCGGACGGCCTCGTCCGGGTCGGCGAAGGCGACCTCGAGATCGGTCTCCTCGGCAATCTCGCGGCGGTCGTTCACTCGGGCGACGAGCGCGCCGGCCTCGTCGGCTATGCTCTCGATCCGCGCCGCCGACACCTCCTCGCCGTCGCCCGTCAGCCCGACGTGGACCACCGCGTCCTCGAGGTCGTGCTCCCGGAGGCGGTCCCGGACCCGCTCGAACCCCTCGCCGGCCGCCAACTCAAGATCGACGAAGACGAACTCCCGGGTCTCGATGCCGCGCCGGGAGATGTCGACGCCTTTGTCGAACGCCACAATGTTGTACCCGCGGGCCTCGCGCTCGTCGGCGCTGGCCCGCTCGGTCGACCCGCAGTAGGTGACCCAAGTGTCGTCGACTTCCCCTCTTGTGGGCGCGTGCTCGTCGCCGAGCAGCATCGCGTTGAACTCGACGGTCGCCTCCGCCAGCACCTCGGCGGCGTCCCATTCGACGTTGCCGTAGTCGGGGACCAGCGGCTTGAAGAGGCCGTGGGAGACGAGCGCCGCGTGGTCGGCGTCGTGGGGCTCGAACTCGTAGGCGAGGTCGGCCCGCCGGGCGCGCGGAACGAAGTCGAGTCCGTAGAAGGCGGTGTCGCCGACGACGGTCGGCGTCCCGTCGAGACGGGTCGCAAGTCCCATTGCCTCGAAGAGGTCCAGCCACTGGGCGTCCCGCTTGGTCTCGTGGTTGCCGACGACGGCGAGAAACGGGACGTCGGCCGCCGCGAGGGTCCCGAGGATTTCCTGGGTCCCCAGCAGGTCCGGCAGGCCGGGACGGCGGTCATGGAAGAGGTCGCCCGCGTGCACCACCGCGTCCACGTCGGACTCGACGGCGTCCGACACCACCTGCCGGAAGGCGTCGAGAAAGTCCTCGCGGCGCTCGGGCAGGTGGTACTGCCGGTATCCGAGGTGGGTGTCCCCGGTGTGAATCACCCGTGCCATCGGGACGACCCTTCGTCGTCGCCTCTTAAATCGATTCCGCGACCGCGGTGAAACTGGTCGTCGGCGTCGAGCCGCCCTTCGGCGGCGGCCCTGAACCGGCGGAACGCCGAAAGCGCCCGCTCGCCGCGCTCCTCAAGGGCGGTGGTCTCGACGGTCTCGACGGCCGCCGCCAGTTCGGCCAGCCCCGTCGTCTCGACGAACTCGGCGGCGGCCTCGAGGCTCTCGGTGGCGGCGTCGGCCCGCTTGATGATGGCCGTCTCGTCGGCGTCGGCCAGCCGGCGGAGCGACGCCTTCACGCTCGTCGGGTCCGGCTGCCGGTCCGGGTCTTCGGCGACCACGGAACGAGGTGGCCCCGTCACCGGACAAAAACCCTCGGTACGCTCCCCGACACGGGGCCAATCTCTAATTGTGTTCGGCCGGACGGACGGCCCGTGTTGCCGACCTTGCTGGATGGCCTGCTCGGGGTCCACGTCGCCGCGGGAGCGATTGCGCTGCTCGCGGGCCTCGTCGCCGCCGTGACCGAGAAGGGCGGTCGGCGGCACGTCCGCGCCGGACGGACCTACATCGCGTCGATGGCCGTCGTCGTGACGACGGCGCTCCCGCTCGCCGCCGTCGACGCCGACTACTTCCTGTTCTCCATCGCGGTGTTCAGCGGCTACCTTGTGTTCAGGGGATGGCGCGTGCTCGCCGGGAAGCGACCGGAACCGGGCGCCGCCGCGCCGGCCGACTGGGCGGCGAACCTGACGATGTTTGGATTCGGCCTCGCCATGCTCTGTCTCGGTGCCGCCGACCTGCTGGCCGGCGACATCCTCGGAACCGCGCTCGTCGTCTTCGGCGCCATCGGCCTCGCGCTCGCGGGCAGCCAGGTGCGGTCCATCTACCGTCTGCCGGAGGACCCACGGGAGTGGATTTCCAAACACATCGTCTTCATGGGCGGCGGCTACATCGCAACGGTCACCGCCGCCGTGACCGTGAACCTCGTGATGCTGCCGCCTGTGCTCAGGTGGGTCGGACCGGCGCTGGTCGGGACGCCACTCATCGCGGTGGCCGTCGCTCGATACGAACGCCGCTTCGGTTCGGGAGCGGAACCCCCGTCGCAGTAGTCCGGGTTCCGGCGCTAACAGGTGGGGTTCGTCTCGACCGTCGGTAGCCAGCAGGAAGTCGAACGTTCAGCCGCCCGGTGGCAAGAGTGGTCTCTACTCCTCGACCGCCAGCGTGTAGACGCGCTTCCGCGCGTCGGTGAACGAGAACCGCGAGTCGACGGCGTCGATCTCCTCGAGCCGCGTCAGCGCGTACCGGACCGTCCGCGGGGGTAGCATCGTCTCCTCGGCCAGTTGGCTCTGGGTCAGTCGCTCATCGTACTCGAGCACCTTGGCGACCAGCTTCGCGCTCGGCGGCAGCTCCGCGACGGCCTCCCAGCCGACCGCGTCCGACTCCGCCTCGAGTTCGCTCGCACTCATCGTACCCTTCGTACTCGATGACGGGTAATAATACTTGTTGTTCCGATTTATTTTCAATAGTAATTACGAGGCGGCGGCGGCCGGGGGCGTCGCACCCACCGTTTTCGGAGCCGTCAGGCGGGTGAGACTACCCGAAGTCTCTTATAATCGTGGGCGCTACCTCGGGGCAATGACAGACACTGTTGACGACGTCGACCTCCCGTACGAGGACGACGCGTCACAGCAGGAGAAGGTGGCGGCGCTCGAGGAGCGTCTCGAGATTCTCGAACAACAGAACGAGGAGATGCGGGACAAGCTGCTGGACGCCAACGCCGAGAACAACAAGTACCAGCAGAAGCTCGAGCGGCTCACCCACGAGAACAAGAAGCTCAAGCAGTCGCCGCTGTTCGTCGCCACCGTCCAAGAGCTGACCGACGAGGGCGTCGTCATCAAGCAGCACGGCAACAACCAAGAGGCGCTGACGGAGGTCACCGGCGAGATGCGGGAGTCGCTCGGCCCGGACGACCGCGTTGCGGTGAACAACTCCCTATCCATCGTCAAGCAACTGGACGACGAAACCGACGTCCGTGCCCGGGTGATGCAGGTCGACCAGTCGCCCGACATCACCTACGAGGACATCGGCGGCATCGACGAGCAGATGGACGAGGTACGGGAGACCGTCGAGATGCCAATCAAGAACCCCGGGATGTTCGACGAGGTGGGCATCGACCCGCCCTCCGGCGTGCTGCTGCACGGCCCGCCGGGAACGGGCAAGACGATGCTGGCGAAGGCCGTCGCCAACCAGACCGACGCCACCTTCATCAAGATGGCCGGCTCAGAGCTGGTCCACAAGTTCATCGGCGAGGGCGCCAAGCTCGTCCGGGACCTCTTCGAGCTGGCCCGCCAGCAGGAACCCGCGGTCGTGTTCGTCGACGAGATCGACGCCATCGCCGCCAAGCGCACCGAGTCGAAGACCTCCGGCGACGCCGAGGTCCAGCGGACGATGATGCAACTGCTCTCGGAGATGGACGGCTTCGAGGACCGCGGCCAGATATCCATCATCGCGGCGACGAACCGCTTCGACATGCTCGACCGGGCCATCCTCCGGCCAGGCCGGTTCGACCGTCTCATCGAGGTGCCCAAACCCGAACACGAGGGGCGCGAAATCATCTTCGAGATCCACACCCGCGACATGAACGTCGCCGACGACGTCGACTACGCCGAACTCGCGGCGACGGCCGACGACGCCTCCGGCGCCGACATCAAGGCCATCTCCACCGAGGCCGGGATGTACGCCATCCGCGACGACCGCACCGAGGTCCGGATGCATGACTTCGAGAACGCCTGGGAGAAAATCCAGCAGACCGACGAGGCCGTCGACGCCGAGGTCTCCAAGACGTTCGCCTGAACCTTTTTGCACGCTCGGCGCGCCTGCGGCGCGACTCGCGGCAAAAACGTTCATGAAAAAGACACTACGGGCCTCCCTACGGTCGGCCCTTGGTCCCGCGCTCCTTGCGGTCGCGCGGCGAACCGCTCGCTCACGGTGTTCGCTCGCGGATGCTATTTGTCGACGGCCTCGCTCAGAACAGCAGGAAGATGGCGTAGGGGATTGCGAAGAGGAGCACCGTCATCACCCCGAGGATGAGACCGTAGGCGAGGAACGTCCCAGCGGCGGTGAACCACGCCGGGTGGTCGTACTCCTCCTTCAGGTCGGCAACGTCCATGTTTCGAAGTTCGGTCGCTGTCCCTTAGATGTACCGCTCGACGGTCACGGGACGACGACCGCACGGCCCTCGACGTCGCCGGCCTCGAGTCGTTCGAGCGTCGCTGGCAGGTCCGCGAGGCCGACCGGCTCGACGTTGATTGACAGCCGTCCCTGCCGGGCGAGGTCCAGCACGTCCCGCAACTCCGCGGGATTGCCCCACTGGACGGTCCGGTAGGTCACCTCGCTGCCGACCAGCGGGTTCCAGGCGAACTCGATAGAGCCGCCGCCGATGCCCGCCAGCACCAGGCGGCCGTCGGCGCCGAGGACGTTGCTCGCCCACCGGAGCGTTTCGTCGGCCCCGACGAAGTCGACGACGGCGTCCACCGGACCGCCGGCGGCGGCCTTGATATTGCGGGGAACGGAGCCGCCGGTCCCGACCGCCGCGTCGGCGCCCAGTTCCTCCGCCCGCCCGAGTTTCGCGGGGTCGCGGTCGACGGCGACGACCCGACAGCCCCACAGCCGGCCGAACTGGACGCCGAACGAACCGAGGCCGCCGACGCCGACCACCGCGACCGAGTCGCCCGGTCCTACGTCGGCCTTCCGGAGCGACCGATAGGCGGTCAGCGCGGCGTCGGTCAGCGGCGCCGCCTCCACGGGGTCCAGCCCCTCCAGCGGCAGACAGTAGTCCGCTGTTGGCACACGGACGTACTCCGCGTAGCCGCCGTCGCTACCGATACCGAGCCAGTTCGTGAGGTTGCAGAGCTGGTCGTCGCCGCGGGCACAGGTTTCGCAGTCCCGACAGCCCCATCCGCCGAAGACCGCCACGTCGGTCCCGGCCGCGAGATCGACGCCAGCGCCCGTCTCGGCGACGGTGCCGGCCACCTCGTGGCCCAGCACCCGCGGCTCGACCAGCGGCAGGTCCCCGTCCATGACGTGTAAATCGGAGTGGCAGACCCCGCAGGCGCTCACCTCGACGAGTGCCTCTCCGGTGCCGACGTCCGGGCGCGATACGTCCTCGACTCTGAGTCCCTCGCCCGGGTAGAAGCGCGCCGCTCGCATGGGTGGTAGGACGCCGCGCGGACAAAGAGCGTTCCGGTGGTCACCCCAGGATGTCGGCGATGCGTCGCGGCTCCTCGGTCAGGGCGGGGTCCTCCTCGACGAGTTGCAGCACCTCGTGGTCGGTCACGTCCGGGTACTCCTTCCGGGTGGCCTCCTCGATGAGTTCCGCCTCGAGGCGGAACTCGGTGCCCTCGTAGATGACCTCCACGCCCTGCTCGTCGAACGAGAGAACGGTCATACCACGGTTTGGCGACTGTCGGTTATAAGGGTGGCTGGTCGGAACTGTCGGGTCGGGGGCGCCGTCGGGTCGTCTGCGGCCCGGACTCGGACCGACGGACGGGTATCGCGGACGGGACGCTCCCGGCACGAGCGGCGTCACGGCAGGAACGCGACGGAGTTTCCCCTCCCCGTCGCGGGGGGGTGCCCTCGCGAGCGCATCGATGGCCCCGGTATGCATTCTGACACCTGACACAAGTGTCTGTGGGCCGCAACGGCTACTGCATCGCGTCGGACGGGATTTTGAACGCGACCGCGTACAGGAACTCCTTTTCACATATCTCGTAGCCGACCCGATAGAGTCCGGGGTCGTTGGTGACCGGCCAGACGGTCACCGGTTCAAGCGCCTCCACGACGGGCGCCGCGGCGACCGTGCCCGCGACCAGTTCGAGGGCGGCCGACTCGACGGCGTCGTACGGGCGGCCGGCGGCCGGCAGCGGCGTGTGGTCGTTCAGCTCCATCAGTTCGCTCGCGGCTGCCACCGTGTCGGGGTGGCTCTCCGCCGCGTTGGCCTCCGTCTGGCACTCGATCATTAATGACCCGTTCCGGTAACTGGACCCAAGTTCCACCCTTGAGGGGCCCGAAATCGATGCTCCGGAACGGCACCGCGCCGCCAGGGTCGGCGGCCTCAATGATGTCCTCCAGAAGCAAGCGGGCGGCCTCCCGGTGTGCCTTCAACAGCTCCCCACTCCGGTAGCCCCTGACGTCCCGGTCGATGATCATCCGTACCTCTGTTCGACCTCAGATAAATGTACCGTCCGACACTGCGCGGCCGTCGAGAGCGCCCGCGTCACCGGCCCGGCCCGCTTCGGGCGTGCCCGCTCGATTGCAGGACTGCGAAACGTCTGACGCGCGTCAGACTCCGGGGTGGATTTAATATGCGGCACGCGCCATTGCCCACCGTGTTCGGCTCCGACCCGCTCGAGGAACTGGTGATTCCCGACGACACACACGTCAAGGAGCACGACCTCGACACCGAGGGGGACGTGCTCGTCGGCGGGCAGAGCACCGTCGAGCTGGGGGTGCGCGGGGACAATGTCATCGCCGGCGAGCGTGTGGAGTTCGGCGGCGACATCGAGGCCGAGAGCGACTGCCGTCTCGACATGTGGTGTGACGTCGACGGCAACGTGCTCGTCGGCCAGGACGCCTACCTCGGCGAGCGGGTCCATATCACCGGCCAACTCATCGTCTCCGGGGACCTCGACATCGGCGACGACGTCGACATCGAGCGCGGCTTCGAGGCCAACGGCTGGATCGTCATCCGCAACCCCATGCCCACCATCGTCTTCCTGTTCGTCTACCTCTCGCAACTCCTCCGAATCGGCGAGGAGGAAGCCGCCGAGGAGGTCGCCGAGGAGTTCTTAGCCGACGACCGCGAGGTCGAACCGGTCGTCGTCCCGCGGGGCGCCGACGTGTCCGACGACGCCTGGCGCGTCTCGACGCCGGCGACGGTCGGCGACGACTGCCGGATGCACGGCAACGTCCGGGCGACCGACCAGCCTCCGCGCCAAGGAGGACATCCGCGTCGGCTCCGGCACGGTCGTCCACGGCGACGTGACCACCAAGGGCGGGAACGTGGTCGTCGCTCCCCAATCCCACGTTCGCGGCGACATCTCCTGTGAGGACTGCGACCTCTCGGAGGCCGCCGAGGTCGACGGCGCCATCCGCGCCCGCGGGGAGACGAACTTTACCGCCGTCCCCCAGGGGTTCAACGCGACGGCCGGCGCCGAGGCCGAGTCGACAGCGACGCCGACCGACGGCGAGAGCGAGGAGACGGCGGCCGACCTCGAGGCCGCCGTCGTCCCGTTCGGGACGGGCGAACTGGCGGCCGATGCGCTGCCCGCCATCGTCCCGCTCTCGGAGGGCGAACTGGACTGGGACGACCCCGCGGCGACCAACGGCGACGGCGTCGAGGGCGTCATCGCGGACGCCGAAAAGCGGTGACAAAGCGAGCGACTGCCGGACGCCCTCAAGTGGTAGCTGCCGGGCAATCGAAAGGCAGTTCGGCCCCCTCGCCCCAGGAGTGGTATGCTCTCGGTCGCCCTCGCCGGCAAGCCCAACGCCGGCAAGTCGACGTTCTACCGGGCCGCCACCATGGCCGACGTCGACGTCGCCAACTACCCCTGTCTGGACCTCGAGTCGCGGTGCGACAACAACAACTGCCACGACGGCAAGCGGTACGTCCCTATCGAGTTGCTGGACGTCGCGGGGCTGGTCCCCGGCGCCCACGAGGGGAAGGGCCTCGGCAACCAGTTCCTCGATGCGCTGTCGAACGCCGACGTCATCCTGAACGTCGTCGACGCCTCCGGCGGCACCGACGCCGAGGGCGAACCGCTCGAGGTCGGCGCCTACGACCCCGTCCAGGACGTCGAGTTCATCGAGACGGAGATGGACCTGTGGCTGGCCTCCATCGTCGAGGACAACTGGGAAACCGTCGAGCGTGGGTCCCGCTCGCCGGAGTTCGACTTCGAGGACGCCCTGGCGGACGTACTGACCGGCGTCGGCGCCACCCAGTACGACGTGATGGCCGTTCTCCGGGAGATGGACTACTCGACGGACCCGATGGCCTGGACCGACGCCGACCGCGAGGAACTGGCCCGCCTGGTCCGCCAGCGCACGAAACCCATCGTCGTCGTCGCCAACAAGGCTGACATCGCCCCCGCCGAGAACATCGAACGGCTCGAGGCGGCGGCCGGCCACGTCGTCCCCTGCACCGCCGAGGGCGAACTCGCCCTCCGGCAGGCCGTCGAGGCCGGCGCCGTCGCGTACGACCCCGGCGACGACGGCTTCGAGATAACGGCCGACGTCTCCGACTCGCAGGCGGGAGGACTGGAGCGCATCCGCGGCGTCGTTGAGGCGTTCGGCGGCACCGGCGTCCAGACCGCGCTCGATGAGGCCGTCTACGACCTGCTGGACCACTTCACCGCCTACCCGGTCCAGGACGCCACGAACTGGACCGACGGCCAGGGCAACGTCCTCCCCGACGCGTTTCTCCTGCCGAACGGGTCAACGCCGAAGGACCTCGCGTACGCTGTCCACTCCGACATCGGCGAGGGCTACCTTCACGCCGTCAACGCCCGCGCCGACCGTCGCATCGCCGAGGACCACGAACTCGACGAGGGCGACGTGGTCAAGATCGTCTCGACGGCGAACTGACCCGGCGGCGACGGCTTCCGCCTGCGTATGATATTAGTGGCTCCAGCCGTATGTTGAACTGTACCATGTGCCATGGCTTCGACATCCGTGACCGACGCGAGTTCGAGCGCGAGGAGTCCGACGACGAGCGGCCGTCGTTCGCCAATGAGGAGGCGAGCGTCGAGACCGAGGTGCTGACCGACGGCGGCGACGACGAGGAAGCGGAAGCCGAGGAGTAGTCCCCGGCGGTCGGATTCGGACTCGAACCTTCGACTTTCTTTCGCCGACGCGCTGACAGTGCCGGGACCCGCGATGAGCCGACGGCCCGGCTGCCGGGCCCGCGCACCGCTCCGGGTGCGGGAAGATTTATGTTGCCGTCGGGAAAATTGTGGGACATGGCATCGGGGAACGAACTCGCTCTCTACGGCTTCCTGTCGCTGGTGGCGGTCCTGCTCGTCCTCATAACCGGGCCGCTCGGGCTCATCGCGATTCCGTTCGCGCTCATCATCGTCGGGTTCGCGAAGATGAGCACGGAGTCGGACGAGGAGTCGACAGGGCCGGTCAACTGTCCCGACTGTGGCGCCCCGAACGAGCCGGGGGCGGAGGTCTGTCAGCACTGCGACGAGACGCTCTGAAGCCGGCCGGCGGTCACGCCAGCCACACCGCGGCGACCAGCACCGCCAGAAAGAGGTACGACCCGCGGATGAGGAGTTTCGTCGCCAGCGAGGCGTCCCCGCCGGCCCGCCAGGCGAAGGCGGCGACGACGCCGAACACCACCGGCGCGAAGACGCTGGCCGGCGGGAACACGCCGGCGACCGCGAGCACGACCACCCCGACCATCCCCGCCGCCATCAGGCCGTAGGCGAACCGGTGGGCACGCCTGGGGCCGAGCAGGACCGCGACGGTCCGCTTCCCGATGGAGCGGTCGTACCCGTAGTCCTTGGCGTCGTCGATTGTCTTGATGCCCGAGAGGATGACGAGGAAGATAACGGCGAAGGCGACGACGGTGGCCGACAGCACCGCCGTCTGCACGTAGTAGCCGCCCAGAAGCGCGAAGGCGATGCCCGCGGGGTAGCCCGCGGTCGCGCCCACCGGGTTGAGGTCGAGTTGCGGCGCGTGGAGGTAGCCGATGACCCACCCCGGCAGGGTCAGCAGTGCGGCCCACGGGTCGACGAGCAGGCTGATGGCGAGAAGACAACCGAAGAACACCGCCGTCGCCCCGGCGAGGGCGGCTCGACAGCCGACCGCGGTCAGGGGATGATCGTCGTCCTCGCCGCGGCGGTGGAAGTCGACGTAACCGTCCTTGATGTGGGCGGTGTAGAGGGCGGCGAAGGCGGCGGTCAGATGCAGCGCCAGCAGCGCGACGTCGAGACCGTCGGCCAGTACGGCGCCGAACGCAGAGGCCGCAAGCGGGGGCAGCATGAACACCGGGTGCACCTGCGACGCGAGCGCGCCGACGTCGGCCCGGACGCCTCGCCCGTGGCGTGCGATTGCCATACCCCACCTACGACGGGGGCACTAATTACTCTACGGCCGGCGGTCAGGGGCGTGTCATCGGCCGCGCGCAGCGAGGCGCAGTCCGCGAGCGGTCGGCCCCGTTCGAGGTCCCGCCCGACGCCGGGTGACCGGCCGGCTCTCGCATAACTAAACACGGTGGCGGTCAGCGCCGGACCTCGTAGATGGTGACGTCGCCTCGCTGGAAGGCCACCTCGAGGTCCGGGTGGTCGGTGACGGCGAGGTCGTAGCTGTTCCGCTCGACCGGGCCGACGTAGACGTACTCGACGCCGTAGCGGTCGAACAGCGCCGACTGCTCGTCGGTCGACCCCTCGTAGAGGGTCCGGACGTCCGAATCCCGGCGGTCCACGAGTTCGGCGTCGCGGCGCTGTCGCTGCTGAAACACCGGCCCGCCGAGCACCGTCGGATGGCCCGTGAGGCTCGCGGGCGCCGAGGCGCCGTTCCCGTCCTCGGGTTGCCACCGGTACCCCCCGGGAGCCATCACGATGGTCTGTCGACCCGGTTGCCGGTTCAGCCACTCGATTGCGGCCGCCTCGTCCGGGTAGAGCGCGTCGGCGTAGGCCGTCCCGTCCAGCGTCGGCCCGTCGGCGCCGACCGGGTCGTTGTCGAGCTGTGCAGGCACGACGAAGCCGGCGTACAGCCCGGTCAGCAGCACGACGGCGACCGTCAGGGCGGTGCCGGTGCGCCTGAGGCGGTCCCGGCCGATGTCGACGTCCAGCGACGGCCGCCCTCGGGCCAGCACCGGCAGCAGGGCCGCGGCGGCGACCGACCAGAACAGCCAGATGTGCGCGTAATACTTGAAGATGATGTTGAACCGCTCGCCCTCAAGACTGACCAGTTCCACGAGCAGGACGAGACCGGCCCCGGCGGCGACCAGCACCAGCGGGAACCCGGTCTCCGGCCGGTCCCGGAGCAACCACCACCCGGCGACGACGAGCGGCACCGTTAGGCCGACCGCGGGCGCGCCCAGCGCGGTCGTGACCCCGATGACGGCGACGCCGCCGAGCAGCACCGCAAGCGGCGGAATCCGGTCGGTCGAAAGCCGACGGGCGACGTACGCGGCGAACACCGCGAGGAAGGCCCCGTGGACGACGAGCAGCGGCCCGAGTCGCGCCCACTGGTCCCAATAGACGACCGTCTGGTCGGGACCGCCCGCGACGACGCCGACCCAGTACGGCAGCGTCCAGGCAATCGCGCCGACGAGGACGGCCAGCGTCCCGGCGAGGGCGACCCCGAACCGGGCCGCCTCCTCGGCGGCGGCGTCCCGCTCCTCGAAGAGCCCCTCGCCGTGGGAGTTGAGCAGCGCGGTCGGCTCCCCGGGCGCGAACGCCAGCGCCAGGAGCGTGACCGCCAGTACGGTCGGGAACGACCAGATGTTGAACAGGGCGACGAGGCCGACGACCGGCGGCAGGGCACCGAACAGGGCCAGCCGGCGGGTCCGGGTGTCGCCGAGCCAGTAGCTGAACAGCAGGGCGACGGCCAGCAGGGTGAACGGCTGGCTCATCATGTGGGCGTGGAGGTCGCCGTTTATCCAGGCGAAAAGCGGGAACTCGGTCGCCGCCAAGCCGCTCGAGGGGTCGTCGGGCCGGATGTCCATCACCCGGCTGGCGGCGAAGTAGCCGAACTCGCCGGTGACGTCCGTGGGCGTCCAGGAACTCGCGCCCTCGGGGACGCCCGGCGCCGACGAGACGAGGCCGTCCGGGAGCAGCCACCCCAGGACGTTCGCGGCGGTGTGGAGGTTGCCGGCGACGCCGACGAAGAACGCGCCCAGCCCGGCCGCCGCCCGCCGCGGCACGTCCTGGGCCGACCCGAGGGCGCCGGCCAGCCCGAGCGCCAGGAGCGCCGACAGCATGTGGCCGCCGTAGTGGTACTTGACGGCCTCGCCGGCGAACCACACGTCCTCGGGCGGGAGCGCGTCGGCCCGGAGCGAGGCTTGCAGTAGCCCCACGTCGAGCATCTCCTCGCCGATGTCGACCGGCAGGGGCGCGATGGCGGGGTTCGCCGCGCGGATTGCGATCATTAGCAGGAAGGCGGCGGCGAACACCGCCGACGCCTCGGCGAACTCGCGGGAATCGACGGCGTCGCTGTCGCCGAGGAGACCGCTGGCGAGGACGAGCGCCGCCAGGCCAGCGACGAGCGCGGGCCACCCAAAGGCGAGGTGCCCGACCAGGTGGCCGACGACGGCGACCACCGCGAGGCCGACCGGGACGGCGAACGCCGCCCCCGAATCGTCGAACCGGGGGAACAGCGCCCCGACCAGCGGGAGCGCGGCCACCCCGACGACCAGGTACGTCGCCAGCCACAGCACGACGAGCCCGTACTCCATCACCACACCCGGCGGCGCCGGCCCGTAAACCTCTTGCGGAGTCGACGTTTTCGGGGAATCGAACCGCTTTTGCGGACCCCGGCGCGAGGGAGTACCATGACCCGCCTCGGGGTCGTTGTTCCCGCCTTCCGCCCGGACGTCGGCCGCCTGGAGTCGTACCTCCGGGACCTGGCGGCCGAACTCGACCCGGCGACGCTCCGGGTCGAACTCGACGACCCGGCCGCCGCAACGCTGGAAGCCCTCTCCGCACTCGAGATGTCCGCCCTGGAGGTCGACGCCGTCCCGTACCGTCGGGGGAAGGGCGCGGCCGTCACCGCCGGCTTCGAGGCGCTCTCGACGGACCGGCTGGCGTTCGCCGATGCCGACGGCAGCACGCCCGCCGCCGAGGTCCGGCGCGTCGTCGACGCCCTTGATGAGGCCGGTGTGGTGGTCGGCTCCCGGCGGCACCCCGACGCCGAGGTGGTCGGCCACCGGACGTTCGCCCGACGGTTCCTCGGCGACGGCTTCGCGTGGCTAGCCCGCCGCCTGCTCGAGGCGGACCTGTACGACTACCAGTGCGGCGCGAAGGCGCTCTGGGAGGACCGCCCGGGATCGACCGTCTCACCGGTCCGGACGTCGCTGTCGATGGCGACGGCGCTCTTCGTCGCCCGCCACCGCGCGAAACGGCTCGGGAACAGCCCGCTCCACGACGCAATCGCGCGCGGCGAGGAGCCGACGGCGCTCGTCGAACGGGGGAGCCACAGGCGCCGATGACGACGGCCGACCCCGACGAGACGGCCATTGACGCCGACGAGGAGGCCGGCGGCGGCGAGTACGGCCCCCTGGCGGCGCTCCAGGACCGGCTTCGGGCGCTGGCGACCGCCGAGCGCGTCGGCCAGTTCGTCTCTGTCGGCGTCGCCGGCGCCACCCTCGAGACGGTCATCGTCGCACTGCTGACCAGCGGCGTGCTTGCGACGACGGCGCCGCCGCTCGCGGCGAAAGCCGTCGGCGCCGAGGCCTCGATCACCCTGATGTTCCTGCTCAACGACCGCTGGACGTTCGCCGACGAGGGCGAGGGCGGCATCGTGTCGCTTCTGGGCCGGTACGGCAAGTCGCACCTCGTCCGCCTCGGCGGCCTCTCGGTGGCGTTCGCGGCGCTTTTCGTCCTCACGTCGCTGACGGACGTCCGGCTTCTCGTCGCCGGCGCCGACCTCTGGCCCACGGTCGCCAACGGCATCGCCATCGGCGTCGGCATGGCGCTCAACTACGTCGCCGAGAGCCTCCTCACCTGGCGGGTCCACGACGCGCGGTAGGATTCCACGGACGGCACCCATATCACAACCCTTAATGGGCACAGCGGAGTAGCATCTGGTAGCGGGATGGGATAGCCAGGAGATTCCGCCGGGCTCATAACCCGGAGACCGGACGTTCAAATCGTCCTCCCGCTACTCCCCTTCGATTCGTCACTCCTTGCTGCTCACCACCTCCAGATCGCCGTCCGTTCGCCGGACGTACAGCAGGACATCGGCCGTCCCCGACTCGTCGACGTCGTTTAGCTCCGGCGCACACCCTATCATCCCGACCTCGTTGAACCCGCAGGCGTCACAGACGGCGTCCTCGCCTCGCGGCTCGTAGCCGCTCTCTCGCTCGACTGCCGGAAGGTAGCCCGTGTCGGCGACCTTCTCGCCGCAGACCGAACACGTCGGGGTCGCCGGCGTTGACGTGAGTTCCATGTCCGTCCTTTGGCGGGACGGCAAAAATAGCTCTCGGCCGGTGGTCGGGGGCCGGCCTCGCTCGGCCTGCCCGGAAGGGCAACCTTCTCGGTGGCGCCGCGAGGACGGCCACACATATGCGACACAGCACACCGGCCGCGACGGTGGGCGTCGTCGGCGGGGGCCAGCTCGGCCGCATGCTCGGGGAGGCGGCGGGGCCGCTCGGCGTCGAGGTAATCGTCTCGGACCCGACGCCGGACTGCCCGGCGGCGCCGGTCGTCCGCGACCAGGTCGTCGGCGGCTTCGATGACCGGGCGGCGGTCCGCCAACTCGCCGAGCGGGCGGACGTCCTCACCTTCGAGATAGAGCTGGCCGACCCCGACGAGATGGCGGCGGTGAGCGAGGCGACGGGCACGCCGGTCCACCCCGACCCCGACACGCTCCGGACCATCCAGGACAAGCTTGTCCAGAACCGGGCACTGGCCGACGCCGGGATTCCGGTTCCGGCGTTCCGCGGCGTCGACACCGCCGCGGAACTCCGGGTCGCCGGCGAGGAACTCGGCTGGCCGCTGATGCTCAAGGCTCGGGAGGGCGGCTACGACGGCCGAGGCAACTTCCCCGTCGAGGGCCCCGACAACGCCGAGGACGCCATCGCCGAGGCCGGCCCGGCGCTGGCCGAGGAACTGGTCGACTTCGAGCGGGAACTCGCCGTCATCGGCGTCAAGGGTAATGACGAGGTGCGAGCGTTCCCGGTCACCGAGACGGTCCACGAGGAAGAGATTCTGCGGGAACTGGTGACGCCGGCTCGGACCGACCCGGCGGTCCGCGAGCGCGCACGGGAGGTGGCCTTCGACGTGCTGGAGACCCTGGACGGCCGCGGCGTCTACGGCATCGAACTGTTCGAACTGGCGGACGGCGGAATCCTGGTCAACGAGATTGCCCCGCGGCCGCACAACTCCGGGCACTGGACCATCGAGGGCGCCCGCTCCTCGCAGTTCGAACAGCACGTCCGGGCGGTGCTCGGGTGGCCGCTCGGGTCGGCCGAGCGGCGGTCGTCTGCGGTGACGACGAACCTCCTCGGGGACGTCGAGAAGCCGGAACCCGTGGAGCTGTCGGGCGTCGAGGCCGTCCTCGAGGAGCCGTCGGCGTCGCTGCACTGGTACGGCAAGCGCGAGGTCCGGCCGCTCCGGAAGATGGGCCACGTCACGCTGACGGACGCCGACGCCGACGCGGCGACGCTGACCACCAGCACGTACGCGTAGAGGTTGTTGAGCGCGTGTAGCAGCCACGCGCTCGTCAGGTCGTCGAAGTATAGCCGCAGCGCCGTCGGGAGGATGCCCCACACCGTGGTGTAGACGACGCCGGTGGGACCGAGGCTGACGATGTGCATTGCGCCGAACAGCACCACGACGACGGCGCCGGCGGCGACGGGGTGGAGGCCGCGGGCGAGCAGCGCCCCGAGCAGGTACCCCCGGAACAGGGCCTCCTCGACCAGCGGCGCGAGGACGACGCTGCCGACGACGATTATCGCCACGGTGGTCGGGTCCGAGAGCGCGTAGTCGAACCCTTCCATCGGCGGGAGGCCGACGGCCTCGGCGGCCGCGGTGACGACCGGGAACAGCAGAACCCCGGCGACGAGCGCCGCCAGCGTCGCCGCCACCTCGCGAGCGCTCGGGCGGTCGAACGCGAAGACGGCCCGCCGACCGGACTCCGAGAGCCGGAGACAGAGCCCCGCGCCGACGACCGCCAGGGCAGCGCCGTAGACCAGCGAGGCGTCGGCCGACGTGTACGCCCGGCCGCCCCCGGTGGTGACGGCGTGGACGGCGAAGGCCAGCGACGTGAGGGCGATGGGTAGGTACGCGAAGGCCGTACTTTCCGCAACACGGCCCCGGAGCGGTGCGAGCGACTCGGCGGACGGGAACTGTGGCTGGAGGGTGGCCATTCGGCGGGGCAACGGCGGCCTCCGGGTTCAACCCTCCGGAATCCGGTGGACTACTCGACCGTCAGCCGGCCCATCGTGGTCTGCTCCGTCTCGCCGTCGCTGGCGTGGACTCGAAAGTCATACCCGCCGAGCGGTGCGTCCGCCGCGGCCCGGACTGGGAGGCGGACGGAGACGCGCCGGGCGGTCTCCCACCGCCAGACGGGCGGCTCGACATCCCAGACTATCTTCGGGTCGGGGTCGAGGTCGGCCTCGCCGAACAGGAATTCGACGGGCGCCGTCCCGCCGGGGTCGGCGGCGCTCGGCCGGTCGGCCACGCGGAGGTGGAGCGTCGCCGCGGCCTCGATGGGAACCGGGGCGGTTTCCCCGCGTTCGACGGTCGTGTCGCCGACCGAGAGTCCGCTCTCCGGTCGGTATCCGGCCGAGCAGCCGGCGAGGGCGACGCCGACGAGGCCGGTGCTCCCGGCGAGCGTCGAGAGGTACGAGCGGCGTTTCACGCCCTCAGCATTCGACAGGAGTCGGTATATGTCTTCGGTCAGGGAGTGGCCCGCGCCGCCCGGGACCGCAACGCCAAAGCGCCGGCCGCCCCGGGACCCGCACATGACGCGCTCACAGGAGGTCCAGAACCTCATTGACATGCTGGAGGCCGAGGCGGCGACCGACCGCGACCCGGAGGCGACGCCGGAGGTCGGTATCATCATGGGGTCGGACTCGGACCTCGAGGCGATGTACGGCGCCTACGAGGCGCTGACCGAACTCGGGTTCGAGGAGGTGACCGACTACGACGACCCGCCGGAGGCCCGGTTCACGTTCGAGACCTACGTCGTCTCGGCCCACCGGACGCCCGAGTTGATGTACGCCTACGGCGAGACAGCCCGCGAGCGCGGCCTCAACGTCATCATTGCCGGCGCGGGCGGGAAGTCCGCCGACCTGCCGAACATGACCGCCTCCATCGCGTACCCGCTGCCGGTCGTCGGGGTGCCGGTCCAGGAGAAGTCCGTCGACTCCGTCGTGGGGATGCCGACGGGTGCACCC
Source organism: Halobacteriales archaeon QS_9_68_42 (assembly GCA_003022905.1). The sequence goes on from PXSE01000138.1 coordinate 21,893, forward strand.
ATCGTCGCCGTCGACGCCGGCAAGTCGTTCAACGCGGCGCTGTCGACCGTCCAGATCCTCTCGCGGGCCCACCCGGAACTGGCGGACCGACTTGAGGCGTACCACGACGACCTGCAGGACGGCGTCGGCGAGGTCTCGGCACAGCTTCACGGGTCCGGCACCGAGCGGTTCAGAGCCGACCGGGAATGAGGGCGGTCACGTCTTCCCGTAACAGTAGTTGGTAATACGACTTCTTTATTTAGTGTACCGATGAAACCCCCCCGTGCGTTGAGACGCGTATTGACCGGGTGAGCTCCTGGCAACCTCTTTATGTGTTCTTCGTAGCGTGCTGAATACAGCGCGCGAGTCTTGCACGACGATCGGCCTGATTGAGACTATGGGTAGCGGTCAATGTAAGTAGGCCATTGGATGTATCAACTGATATAAATTGCAAAAAAGATATACTATGTTACTGTTATTCAGCATGTATGTCGGATAACCAACGGGCGGTTGATTCCTCCGATAGCATTAGTTCGCGGTCAATCGCACCACTGTTGCTCGTAATCGGACTCCTATCAATTATATTCGTAACCGTTATGATAACACCGGCTGAAATAATCGTCACGACGATAATCCTCTCTTTCCTCCTCGTAATCGTGTATTTGTTGTGGAGTTTGTCACGGTCTGTAAAGAAACTGAACCGGAGGTTCGAACGTATTGAAAATGAATTAAATGACTAATACGTTTCCCAACCACTACATTCAGCTATAGATATAGTTATTGAGCAGTGTTTTTAGCATTGATGAGCTAAAATAAAATAGTGTCACATACCGGATGAATCCTCTATATCTTGCACGGCGCTCGTGACAAGAGTCATATATGTTCCGATTTTCCGTTGCTCGGTCACCCGTCTGTACTGGTTGAGTGTTTTACGGTCACAATTGAGTAAAGAAACCGTGTTACAACTGGTAATGCTCGGCCGAGCGCGCCCGCGGGAACCCGCCCTGCCCATGGCGTAAATCAACTCTTATGTATGGGTGCGCCCAACTGTCGAACGATACAGACCCGATGAGCAATCCATGGATCGCCGTCGGGGCACTGGCGCTCGTGGGAATCGCGATTCCGACGTCGATGATCGTGATCTCGAGCCTCCTGCGGCCCAGCGTGCCCGAGCAAGGAAAGCGCGCCACCTACGAGTCCGGCGAGGTACCGACCGGGTCGACGCGCATCCGGTTCAACATCCAGTACTACATGATCGCGTTGCTGTTCGTCGTCTTCGACATCGAGACGGTGCTCATCTTCCCGTGGGCACTC
>PXSE01000139.1 GCA_003022905.1 Halobacteriales archaeon QS_9_68_42
ACGTGACCGACCCCGACCCGGCGGTGTACCGGGGGGCCGACGCCGTGTACGCGCTGAACTGCCCGCCGGAACTGCAGCGGCCCCTCTCGGCCGTCGCGCGGACCGCCGGCGCCGACTGCCTGTTCACCACGCTGGGGACCGACCCGGCGGTCGTCGACGCCGCCCCCGAGACGCTCCCCGGCGCAACCCTGTTCAGAACCCAAGCATGAACGTAGACGCAGTCGTCTTGGACATCGACGGCGTCCTCGTCGACGTCGAGAACTCGTACCGTCGCGCAATCGTCGAATCGCTCGAGCACGTCTACGGCGATACCATCGACAAGGATGACATCCAGCTGTTCAAGAACGCCGGCGGCTTCAACAACGACTGGGAGCTGACCGACGCGGCGGCGCTGTACGTTCTGGCCCGCCGGGAGCGACCGCGACTGAGCATCGAGACGTACACGGGGCTCATCGCCGCCTCCGGCGGCGGCATCGAGGCCGCCCGGACCGCCATCGCCGACGAGCTCGACCCCGCCGCCCGCGAGCAGGTGCTCGACGCGTGGGACCCCGACCGGCTCCGGGCGGTGTTCCAGCAGCTGTACCTCGGCCCCGAGCGGTACCGTCGACTGGAGGGCGCCGAGCCAGACCCCGATATCGACGCCGGCGGGTTCATCGACGACGAGTCGGTGCTCCTCTCGGAGGCGACCCGCGAGGCGCTCTCGGCGTGGCCGCTAGGTGTCGTCACCGGCCGGCCGGCCGCCGAGGCCGACATCGCCCTCAACCGGGTCGGCCTCGAGGTGCCCGAGGAGTACCGCTTCACGATGGACGACTGGGAGGAGGGCAAACCCCATCCCCGGGCGCTCGTCGCGCTGGCTGAGCGGTTCGACGCCGACCGCCTCGTCTTCGTCGGCGACACCCTCGACGACGTCCGGACGGCGGGCAACGCCGCCGAGGCGGACCCCGACCGGGAGTACCTCAGCGTCGGCGTGCTGACCGGCGGCCTCGCCGGCGAGGCCGGCCGCGAGAAGTACCGCAAGGCCGGGGCCGACGCCGTCCTCAAGCGCGTCGACGACCTGCCAGAGTGGCTGGAATGACCGCCGAACGCCTCTTTGCGTGGACCGCCGCGGCCGTCGCCGTCGCCGTCACCTGGCTCGGCTACACCGCGCTGCCGGCGCTCTCCGAGCGGTCCGTGGCCGTCGGCCTCGGCGCCGTCGCGGCGCTGCCGCTTTTTGTCGTCTTTCTCGCGTGGGCCAGTAGCTTCCGGAGCGGGTCCCGGGGCTAGCTATAACAGTAGTTGGTAGCGCGGTTTCTTTATGGAATGAACAGGCGCAAAACCTCGCGCTTTGGCGCGGGGAGGAGGTCAATCAGTTTTGTGAGTAGGAGAAACAGGACCGTTGAGCAGCATTTTAGAAAAGTATTACAAAGATCGAAGTATTACTGAATGCTACCCATTACGTATGAGCGACGTAGAAGACGGAACCACCGTCACCGTTACGAGCAAGGGACAAGCAACGATTCCCAAAGAATTTCGAGACAAGCTCCACATCGATACGCCGGGGCGAGTCCGATTCGTTGAGAACGAAGCGGGAGAAATCGTGATACGGCCAGTAAAACGCCCGGCTGAGATTCGAGGTGCCCTCGCTACGTCCGAGACCGAGGGAGGGGAACAGACGGCCACTGAGATGCTCAGAGAGGAGCGGGAGCGTGATAAGACGACATTGGACGAAACGCACGAGCCGTCGGAAACTGACGAATGAAGGTTGTATTCGATGCCGAGCCGCTCATCGGTTTTGCGTTCGATGAGCCTGGAGCAGGAGATGTTGAAGACTTCCTTGACGACGTGTACGACGGTGAAATCGACGGGTACGTCACGACCATCAATCTTGCAGAATTTCGGTACATAGCGGCCCGTTTACGTTCGCCAGAGCAGGCGGACACCCATATCGAGGATCTCAAGGAAATGGGTGTGACCGAATACAAGATTGACGACTTGTGGGAACTCGCCTCGGACTTGAAAGCAACGTACAGTCCGTCACTCGGGGATGCATACGCCGTCGCCGCCGCCAAGAAGGAAGACAACAACGGGAACGACGTGACACTCCTCGTCGGCGCTGACAATGACTATGATGACTTCGAAGAGGAGGAGCGGTTCAAGCACTTGATTGAACGGTTCCGAGACGAGCCTGCTTGACACGACCGTGAGTGAGACGACCTCACTTTGATACTAACCTAACTCTAATTGACATCCTCCTCCGCGTGAACGCGGAGGAATCCCGAGCGGTGGGAGTTTCAGGTTTGGCAGTCTCGCCGAGCATCCTCCCGTTCGAATCGGCGGAATGCTCATGGGCTGTAACGGGTGAGACTGCTGGCGGTGCCAAGCCGCCGTTACTCCTATCCTCGACCCAGTTCGGGACTCCCAGTGGTTGTTTTTGCCCAGCGGGAGTCCGTCAGGGCGTCAACAGAGTTGGAGGTAGCGTCGTGCTTTCACTCCGTTCCGACCGATTCCTGCATCAAAATAGCGCGGCCTGTGACTTGAATTTTGCTGTTGGAAACTTAGAGAGGGCTTCTGAGCGTAGTCTGTGCCTCTGAGTGGCGGCGCGTATCCACGGCCTTCAGGCCGTGGTATTGCGCCTGCTCCGCTTATAAATAAAGAAACCGTATTACGTAGATTCGAGGAGAAAGCCCCGCCCTTCAGGGTGGGGAGGATGTCAACAACTACTGGTAATCAGAAGAACAGCGAGGGGTCGTCGTGGGTGAACGTCACCCGCGAGTCGTCCGACAGCGGCCGGACGTGGGTGTACATCACGCCCTCGTCGGTCGCCTGTCTGGCGAGTTTCGGCGTCCGGTCGATGGCGAGAAACGCGGGGACGACGACGGCGACGTCCTCGTCGTCGGTTTCGCCCTCGACGACGACGAGAAAGAAGCGAGTCCCGCCCTCGTCGGCGTAGTAGACGTGGGAGGTGTCGAAGGTGGCCCGTTCGATGAGCGCCTCCAGGGCCTCGAACTCGTCGCCCGGCGCGAGCACGTCGAGGCCGTAGGGCTCGCCGGTGATGGGCGTGACATCCCCGGGGTGGACGAGGCGGGTCTCGTAGCCGTCGGCGTCGTACTCGGCGGCCGTCGTCTCGGCGTCCTCGAGCAGTTCCCCCCACCGTTCCTCGACCGCCGGCGGCGGTTCCTGGGTGTCCATGCCGGGTGCCCGGCGTCGAGGGACAAAAGCGCGGTGGTCGCAGACGGGGGTTCGGGACCGGTCGCAACGGCCGGCGTCACTCGATGAGGTCGACGTCATCGGCGTCGACGTCCGCCGGGAGGCCGTGGAGATGACAGGCCGCCCGCTCGCCGTCGGGGTTGTGCGTCTCACAGACGCTCTCGTAGCGGTCCCGGAGGTGGGATTCGGCGGCCGCCCAGTCGCCGTCCGCGAGCTCACCGAACGCCTCGGCGACGTAGGACCGCTCGCTGGAGGGCAGCTCGACGTCCACCAGACGGTCGAACAGCGCCTCGACGAGGGCCGCCTCGTCGTCCACGTCCTCGCGGAGCTCCGAGAGGCTGATGTCGCGCCGCTCGACCCGGAGGCGGACCTCCATGATGGTCCGATAGGTCGACCGGTCGACGCCGAGGTCGGCCGGCGGGATGACCTTCGGACACCGGGTACGGAACCGACAGCCGGAGGGGGGATCGCGCGGCGACGGGACGTCTCCGGCCAGTGGGTCGACGTCCCGCTCCTGCTCGTCGGTCGAGGCCCGCGGGACGCTATCCAAAAGCGCCTCGGTGTAGGGGTGCTGTGGGTCGGCGAACAGCGTCTCGGTCGGCGCGACCTCGACGATCTCACCGAGGTACATCACCGCGACCCGGTCGCAGATGTGTCGGATGACGCTGAGGTCGTGGCTGATGAACAGGTACGTGAGGTCGAAATCCTCCTGGAGTTCGGCCAGCAGGTTGAGCACCTGCGCCTGGACGCTGACGTCGAGCGCGCTGGTCGGCTCGTCGAGGACGACGAACTCGGGGTCGAGC
>PXSE01000140.1 GCA_003022905.1 Halobacteriales archaeon QS_9_68_42
GAATCGAGAGCTCGTAGGTGTGGACCGTCGCGTGGCCCGCCATCACGAACCCGACGATGGAGCGGTCGTTGCCGTCCACGGCGGCCGTACTCGGAGCAGGGGCTTGACCGTTCCGTTCGGGCAGTGCGCCCCAACCCCGGGCGTCATAGTGATTACTGTAACTGTCTACCGGTACGACCGCACGACTGCGTGCGGTCGATCCAGTAATGACGTACAGTAGTCACTATCAGGCCAGCGCCACGGCCTGTCCGGCGAGGAGCGCGGCCGACCCGAGGCCGAACAGCACCGCGTTGGCCCGCGGGTTCCGCGCCGGCGTGACCTCGAGGGAGTGGTGCCACGACGACAGCGGATAGAACGGCCGGACGCCCATCGGGGTGACGACGTCGGCCAGCAGGTGCGAGACGAGCGAGAGTCCGACGGCGGCGCCGGCGACCGCCGGGAGCGCGGCGGGGCGGCCGACCGCGGGGCCGGCGACGGCGCCGAGACTACTTGCGGCGAGCGCGCAGGCGGCAACGAACCAGACGGTGTGGGTCGGGCCGCGGTGGTCGAGCGGGAGGAGCTCGTCGGCGTCCGGCAGCGTCGAGACGGCGACGGCGACGGCGGCGCCCCCGACTGCGAGCGCCGGGTCGCCCGCCGCGGTGACGGCCGCCCCGACCGGCGCGTACGCCAGGAGCGCCGCGCCAACGTGACCCCGACGAGGAGGGCGAAGCGGACGAAGAGGAGCCGGCCGTCGAACTCGGTGAAGGGGAGCCGGTCGAAGGCGCGCCGGTGGCGCGGGTGGCCTCGCGGCTCCACTACGCCATCGAGAAGAGCGAGGTCGTCCGCCGGGAGGGCGACACCACCATTCGGACGCCCGACGGCCCCCGCAAACTCTCGGCGGTCCTCGAGGAGAGCGACGAGGTGTACTTCGATACCCGGCAGTCGTTCGTCGACGCGGTCCGGGGAGTCATCGGCACCGGCCCCGTCCCGACCGCAGACGAGTAGCTCGCCACGTCCCGACTCGCCGCCGCAGGAACCCTTTTATCCGCCTGCGTCCCACGCTTACCTATGAGCCTTGCCTTTGACCCCTCGGAACTGGACGCCGGCGACATCGGCGAGAAGCAGACTACCCTCGAGATGGACCACGAGGAGGCCATCGAGCACGTCCGCGAGGTCGCCGAGGCGACCGGGTTCGGCGTCCCAGTTGAGTTCTCGCCGTCGGAGTTGCTCAACGAGAAGGTCAGTGCCGACCGCGACCCCTACTACGTGCTCGGGGCGTGCAACCCGAACATGGCCGACCGAGCCCTCGACGAGACGCTCAAGCAGGGCGCGCTGTTCCCCTGCAACTTCGTCGTCTGGGAGGAGGAGCCGGGCGTCCAGCGCGTCTACCACGTCTCCATCATGAAGATCAGTCGACTGGTCGGCATCGCGCCGGACAGCGACGCCTGGGAGGGAATCGTCGAGGACACCGGCGAACTGGTCGAGGCGTTCTTCGAGCGCGTCTGAGCGCGGGCCGACGGTCCGCGTCTCGCACACCGACCGGACACATATCGGTCCGGAGCCCCAAGCGACGGCATGGAACTCTCACCCAGCGTCGTCCGCGAACACGACCGAGCGGCCCCCGACCCGTCGGAGACCGAGACGGCCACGTTCGGCCTCGGCTGTTTCTGGGGGCCGGACGCGCGGTTCGGCGCCCTCGGAGAGGTCGTCCGGACCCGCGTCGGCTACGCCGGCGGCACCCGCGCCGACCCCTCGTATCACGCGCTGGGCGACCACACCGAGGCCTTCCAGGTCGACTTCGATTCCGAACGGACCTCCTACCGGGCGCTGGCCGGGCGCGCCCTCGATGCCCACGACCCGAACCGGCAGGTCCGGAAGACCCAGTACCAGAACGTCGTCTTCGCGGCCACCGCGGCACAGCGGGAAACCCTGGCGGCCGTCCTCGAGGAGCGCGGCCTCGAGGTCGACGCCATCGGGACCCGAATCGAGCGCCTCGACCGGTTCTACCCCGCCGAGGACTACCACCAGAAGCACAGCCTCCGCGGCACGCCGGGACTCCAGTCCACGGCCCTCGAACGGCGGGCCGGGCCGCGGTAGCCCGCGGGTCACCCGAGGAACCGCCGGAAGACGCCCCGCTCCCGGAGCGCCATGTAGAGGTACGCACACGGGAAAACGAGGAAGACCACCGACAGCAGGGCGACGAACAGCGCCGGCCCCGAGAGCAGGTCCGCGTAGGTGACGGCTACCAGCACGTCCGGTAGGTGCGGGGAGATGGGCTTAACCGCTTCGAGACGACCCGGGGGCCGCCCCGAACGAAGAGAGGTCGGCCTGAACGCCGGCGGCCATTGTCGACTTCCGGCGGAGGTCCGCCATCGAGACTGGGAGCTGCGGCACCAGTTGCCGGACGGCGTCGTGGAATGTCTCGGCAACGGCCGGGTCGGCGTCGAAGGCGTTCCGTACCGACTCGCGGGTCTGCCAGACGCCGACCGGCGCCCAGTACCCGTTGGTGGCGTGGCGGACGACGAACACCTTCGCCTGTCGGCCACGGTCGGCCAGTTCCTCCAGAACGCCCAGCCGGGCGGCGTAGTAGGCGCCCGCCGTCTCGTCGACGTACTCGGTCCGGCCCTCGTAGCCCTCGCGGTCGGCGGCCATGTACAGCTGGCCGTCGGGGTCGGGGTTCCAGATGGAGCCCGGCGCCTTCAGCTCGAGCAGTTCGAACTCCCAGTCGCCCGGCGCGGCGATTATCCAGTAGTCGTTGCCGAGGTAGCGGTTGTGCCACACCTTCGTCTCGCCGACCGTCGGGGCGTTGCGTATCCGCCCGCGGAGGTACTGGCCGACGGTGTCGTCGACGGCCGTGATGGACCACCGCGTCGGCACCAGCCGGCGGTTCTCGCCGACGCCGAGCGCCCCCACCGACAGCACGTTGTTGATCTCGTAGACGTCGAACCCGCGGCGGTAGAGGTAGGTGATGGCGCCCTCGGCCCGCCAGTCGTCGTCCGACAGCGTCCTCTCGACGGCCCGCGGCACGTGCGGGTTCTCGGTCAGGCGGGCGGCCTCGGTGCTCGCCCGGGGGCCGCGCGGGGCGGTAATGTCCTCAAGGGTGCCGTCGAGGTCGAACCCCGGCGACTCCCGAAGGCCCAGCTCGACGTCGACCGGCCGGTCCGCCATAGCCACCTCCCGCTGGGTGCCGACGAAGCCGTCCCAGACGTCCTCGACGTCGACCGACGAGCGGCGCGTGGAGTTCAGCAGGCCGGTCCGCTTTGCGAATACGTCCTCGATGGAGAATCCCTGTCGGTACCACTCACCGGAGGTGACGTAGGAGCCGGCGTCGTCCTCGTCGCCGACGGGTGCGAGCAGCCCCGTCGAGACGTCCGGGTATGATGACCGGCCGACGAACACCGAGGGCGCCGTCGAGCCGACCACCGCGCCGTCGGTCAGCGTCTCGTTGAACCGGGTCCGTGCCGACTCGATGTGGTCGATGATGGCGTAGGACTTCTCCTCGGCGAGCTTCCGCAGCTCGACGGACTCCTCGCGGTCGAGCCCGTCGACGTACTCGTCGAGCCGCATGTTAATTGTTTGTCGGGAACGAATAAATGCTGTTCGGCTGCGGTCGGTAGTGTTTAGATACGGATTGAGGAATCCAGAAAGCCCTCGGCACGCTCGACTCCCAGGACTCGCTGCGCTCCTCGGTTGCATTGCTCCCTGCGGTGCTTGCGTCGTCCGGGTTCGTCGAGTGGGCGGCCGGTTCCACCGGCCGCCGTCTGACGTGGCGGCTTCGCCGCCACGCAATGCCTCGCCCTTTCAGTCCGCCAGGATTCGGTTGGTTGCCCGGCAGAAACGGACTCACTGGATGATCCGTATCTGAACACCGCCCCGCGGTCAGTAGAGACACCGACCGAAAGCGTCGACGGTGCAGGCCTCGACGGCGTGGACCCGGTCCTGCCTGGTGGTGACGAAGAGCCGCTCCTCGGAGGTCGCGATCTTCGCCCGGTAACCGCTGTTCTTTCCGAGTCCGACGCCACCGACCCGGTCGCCGGTCGCCGGGTCAAGCGCGATGATGCCGCTCCGTTCGTCGTCTTCGGCGTCAATCCCTGCGTAGACCGCATCGCGCATCAGCACCGGGCGGTTTTTGGATGGGTAGTCGCTCGTGGCGTAGCGCCACACCTCCTCGCCGGTCGCGCCGTCCCGGCAGACGACGGCGTCGAGGTCCTCCCGGCAGTAGAC
>PXSE01000141.1 GCA_003022905.1 Halobacteriales archaeon QS_9_68_42
CCCGCGGGTGACGTTCGTGAACACGAGCGCCCGGTTGGTCGACTGGCCGTACAGCCGGTAGAACTCCTCGCTGGAGAGCCGCTTGATGGCCTCGACGCTATTGATGACGGTGTGGCCGGCGATGGCCTCGGCGGTGCCGGCGACCACCGTCTCGGCGTCGACCGCGCGGTGGAACCGCCGCAGCGGGGCCGTCGCCGAATACTCCCGGAGGTCGTGGACGACGTCCCGGTCGAAGCCGGCCGACAGCACCCGGGCGTGCTGGCGGACCCGGTCGCCGCCGCGCCGCTCGTCGATTGACAGCAGTCCCCCGACGACCCGGCTGACCACCTGGACGCCCGGGTTCTCGCGGCGCCCGCTCTCGTAGTCGGAGACCACCGACGCCGAGACGTCGAGTTCGTCGGCCAGGTCGGTCTGGGTGACGTCGAACTCCTCGCGCCACTTCCGGAGCGTCGCGCCCGGGTCCTCTGACAGCGCCACCTCGCCGGCAATGCGCTCGGCCAACTCCGCGCGTGGGTCGCGCATATCACCCGATGGACGGCCGCCGATATAAGCCCACGTTCGAGGGGTGAGCCGACCACAGGTTTGAAGTTGGTGTGTAAAGTACCCTTTACTGTAAAGGGGACTTTACGACAAGAGCCCTTTACAGAACGACCATGACCGAGAACGCAATCACGAGGACGAATCGGCCCTCCAAGCGCCGACGCTACCGAATCGTCATGTACGGCTCGCTCGCCGTGGGGTTCGTCGGCTACATCGCCAGCCTCCGCGCGGAGCTGCCGGTCGTCGCGCTCGGCATCTACTGGGCTGCCTTCCTCGGATTCCTCGCCGTCTGGAAGGGCAGTTCGGTGACGCTGTACGACGAGCGCCACGAGGCGATGGAGGCGAAGACGGCAAAGCGGACGCTGAGCGTTGCTGGTGCCGCCCTGATACTGGTCGCGCCGGCCATGCCCGCCCTCCAGTCGGCCGGCTACGAGCTACCGACCATCGCCGAGGGTGCCCTCTATGGGTACGCCGCCCTCTTCGGCGTCTACGGCCTGCTGTACACCGTCATCCGACTGCGCACCTGAGCGAAACTCCATCCCTGCTACACAATAATGAACGCTACATCGACCCAACCCGACCCCGAAACGTACAAACGCGCAACCGTCGGTCTCAGCCTGCTAGCCGCGATGGCGCTCGCAGGCGGGACTCTCCTCCAGCGGCCGTTCGTCGGCATCGGCGTCTACGCCCTCGCGCTCGGGTCCGTGTTCGTCATGCCCGTCGTCTCGGATACCAGGCTGTTCGACGAGCGCGACGACCGCATTATGGGGCGTGCCAGCGCGGCCACGCTGACGCTGTTCGGCTGGCTGTCGGCGCTGGTGTACCCGTCACTGGTCGCGCTGTCGGCCACCGGGAACTTCTCGTGGGGGCCCGCAACCAGCGCCGTCGCGTTCACCACCCTGGCCGTCTACGCGACGTTCGGGGTCGCGGTCGCGTACTTCCGGTACCGATGAAAAACGACCTGAAGGAGCGCCGGGAGACCGCCGGCATGAGCCAGGCGGACCTCGCGGCCGCCGTCGACGTCACGCGACAGACGATTCGAACCCGGGTGATTCCGGGGGCTGGCAAGCGCCGCCCTCGCTCCGGAGGCCGCAAGCGCCAGCGAACTTATACCCCCGCACGCCAACGGTCCGGCAATGCCCCCGACCCTCGTGACCGTCGCCGTCGGCGTCCTACTGGGGGTCGCGCTGCTCGGGGAGGCCTTCGACCGGCGGTCGATGGCGGTCGTGGCGCTGGCCGCCGCCGTGCCCGACCTCGACGCCGTGCTCAGCCTCTGGATTCGCGGCGCGACGAACGCCGCCCTGCACACGTTCTTCATCCCGCTTCTCGCCGCCGTTCCCCTCTATCTCGACACCCGCCGCGAGGCGTCGTGGCTGCGCGAGCGATACGGCTGGTACGGGGTCCGGGTGGCGTGGGTCGCCGTCGCCGTCTACGCCGTCGCCGGCGTGTCGATGGATTTGTTCAACATCGAGAGCGCGGCCGTCCTCTACCCCGTCTCGAACCGGTACTTCTCTATCGTCGGCAAACTCGTCCTCTCGACCCAGGAGGGGGTCATCCAGAGCTACGTCGAGTTCGGCGACGGCTGGCTGTCGGCCGGCACCTACGGTACCACGGAGAGCCGCCACATTTCGACGTGGGTGAACCCGACGCCGGGGACGGACAACCCGCCGGGCGCCGAGCGGGTCGTCCGCGTCGTCGACTCCGGGTGGCAGCTGGTCGTGGTCGCCACCGCCGCGGCGACGCTCGCCGCGAGGACGTTCATCGAACGGAGGGCCGCCTGATGCCCTCCTCGGTCGTCCACGCCGGGTTCGCGGCTCTCGTCGCCGTCGGTTTGCTGGGCAGTTACTATGACCGCCGGGCGCTGGTGTTCCTGGTCGCGGTGCTGCTGTTCCCGGAGGCCGACACCATTGCGGGATTCGTCCTCGAGGGTGCCCACCGGTCGCTGCTGCACAACCTGCTGTTGCCGGCCGTCGCGGGCGCCGCCCTCTACTGGGACACGACCCGCGAGGACTCGTTGCTCGGGGGCCGGGGCGGCGACTACGGCGTCCGGCTTGCGTGGGTCGGGCTGTTCGTCCACGTTTTCGCCCACGTCGCGCTGGACTGGTACCACCTCGACGGAATCAACCTCCTCTACCCGGCCGTCGACCGGTTCTTCGAGCTGAGCGGCGAGGCGTACCTCTCGTCGGCCGAGGGGTTCGTCCAGACGTTCGTCGAGGTGGCCACCGACCCCGAGACGGGAACGACATCGGTCGACGCCGGCCAGGGCGGCACCACGCAGAACACCCACGTCCCGAACCCGGCACAGCCGTCCTCGGGGTCAGAGCCGGGCGGCGACGCCGGACCAGTCGACCGCCGGGCCCCCATCGCGGTCCGGGGATGGCAATTGTACCTCGTTCTGGTCGGCTTGTTCACGCTCGTCGCACGGAAACTGCAGTCGGCCCCGGAGGAACCTCCGTGACCCTCCGCCTTTACGACCCGACGGCCGACCGCGAGGACCTGTGGGCCCTGAAGTCGGCCTTCGAGCGGGAACTCGGCGCGACGGGCGGCGACGAGAAGGCGACGACCTACGAGGGCAAACTGACCGACGCGTACCGGGAGCGGTGGCTGGCATGGGTCGACCGCTGTGTGGCCGACGACGCCCGGTGTGTGACCGTCGCGGAGGCCGACGGCGGGCTGACAGGCTACGTGTTCGTCCTGCCCGAGCGACTGGCGCTCGTCTGGGACGCCGCGGTGGTGAACGAACTGTACGTCGACCCTGAGCGACGCGGAACCGGCGTCGCAGACGACCTGCTGGCGGCCGCGACCGAACTCGCCCGCGAGCAGGACCTGCCGCTGGACCGCCTACTCCTGGACGTCGACCCCGGAAACGAGCGGGCCTACGCCTTCTACGAGCGGTACGGCTTCGAGCCGTGGGGCGAAATCGTTGCCCGGGGACTACGAGAGGACTGACCGCTTGTCGGTCGTCGCGGCGGCAACGGCGCCGCCGGCCGCACCGAAGACGACCGGATATAGCAGGCCCGCGAGAACGATAGCCGGCAGCAGCGCCGGCGCCCCGGAGGCGTCTCCGACGGTCACCTCGAAGAGGAAGGCGCCGACGACCGACAGCACGAGGTAGCCGGGCAGCACCAGCGCGCCGGTGACGGCGCCCTCCGCCGCGTCGGCGACGTCGCGGTACCGACAGATCGCCAGTCCCGCCCCAAACAGCAGCAGCGGCGGCAGGACGTACAGCAGGACGGTGAATCCGTCACCCACCCGACGAGTTCGTATGTCGCCGACTCGCCCTCGGCGAACTCGATGAACGCGTTCAGCGCCGAGTCGTCGAGTTCGGTCGCGGTCAGGAAGTACGTGAGGACGTACCCGAGCACCCACGTGAGCACCCCGGCGAGGGCGCCGGCGACGTACGGCCTGTCGTCGTTCGGCTGACCTACCGACATATCGGTCGGACCGATGACCGGGCCTGCGAAAGTCCTTATGGCCCGTTAGTCGAGCGTCGCCTCGGTGTCGACGCCGTAGACCCGGGCGGGCGTCTCGACGTGGGGACGGTACAGCGCCGTTTCGTGACCCTGCTCGGCGAGCCACTTCGTCCGCCGCGGCACGGTCCGCGGTCCGAAGACCGCGCCCGGCCGCTCGGGGTCGTCGATGAAGTCCGTCTCGATGAAGAACGGCCAATCGCCGCCGCAGGCCCGCCGGAGTTCCTCCTTGTCGCAGATGACGCTCGGTATCGGCCCCTCGACGCGGCCGTCCGCGTAGTGTTTGACCACCCGCTCGCGCGGCAGGCCCGCGTTCTCGGCCCACTCGGCGACCTGCCGGAAGTCCTCGCCGCCCTCGGTGTGCAGCTGGACGGCACAGCCGACCTCGGCGCCGCGCTCGAAGGCGTGGCGCATCACCTCGTTGGAGGCCGTCCACGCCGCCTCGTCGACGTCGTAGTGTGGCCGGCCGGACTTGATTGCCAGCGCCGGCCCGTCGGCGACGAACTCGGCGGCGGCGTCGAGGCCGATTTTCATCAGGTCGGCGGCCTCGTCGGGGTCGTACCCCCGGTCGAGTAGTTGCGAAATCAGCCCGGGGTGGACGCCCAGGACCGGCCAGGCGCGGCCCGAAAGGAGGTCGTCGGCCTCGCGGGTCACCTCGACAGTTATCTCGAAGCCCTCCCGGAAGCCGTCGGCGCCGTCGACCTCGCCGACGAGGCTCCAGGAGGGCTTGTTCAGGACGTTCAGGTGGGTGCCGCCGGCGTCGGCGAACTCCGCGGCGGCCTCGGCGCCGCGCCCGTTGACCGGGTCCAGGTGGAGGTGGTTGTCGAGAACGGGTCCGTCGTACATGCCCGTTCGTTCGGCCGGTCGGGGGAAAAGCCACACGTCTCGGGCGACGGTAGTGTTTAGATAGTGGATTAGGAGTCCAGAAAGCCCTCGGCACTCTCGACTCCCGGGACTCGCTGCGCTCCTCGGTCGCGTCGCTCCCTGTGGTGCTTGTGTCGTCCGGGTTCGTCGAGTGGGCGGCCGGTTCCACCGGCCGCCGTATAACGTGGCGGCTTCGCCGCCCTTTCAGTCCGCCAGGACCAGGTCAGTCAGCCGGCAGAAACGGACCTACTGAACGGTGCTTACCTGAACACCGTCCGGGCGACCGACGAACGAGGGTCAGGTCCCGACCAGAAGGTTGAGGGCGCCGACCGTCTCGCCGACGACCCACCCGACGAAGACGAGGTAGGCGACCACGAGACCGTACGATTCGGCGTCCGTCAGCACGAGGTCGGTCCGGAGGAGGGCAAACAGGAGGACCGTCGCGACGGTCAGGACGCCCATCATCGGCGCCGCGACGGCGAAGGCCACGGGCGCGCTGCCCGCGATGAGCACGCCGACGGGGACGGCGACCAGCAGGTCGAAGGTGTTGCTGCCGAGGACGTTCCCGAGGCTGGTCGCGCCGCTGCCGTCGCGAGCGGCCCTGACGCTGATGAGCGCGTCGGGGAAGCTCGTCGCGGCCGCGAGAACGGTCACGCCGGCGAGGAACTCCGGAACGCCGAAGGTGGCGTTGAGGCCCTCCAGCGCCCCGACGAGCGACTCCACCGCAACGAGGATGAGCGCCAGCCCGGCGGCCAGTTTTGCCCACTCGCGGCGCAGGTCGACGCCCGTCCCGTCGTGGTCGCTCTCGTGGTCGCCGACGTCCTGCCACTGGATGAACAGATAGAGGCCGTACAACCCCAGCGGAATCAGCGCCAGCGGGCGGGTCACGCGGCCGGCGAGGGTACCGCCGCCGACCGGGTAGTAGATGACCGCCAGCGCGAAGGTGATGACGAGCACCGACACCGCGAGCATGTAGAACTGCGCCTCCTTGTACACGACCGTCCGGCTCACGTCCAGCGGGTCGTCGGTCACGATGCCGGAGACGGCCGGGATGACGAGCACGTTGAACACGGCCGACCCGACGATAGTACCCACGCCCATCCCGAAGGAGCCGGACAGCGCGGTGACGACGACGCTAGCCAACTCGGGAAAGCTGGAGCCGACGGCGACGACGACCGAGCCCTGTACGACGGCGGGCAGCCCGTAGTACGCCGAGAGCTCTTCGGCGGCGCGCTCGAGGTACCCGCTACCGACCCAAATCAGCCCGGTGGCGACGACGATGGCGGCCACCTGGACCGGCGTTGCGTCGGGAAGAAGTCCGCCGAGGACCATGTCGAGGGCACCGCCGCCGGCGTGTTAACGTTTGATGACCCGCGATCGGCAGTGTTCAGTTACGAGAGCCAGCCGGTCAGCCAGCGTCGGGTGGAAACTCGAACGGGGCCGCCCGCTCGCGGAGCGAGCGGGAGGAGCGACGCGGGGAGCGACGACACGGGAGCACAGCGAGGCCCAGCCCGTGAGCGGAAGGGGCGTTCGGAAACGCCGTCATCACTGCCGAAATACGCCAACGTCCACTGATACCGCCGGTTGTAACTCTTTGGAGATATCTCGGCGATGTTCGGTTGGATGCCGTCCAGAACCCCATCGTCCGGACAGGGCCGCTTTAGGTAGTTACAGCCGGCAGTACGAGTAAACGCTACCACGCGCTTACTCCAGCGTTATCTCGTGGTGGGCGGCGTTCCGGAGGGCGTCCGACCGGCCGTGGAGGCCGGGCGCGACCGCGACCGTCCTGAGGCCGCGCTTTGCCGCCGCCTCCAGTACCGGCTTGAAGTCGGTGTCCCGGGAGACGACGATCAGCGTGTCGAAGTGGCCGGCAGTGCTGGACTCGACGGCGTCGACGGCGAGTTTCACGTCGACGTCGCCGCTGGTGGTCACCACCTCGAAGCCGCGGGCCTCGGCGGCCTGTATCAGCCCCGAACTGGCGTTCTCGTCGACGTAGACCCGGGCGACGGCGACGGCCCCCTCCTCGCGGGCGATGGCCCGCAGGTCGTCGAGGTCGACGTCGAACTCCGAGCGGAACACGTTCGGCCCGTCGACGAAGATACCGACCCGGGTGCCGCGGCCGCGGAGCCGGTCCAGCAGTCCCATACCCGGTTTCCGCGGCGCCCCGGCCCACGCCGACGCGGGCGCGAAACTGACGGAGTTTGGCGGCTGGGAGATGCCCGTCGAATTCGATTCCATCAGGACCGAACACGAGGCGGTCCGGACCGCCGCCGGCAAGTTCGACGTCTCCCACATGGGCCGGATCGCGGTCTCGGGGCCGGACGCCGCCGAACTGACGGACCGGCTGACCACCAACGACGTGACCGCCCTCGACCCCGGCGAGGCCCAGTACGCGGCGATCACCGACGAGGCGGGCCACATGCTGGACGACACGATTGTCTACCGGCTCCCCGCGGCGCCGACGGCCCGCTTCCAGGCCGACTACCTGTTTGTTCCGAACGCCGACCACGACGGCGAGATGACCGACCGCTGGGTCGAGGGCGCCGAGGCGTGGGACTTGGAGGCGACCGTCACGAACCGGACGGCCGAGTTCGCAATGATCGCCCTGCAGGGCCCCGACGCCATCGGCCTGCTCGGGGAGCTGTGCCCCGACCCGGGCGGTATCTCGCGGTTCACCGCCGAGTTCCGCGAGGTGGCGGGCGTCGACTGTCTGGTCGCCCGCACCGGCTACACCGGCGAGGACGGCGTCGAGCTGCTGTTCGACGCCGACGAGGCGGCGGCCGAGGCTGTCTGGTCTTCGCTTTCGTGTCAGCCCTGCGGCCTCGGCTCGCGGGACACCCTCCGGCTGGAGGCCGGCTTCCCCCTGTCGGGACAGGAGTTCGACCCCGAGGACAACCCCCGGACGCCCTACGAGGCCGGCATCGGGGTCGCGGTCGACCTCGACGGGGCGTTCGTCGGCCGCGATGCGCTCGCCGAACAGCGGGAGGCGGGCGTCGAGGAGGAACTGGTCGGGTTCCGACTCGAAGAGCGGGGCATCGCTCGCCACGGCCACGCCATCGCCGTCGACGGCGACGAGGTCGGCAGCGTGACGAGCGGGACGATGAGCCCGACACTGGGCGACGCTATCGGCCTCGGCTACGTACCCGTCGAGCACGCCGACCCGGGGACGGAGCTGTCGGTCGTCGTCCGCGGCGAGGGAAAGCGGGCGACCGTCGAGACACTCCCGTTCTACGAGCGGAACGGCTAATTCGGGGCAGTCTTGGGTCAAAATTGAGAGAGCGCTTTTATCAAAATGAACCGTAGCGGGAGTATGCTACGAGAAGGTGCGACCGCCCCCGAGTTCGAGCTCTCGGGCATCGACGGACCGGGCGACGAAGGCCACAACCCCCACGAGTTCCGCGAGTTCCCTCTCCTGGAACTGCTCGAAGACGGGCCGACCCTACTGGCCTTCTACCCCGGCGACTTCAGCCCCGTCTGCACCGAGGAACTGTGCTCGCTACGGGACAGCTTCGAGTCGGTCGGCGGATCGGCGACGGTGTACGGCATCTCCCGGGACACCCTGTTCACACACGAGGCGTTCGCTTACGAGCACGACCTGCAGTTCCCGTTGTTGAGCGACGTCGAGGGGGAGGTCTGTCGTGCCTACGACGCGATTCACGAGACCGACTTCGGGGGCGGCATCAAGGCGGGCCTCCCCAAGCGGACCATCTATATCGTCAACGCCGACCGGACGATACGCTACGCCTGGCAGACGGACGACCCGTACGAACGGCCGCACTTCGAGCCCGCGCTCGGGGCACTGTCGGCGGACTAGGCGACGGCCAGCCACGCGAGGAACACCGCGGCGCCGCCGGCGATGGTGCTGGCGACGGCGTGGACCCGCATCCGGTCCAGGACGGCGTGGGCGTCGGCCTCGATGCTGGCGGCCTCGCTCACCTCGCCGCCAACCTCGCACTCCGGCAGGAAGTCCATCGCCACGTGGAGGAACACGCCGGCGGCGAACCCGAAGATGGCGGCGTTGACGACGGCGGCGCTCGGCGGGTTCACGAGCGCGGCCGGGATGGCGGTCAGCCCGACGCCCGCCGCCGGCAGCAGTATTACCGACGGCGACTCGCCGGCGTCCCGGAGCCGACGGGCGGCGGCGTAGCCGGCCGGCCCCTTGTGGGAGACGATGGCCAGCCCCAGGAGTAACCCCAGTTCCGGTAGCGCGGCGTACACCAGCCCGATGATGGCGCCGGCCGAAAGCGAGTGGGCCGCCAGCTGGGCGGGCGCGCTGTCGAAAGCCTCCCGGTGGCTGAGACGGTGGCCGACGGTGTGGCCGCTGTAGCCGCCCACCACGCCGGCGGCGACGCCGAACCCGCCGACCGGCCCGTCGAAGCCGATGGCCTGCGGCACGAGAAAGACGGCCGCGCTCGTGACCATCGCGCCGCTGGCGAGGCCGTACCCCCACACCAGCCGCGCCGGGGTGCTCTCGGCGGACCGGGCGCCCAGCACTGCCGCCCCGCCCATCGCAATGAACGCGACCCATGAGATAACCAGCACCTTCCAGAGCCCCGCCGTCGTCGCCAGCGCCGACAGCGCCAGTAGTCCGACCACCCCTGCGGCACCGACGGCCGTCGGCTGGTCGAGTCCGACCCGCGCCAGCGCCCCGGTTTCCGTGCTCATGATATTAATAATTTCTATGCACCCGTTAATAACTCCATCGGTCCGGCGGCGGCGTCGCGGATTCCGACCGATACAAGGACGGGCCGCACGACGTCGATATATGGAACTAACCGACCTCTGCGACCGCCTGAACGACCGCCTCGACCACGATGCCTACGCCGGCGTGGACGCGAGCACGAACGGCCTGCAGGTCGGCCGCGCCGACGGCCGCGAACTTGACCACGTCGCCTTCGCCGTCGACGGCGTCGAAGCGACCGCCAAGGCGGCCGCAACGGCCGGCGCCGACCTGCTGGTCGTCCACCACGGTATCGTCTGGGGCGGCCTCGACCGGGTGACCGGCCTCGAGTACGACCGAATCGCGGGCCTCATCGAGGCCGACCTGCCGCTGTACGTCTCCCATCTCCCGCTGGACGGCCACGACGAACTCGGCAACGCCGCGCGGCTGGCCGACTTCCTCGACTGTGAGGTGACCGAGCCGTTCGGGCAGTTGGGCGGCGTCCACATCGGCCAGCGGGCCCGCGCCGCAGAGCCCTACACCGTCGCGGGACTACGGGACCGGCTGTCGGCACTGGACACCGGCGGCAAGCCGGTCGACGTGCTCGATTTCGGCCCGGAGCCCATTGAGGACATCGCGGTCGTCACCGGCGGCGGCGCCGACTGGGTCCGGGAGGCGAGCGAGGCCGGCGTCGACGCCTTCGTCACTGGCGAGGGCAAGCAGAAAGTCTACCACGAGGCCCGCGAGGCCGGGCTAAACGTCTTCCTGGCGGGCCATTACGCCACGGAGACGTTCGGCGTCCGCGCCCTCCAAGAGCTCGCGGCGGGGTGGGGCCTGGAGACGACGTTCCTCGAGCACCCGACCGGCCTGTGAGCGGGTTTCGTGCGTCGGCCGTCTGATACTGCCGGACGTAATTTCGTGAGCATCTGAATCGGTAGTCGTCGACGTATCCGGGCGAACGAGACGGGAAGACCGGACTGCGATTCGAGTGATTACGTCCGGCAGTATGAAAATCGGAACGGTGTGCGCTCGTCTCTCTATCACGCCGTTGCGGGCTCCTCGCCGGGGTCCCGGCCGACGAGTTCGACGTCGAGATGAATCCGCTCGTAGGGCAGGTACGGTCGCTTGGACTGTCCCTCTTCGACAATGAACAGCAGACCGTAGTCGGTGAGCAGCGAGATGTTGTCGTGAACCGTACGGTAGTCGCGGTCGAGGTCCTCGGCGAGTGCCGAGATACTCTCGGCTGCCCCTTCGGTCGCCATGAGAGCCTGGAGGAGTTCGATCCGACGGTCAGTGAGGATTTTCCGCAGCTCGCCAACCGAGCGGAAGGAGACGACCGCGGGCTGCTCCTCGCCCTCGCTGACCGCTTCAGCAGCGGCAAGCGTGTCCTCCCGCATCTCGTCGAACGACTCCACAGTGATGCGAAGCACGCTGGAGTGGGGGCGGTCGCGGGGGTCGCGGTACTTGTCGGGCCAGCCGTCGTCGGTGTGTTCAGTCATGGTTTGTGCCCTCGACGTTGGTGAGGTGGGCGACTTCTTGGAGGAAGCGAGCGATGTGTGCGGTCATGTTCAGAAACGCAATCTCGGAGTCCTCGCCGAAGCTGACGTGTCGGTGGTGCCAGCCGAGGTCTTCGTCGTCGTGCGCGTTGTCATAACGCAGTATCTCGCCTGTCTCTCGATCGTAAAACTGGAACCTGTAAAACTAGTCCCCGGGGTAGTCGTGGTCTTCGATGGCGAACATCTCGACACGCCCGCCGGGGACGGCACGGTTCAGTTCCAGTAGACCGCCCATCTGATATGTCCTATGACCTCATATAACAT
This sequence comes from Halobacteriales archaeon QS_9_68_42, assembly GCA_003022905.1. The sequence goes on from PXSE01000141.1 coordinate 11,355, forward strand.
AAATATGGTGAAGGAAAAAGCGAAAATCTCTGGGACGTCAAGCTGCCTCAACGTATCATCGTTGGCGGGTTGCTAGCGACGATGTCGTCGGCCGACACCTCCATCCTCACACTGCCGGCTGTAATTCGTTTGAGATTCCGCGGCGATATCCGGTTGCATGCCGTCCAGAACCCCGTCCTCTGGACGGGACTGCTTCACGTAGTTACAGCCGGCAGTATCAGCACCTCGCAGGCCATCTACGGCGTCTCCGAGGACGGCCTCCTGCCGCGGGGGCCGCTGGGACACTGCTGGAGGAGAGCGCCGAGCGGCTCTGGGCGGCCGGCATCGAGACCGGGACGGAACTCGTCCTCACCAGCGGGCCGGCGTTCCTCGCTCGGAACGCCGACTAGCGGGTCGCCTTCTTCCAGGCCCGCAGGTCGACCACCTCGCCGTCGACCGTCTCCGCGTCGGCCTCGGTCGCCGCCCACCAGAACATCGGTGCGACGTCGTCGGGGTCCCGCCCCTTCGCGTGGTTCGTCAGTTCGGTCGACAGCTGGCCCAAATCGAGCACGCCGACGGCGGCGTCCAGTTCGGCGGCGAACTGCCGGGCGACGGCCTCGGCGGCGGCCTTCGAGACGGCGTAGGCGCCGAACCCCGGTTTCGCGTCGCGGGCGATGGCCCCCGAGGGGACGAACGCCCGCGAGTCGGCCGTCAGGTGCGGGACGGCCTCGCGGATGGTCGTGAACACGCCGCGGACGTTGGTCCGGAGGGTGTCGTCGAACGCCGAGTAGGCCACCCCGGACAGCGGCGTCCCCCCGGGTGCGCCGTGGTAGACGCCGGCGTTGGCGACGACGCAGTCGATGCCGCCGGTCTCGCCGGCGCGGGCCGCCGTCTCCATTAGTCGCTCCGTGTCGTACTCGTCGCGGACGTCGGCCCGCATTGCCGTCGCCTCGCCGCCGTTGGCCGGGACGTCCTCGGCGACCTCAGTCAGCTTCGCTTCGTCTCGCGCACACAATACGACGTGGACGCCCTCGGCGGCGAACCGCCGGGCGACGGCTTCCCCGACGCCGCGGGAGGCGCCGGTGACGACAGCAGTATCCATGCCGACGCCTGGGGCGGCGACGACAAGGACGTTTCCCAAGGGGTCCGCATTTCCCCCACACCCGTCTTAATAGGGCCGCCGGCCGTACGGACAGGTATGTCAACCAGTGAGTCGGCCGTCGTCGTCGGGTCGGGGTTCGGCGGCCTCTCGACCGCGTGTTATCTGGCCGACGCCGGCCTCGACGTGACCGTCCTGGAGAAAAACGACCAGTTGGGCGGCCGCGCCTCCGTTCTCGAGGCCGAGGGCTTCAAGTTCGACATGGGGCCCTCGTGGTACCTGATGCCGGACGTGTTCGAGCGGTTCTTCTCGCACTTCGGCCGCGAACCGGTGGAGTTCTACGACCTGGAGCGGCTTGACCCCCACTACCGTATTTTCTTCAAGGACGGCGACAGCGTGGCCGTCACCGACGACAACGAGGAGATGTACGACGTCTTCGAGTCCTACGAGGAGGGCGCCGGCGACGCCCTTGAGGAGTACCTCGACACCTCAGAGACCCACTACGAGGTGGCGATGGAGGACTTCGTCTACACCGACCGGCCCCGACTGCGCGACTGGGTCGACCCCGACGTGATGCGGGCGGCGCCGATCGGCCTCCAGCTGCTCGGCACGATGGACGACTACGTGGCCGATTACTTCGACCACCCCAAACTGAAGCAGGTCACCCAGTACTCGCTGGTGTTCCTCGGCGGGGCGCCCTCGAACACCCCGGCGCTGTACAACATGATGAGCCACGTCGACTTCAACCTCGGTGTCCACTACCCGGAGAACGGGATGCGGTCGGTGGTCGACGCCTGCGTCGAGTTGGGCGAGCAGATGGGCGTCGACTACGTCACCGACGCCGAGGTGTCCGAAATCGTCAACCGCAAGGAGGAGTTCCTCGTCGAGAACAGTGCCGACGACGTCCGGGCCGACTACGTCGTCAGCGACGCCGACTACGCCCACACCGAGCAGGAACTGCTTCCCGAACACGAGCGCCAGTACGACGCCGACTACTGGGACTCCCGCACGTACGCGCCCTCCGCGTTCCTGATGTACATGGGCGTCGAGGGCGATGTCGAGCCGCTCGAGCACCACACGCTGGTGTTGCCGACCGACTGGAACGGCCACTTCGAGCAGATATTCGACGACCCCGCCTGGCCCGAGGACCCCGCTTACTACCTCTGTGTCCCCTCGGAGACCGACGACGACGTCGCCCCGGAGGGCCACTCGAACCTGTTTGCGCTCGTGCCGGTCGCGCCGGGACTGGACGACACTGAGGAGGTCCGGACCTGGTACCGGGACCTCCTGCTGGACGACATCGCCGAGAACACGGGCGTCGACCTGCGGGACCGCATCATCTTCGAGGAGACGTTCGCCGTCTCGGAGTTCGCCGACCGCTACAACAGCCAGCAGGGGACGGCGCTCGGGCTGGCCCACACCCTCAGACAGACCGCGCTACTGCGGCCGCCGCACCGCTCGGAGGCCTGCCCGGGGCTGTACTTCACCGGCTCCTACACCACCCCCGGCATCGGCGTCCCGATGTGTCTCATCAGCGGCGAACACACCGCCGACGCGCTGATCGAGGATATGCAAGCCTAACTATCTGCCGTCCGAACGGACCCACAGATGAGCGACCCGCTTTTGGACCGGACGCTCCCGAGCGAGGCGACGCCGACGGGCTACGTCCTGCGGATGTCCCGGCCGCGGTTCTGGCCCTACCTCGCCGGACCCGTGGTCGTCGGCGTCGCCTACGCCGCGGCGTCGACCGCGGAGCTGTTCGCGCCGCTCGCGGTCGCGCTGTTCGTCTACTTCCTCCTGCCGGCCAACGTCTTCCTCTACGGCGTCAACGACGTATTCGACGCCGACGTCGACGCCAAGAACCCCAAGAAAGAGGAGCGGGAGGTCCGCTACCAGGGCGACCGTCTGGTGCCGGCGCTGGTCGTCGCCACCGGGGCGCTGGGGCTGGCCTTCCTGCCGCTACTGCCCGCCGGCGGCGTTGTCGCCATGGTCGCGTTCCTCCTGCTGGCGGCGGAGTACTCCGCGCCGCCGCTGCGGTTCAAGACGACGCCCGTGCTGGATTCGGTCTCGAACGGCCTCTACGTTCTTCCCGGCGTCGTCGCTTACGCCGCCGTCGCCGGGAGCGTGCCGCCGCTTGCCGCCGTCGCCGGCGGGTGGCTGTGGGCCATGGGGATGCACACCTTCTCCGCTATCCCCGACATCGAACCGGACCGACGGGCCGGCATCCGCACGACCGCGACCGCCCTCGGCGAGCGCCGGACGTACGCTTACTGTGCGACCTGCTGGCTGGCGGCGGCCGCCGTCTTCGGGCTGATCCATCCGTTCTTCGCGGCCGTCCTCGGCGGCTACCCGCTGTTCGTCGCCGGCATCGTCGCCGCCGGCGTCAACGTCGACCGCGCCTACTGGTGGTTTCCGGCCATCAACACCGTCGCCGGCATGACCCTGACGCTCGCCGCGCTGTGGGTGATGCTGTATGGCTAGTGTCGAGCTGCCGGCCCGCGCCCGTCTCGAGGCCCGCCTCGACGAACTGGTCGCCGAGAACCGCTTCACCATCGCCGTCGTGTTCCCGGCGCTGGGGGCGGTGACCATCCTCGCCTCCGCCGAGGGCCTGCTGCCGGAGCCGCTGTCGTTTAACCCCTACTTCCTCCTGTTCGGCGTCGCAGTTATGCGATTGCCGCTGGTGGCAGGCCTGGCGCCCCTGCTCACCCGTCGCGGAGCCGCGGGCCTCGCCGCGCTGTGCGGCTACACCTACGCTGTCGAGCTGGTCGGCGTTAGGACCGGCTACCCCTACGGCGCCTTCGAGTACGGCGTCGACCTCGGGCCGATGGTCGGCGGAATTCCGGCCGCGCTGCCGCTGTTCTTCCTGCCGCTGGTCGTCAACGCCTACCTGCTGTCGCTCTTGTTGTTCGGCGACGCCGCCCGCCGGGCACTCGTCCGGGTGCCCGTCGTCGTCGCCGCCGTCGTCGGAATGGACCTCGTGTTGGACCCCGCGGCCGTCGCGGTCGGCTTCTGGGCTTACGACGCCGGCGGCGCCTACTACGGCGTCCCCCCGATGAACTACGCCGGCTGGGTGCTGTCGGCGGTCGTCTCGGTCATTGTCGTCGATAGGGTGCTCGACCGGACCGCTGTGCTCCGGCGGCTGGACGCCTGCAGGTTCCTCCTCGACGACCTGGTCAGCTTCGTCATCCTGTGGGGCGGCATTAACCTCTACTTCGGCAACTGGGTGCCCGCGGCGCTCGCCGCCGCCTACGGCTACGGGCTGTGGCGCACCGACCGCTTCGACTTCCCCGAGCGGTGACCTGGCCGTCGTGATGGAGCTACTCTTCGATGAGGCCCTCGAGTTCGGCCTCCAGTTCGGATTCCGAGAGTTCCTCCCCGAGATACCCATCGTGAACGTCGTCGACGGAATCGTAGTTGTCGTCCGCGAGCGACTGGTGGTCGGCCGTCGACTCCTCGGCTGCCTGCCAGCCGGCGTACAGCTGATACGCCGCGTACCCGAGCCCGGCCGCCAGCAGGACGAGTATCGCCCCCGACAGGGCGCGGGACACCCACCGGACGGTCATGGCCCACACCTGCCCGGCGAAAAACAGCCCGAGAGCGACCACAGCGATGGTGGCACCCGCTTTCAGCCCGTCGGCGTTCACCATATCCCCTATTGGGGAACGACACGTTTGAATATTGTGTCGAAATGCCGCACCGCATGGGCGACGGAGTGGTATCCCGGTGGCCCTACCGGGTTCGGGGAGCGACGGCCCCGACAGTTTCGCCACGGCTGACCGTCTCGGCGACATGTTCCCCACGACTGCGGGTGACGCTAACGGCGGGGGGGCGGTAATCACCCCTCCAGTTCGGGGAAGTACCGCCCGTGGAAGCCGAACGGCACGGCGTGCGGCAGCGGCGCTCGCGCCAACTCGGTCAGCGTCTCGGCATCGAAGACCAGAAGCATCGAGCGCTCCTCGCCGGTGTGCAGCGCCGGCGCCAGGACGACGCCGTCGTCCTCGCGGTCGGCGCCCGGCCGCTGGACCATCCGCGGTTCCTCGACGTAGACGCCCCGCTCCCACCACTCCGAGGCGGTCTCCCGCTCGAGGTCGGCCTTCAGCAGGCCGTTTGCGCCCCGGCGGTCGGTCGCCTGGCCGTAGGCGTACCGGTACTCCTGGCCCCGGACCGCCCGCGGGACGGTCGGCAGTTCGAGGCCGCCGTCGTAGCGCCGCGACCGCTCGACCTCTCCCTCCGCCGGGTCGATGCGATGGCGGACCAGACGGCCTGGCGGCGCCGCCGCGAAGGCGTCCCCCGAGAGCGCCTCGAACGACAGCGAGTCGATGATGTCGGCGTCCTCGAACTCGACGAGGTCCAGGACGATGTCGTCGCCGTCCTCGAAGGCGTTGACGTGGTGGAAGACGAAGAACGACGGCGTCCGCGGTTCGGCGACTACCTCGCCGGTGTCGCGGTCGATGACGACAACCCGCGTCTCGCGGTCCTCGTCGTACTTGAGGGCGTCGAGCATGCCGTCGCCGCCCGGCGAAAGCGCCCGGAGAATGGAGATACGCAGCGGCGGTTCCACGAGCAGTGCATAGTTCTCGGTGAGCGAGCAGTCGTGGACGTAGCCCGGTCCCTCGGCGGAGATAGAGGCGAACCGCTCGCGCCGGGGCTCGTCGAACGGCACCCGGTAGAGATGGTACTGCGGCGAGCGGCCGAACTCGACGGCGTAGCCCACCGTCTCCCGCCCGTGTGGGTCGACCGTGAGGTGGGCCGTCGACATGTGCTCGGTGAGGTCGTCCCGGAAGCGGAACTCACCGCGGGTCGCAAGCGTGTCGGGGTCGAAGGCGACCCGCCGGGGCGCCTCGGTCAGGGCGACGTGGTGGTCGCCAAACCGGGCGACGTGGACGTTGGCGTTGTCGGTCGACTCCGGCGGGCCGAGCGCCCGTAGCCAGCGGATTGCCTCCCGGAGGACGCCGCCGCCGGTGGCGAACTCGCCGGCCGTCTCGCCGTCCCGGGCGTCCTCGCGGGCCTTCGTCCGGAGGAACCGGTTGGTGTAGCGCACCTCGCCGTCCTCGAAGCCGTACCGCCGCAGCATCGCCAGGCCGTCGAACCAGTGGGTCGCCCGCCGGTCGCCGAATTCGAAGCTCCCGGGGCCGTTCCGTATCAGCGCCCCCGAGAGCCATTCCGGGACCTCGCCCTCGACGGACAATCGGCGGTCGGTCTCGTCGTCTTCGGACAGCGAGCGGAAGCCGAGGTCGTAGGCGCGGTCGGTGCCGCTCACGTCAGCGCATCGGGATCGGGTCGCCCGGTCCGGGGGCCGACGACCGGTCGCCGTTCATCGAGATGCCGCTGACCGTCTCGAACACCGCCTCGGGATCGTCCGACCACAGCCAGTGCCATCGGGTCCGCGCGACCAGTGCCGCCTTCCGGATGGTTCCGAGCGACGGCGTTGCGGTGACGGTGTCGTAGCCGCGCTCCCGGACGAGACGGTGGTGGTCGGCGTACAGCACCGCGGCGGTCAGGACCGGCAGCTGACAGTCCCGGGGGAGGTACTTGATGCCGGTCACTCCCTCCCGGTAGAGGCCCTCGGCGCGCCGCATCTCGTGCTCGACGGCGTCGCCGATCTCGTCGGTGAACCGCCGGGCCTCCAGCGTCTCGGCGTCGGCGCCGTGGGCCTCCAGCGTCTCCAGCGGCAGGTAGATACGGTCCCGGTCGACGATGTCCTCGCCGACGTCGCGCACGAAGTTGGTCAGCTGGAACGCCTCGCCGAGGGACTTGTCGATGTCGGTCAGCATCGCGTCGATGAACAGTTCGACCTCCTCGTCGGGGATGCCGTACTCCTCGCGCACCTCCGAGAACGCCGACAGTACGGGGTCGTCGGTCTCCCGGTTGCCCAGGGCCGCCTCGCGGATCTCGGCCAGGCGCTCCCGCTGTGCCTCCGGAGAGGCATCTCCCGGGTCGTCGACGACCTCGTCGGCGACACGGAAGAACGCGTACAGCACGTAGGTCGCCTGGCGGACCCGCCGGGGGAGCAGCCGGGTGGCAAAATAGAACGTCTTCCCGGTCTGCCGGTGAATCGATTTGCTCTCGGCGAGCTGGGTGTCCTCGACCATTCGCTCGGGCGTACGTAAGTTCCGACTCGTCTTAGGTGTTTGTGCAAGGGTAAATAAGGGACCGGCCGAGGGAGCGGCTTCGCCGGCCGAAGCGCTTTTTAGGCCGTCACTTCGCGGCGATGAACGTCGGCGCACCGACCTGACGCGCTCACGCTCGCGGACGCAGGACTCTCCAGGATTGGGGTGTCGCTTCGGGGGACGGCCGTCGCCCCGCCGAACCGGCGACGCCGGCACAGGACGGCACGCCGATCGGTCGAGGGCCGCTAAGCGATCTGGTCCTCGTACTCCGAGGGCGACAGCAGTGCCTCGAGGTCGCTCTCGTCGTCGGGGTCGATTTCGAGCATCCAGCCGTCGCCGAACGGGTCCTCGTTGACCAGTTCCGGCGCGTCGAACAGCGCCTCGTTTATCGCGGTCACCTCGCCGCCGACCGGCGCGTAGAGGTCCGAGACGGCCTTGATGGACTCGATGACGCCGAACTCCCTTTCCCGGGTGACGGCGTCGCCGACCTCCGGCAGTTCGACGAACACCACGTCGCCGAGTTCGTCCTGTGCGAACTCCGTGATGCCGACCCGGACCGTCTCCCCGTCGCGGCGCGCCCACTCGTGGGTTTCCAGGTACCGACACTCCTCGGGAACCTCGAAGCTCATGGGTCCACTACCGCGGTGGGGGAACGTAGTGCTTTCCACTCCGGCCGCGGCGGTGTTCGGATACGGACTGTCCAGTGGATCCGTTTCTGCCGGTTGACCGGCCGGGCCCTGGCGGACTGAAAGGGCGAGGCGTCGCGTGGCGGCTTCGCCGCCACGTTATACGGCGGCCGGTGAAACCGGCCGCCAACTCGGCGAACCCGGACGACGTAAGCACCACAGGGAGCGAAGCGACCGAGGAGCGCAGCGAGTCCTCCGTCGGCGGCCGCGAACACGAATTCCTGGAGCAGTTTCGCCGCAAGCGAGGCCGCCTGGCCGTCGTCGCGGTCGTTCACCTCGACGACGTCGAACCCGACCGCCCGCGGGGCGACGGTCCGCACGGCGTCCCGCATCTCGCGGGAGTCGAGGCCGAACGGTTCCGGCGTGCCGGTGCCGGGCGCGAAGGCCGGGTCCACGGCGTCGATGTCGACGCTGAGATAGGCATCGCCGTCGAAGCCGGGCGTCCAGTCGGCCACCTCCTCCGGCGGCACGACAGTCACGTCCGACCGGGCGGCGCGGTTCCACTCGCTCTCGCTACCGGTGCGGGCGCCCAGCAGGACGGCCTCCTCGGCGACGTCGAGGGCGTGGTGGGTGACCGTCGCGTGGGAGAACTCGTCGCCGGCGTAGGACTCGTAGAGGTCGAGGTGTGCGTCCAGACAGACGTAGACCTCGGGGTCGGCGGCCCGGAGGCCGGCAACGGTGACGGTGTGCTCGCCGCCGACGAGCAGCGGCAGGCGGCCGGCGTCGTGGTGGTCGCGGAGGTCGGCCGCGAGGAACTCCAGGTATTCTTCGGCGTCGTTCCAGGCGTTGACGTCGCCGGCGTCGAGAACCAGACCGGAGAACTGACGGCCGGTGCGGCGGTCGTACTCGTCGAACGGGCGGGCGAACCGCCGGACGCGCTCGGGGCCGAATCGGGCGCCGGACCGGAACGTCGTCGAGACGTCCAGCGGCGCGCCGACGAGGGCGTAGGCGGCGTCGTCGGGGTCGGCCGTCGCGCCGGGGAATTCGCCCATCCGCCTCAAACGACCTTGCGCTGGCCCTCGTACTCGAGGTACTCTATCTCGTCGTCGGGCGAGGGGTCGAGGCTATCGGGGATGCGCATCGTGATGGTGTCGTACGTCTCGAGGTCCATCACCTGCATGTCGGCGCCGGAGACGGAGACGACCTGGCCCTGCTTGCGGTTGATGATGGGGTAGTTCCCCTCCTGGAGGTCGCGGACCTCGGTCTGCTCTCTCGGCATACGAACCGATTCCCGTCGGCGGAGTATAAACGGTTTGGATGCGTCCGGCCCTCAACCGGCGACGTAGCCACCCTCGGCCCGCTCGGCCAGCCCCAACAGCACCGCCCACTCCAGCACCCGGCGGACCCGCTCGCGCCAGACCCCGTCGGCGTCCGTCCGGCGGAGTTGCTCCCACCGCGGCACCCGGTCGTCGAGGCGCTCGTAGGCCGCCTCGACCCCGACCGGGTCGTCGGCGGCCGACAGCACGGACAGCGCCTCGTCGGCGAGGTACACCCGCTCCCGGAACGCGCGACGGAGCCTGTCCGGGTCGGCCTCGACCGGGAGCCGACGGTACCTCCCCTCGGTCTCCTCGGCCAGTTCCAGCGCCCGGAGGAAGGTCAGCCACTCCCTGGCGCGGTCCTGGGAGGCTACGTCCGTCCGGTCCATCAGCCGCACACAGCAGGACGTCTCGTCGTCGGGCACCAGCGGCACCGCCGCCTGCATCTCCTCGACCGCCTTCGGGGAGTCGGCCGGTTCGGGGAGGGGCTTGAACCGCATTCTACAGGCCGAAGCTCTCGACGAGCATCGACTCGTCGGTCCGGCCGACGACCTCGACGCCCTCGCCGACGATGTCGACGGTGACCTGTGCGGGCGCGAACACCTCGACGGGCACCTCGTAGAAGTCCCAGTCGTGGTCGGCGAAGATGTCGGCGAACGGCGTCCCGAACTGCTCGCGGGCCGTCGACGGTACCTCGTTGAACCGCTCGAAGTCCGACTCGACGGTCAGGTGGGCCCGCCCGCCGTAGGCCAGCGCGTCGTTAGTCCGGGCCATTGCCGTCTCGTCCTCGTCAGTCACGGGCGCGACCGGCGCCGACCCGGCCGCCGTCAGCACGTCCAGCGGGTCGTAGCCCAGTTCCGACAGCCGGAACGCCGCGAGTTCGGCCGCCCGGCTCGCGAGGGCGACGCTGCCGGTGACGCTGGCGGTCGCAAATGTGGGCAGAAAGACGCTGGAGACGGGGACGCCGGCCATCTCGGCGACGTGTTCGGCGACGGCCTCGCCGGGCAACTCGTCGCTCTCGACGGCCAGAACGGCGAACTCCGAGGCGTCCCGGTAGCCGACCCGCTGGAACTCCTCTTCCTCGGCGACCAGCGCCCGGGCGGGGCCGCTCCCGAGGCCGTCGAAGCCGTCGACGGTCAGCTCCCAGCCGGCCTTCTGGGCGCACAGCAGCGCGATAGCGGGGTGGTCGGTGGTGGCCTCGACGTGGGTCAGCGGCGCGCCGTCGACCTCGTCGACGCCGGTCTGGACCGTCGCCAGCCCGCCGGTCTGTATCTCCGAGAGCAGCAGACCGGCCTCGATGCCGCCGACCGCCTCGACCCCGAAGTCGAGCACCATCGCGTTGTTGTCGAGTTCCTGGACCTCAATGGCGAGTTCGTCCGCGAAGTCGATGGCCTCGTCGACCAGCTCGACGGCCATCCGGTTGAGACTCTCCATACCACGACTCCGGCGGTTCGGGCCAAAAGGGTTCCTGACAGCGCCCGGTAGTGTTCAAGTAAGCATTGACCGACGAGCCAGTTTCTGCCGGCCAATCAACTGACTCCTGGCGGACTGAAAGGGCGAGGCGCTCTCGGCGACCCCGGACGACGCAAGCACCACAGGGAGCGAAGCGACCGAGGAGCACAGCGAGTCCTGGGAGTCGAGAGCACCGAGGGCTTTCTGGACCCTGGAGTCCTTTATCTGAACACCACTCGGCACCCGGACCGACGCCTATTTGACCGCGCCGACGGTGCTGGAAGGCATGAGTCTCCAGCGCGCCGTCGCGGCGCCCTTCCGAGAGGACGGAAGCCGAGAGATGGGCGAGAGCGCCTTCGTGGTTGCGCTGTCCTTGGACCGCGACTGGTTCTCGCCGGACCAGGCCAAGCGACTGGTCGACGTCGCCGCCAGCGAGGGCCTGCTGGCCCGCGAGGACGGGCACCTCCGGGTCGAGTTCGACCCCTCGGCGGTCGACCTCCCGGAGGGGTTCGAGCCCGGCGAGGCCATCCTCCGGGAACGGTCGACCTTCGAGCGGGTCCTCGACGCGCTCGTGGAGGCCGGCCACGACAAGCAGGACGCCGTCGCCGCGGTCAACGGCCTCCAGTCGGAGCTGGCCGTCTCCGTGGAGGCGGCGGCGGTGCTGTACGCACACGGGCAGGGTATCGACGTCCGGAAACACGCCGAGGCCGCACGGACAGAGCTGTAATGGTCGAGGAGGAACTGACCGACGGCGAGCGCATCGCGCGGTTGCTCTCCTCGGAGGTCCACGGCCACGAGCGGGGGGTGCTCCGGCGGCTGTCGGTCGTCGACGCCGCCGACGACGTCGACCCGACGGAGGCCGGCACGTTCGCCTACGCCGTCGCCGACGACGAGCGCCGCCTCGCCGAGGTGTATGCCCACCCTGACCGGGCCCACGTGGAGTTCCTGACGGCCGCCCAAGCGGCCGCCGAGGCCGGCCAGCGGGCGGGCCTCCGAGTTCGGCCGAAGGCGGTCGACCCGCCGCGGACGCTGGTCTTCGTCGAGAACGGCGCCGAGGTGAAGCCGGCCCTACGGGTCGTCCGCGCCGTCGGCGAGGCCCTCGAGGAGTCCGGGTAGCGCTCCGAGGTCCGACCGGCGGACGGTCGCGGCCGCCAGCGGGTGGGGATCCGGGCCGTCGTCGTAGACGACCTGGACGGGCGTCATGCCGGCGGTCGCGGCGCCGTCGATGTCGCGGTCGGGGTCGTCGCCGACGTAGACCACTTCGGCGGGCGGCACGTCCAGGGCGTCGGCCAGTCCCACGAATCCGCCCGCCTCGGGTTTCGGCGCGTCGATGCCGCCGGTGACGACGACGGCGTCGAAGGCCTCGTCCCACCCGAGTCGGCGAAGTTTGTTTCGCTGGGTGCCCTCCGGGCCGTCCGTCAGCAGGCCGAGGCGGTACCGCTCGCCGAGCGTCTCCAGCAGGTCGCCGGCGCCCTCGACGGCCGCCATGGCGTCGCCGACGGCCTCGCGGTAGGCCCGGGTGAGCGCGTCGGCCGTCTCCCGGTCCTCGACGAGCGCGCCGAAGACGGAGCGACGGCTCTCGGACCCGCTGTGCTCGCGGTGAGCCGCCAGGTACGCCGACCGGCCGATGCCGTCGTCGACGCCAGCCCTGGCCGCCGCCTCGTTGAGGATGGACGCGCGGTCCCGCTCGGTGACCGCGAGCGTGTCGTCGAGGTCGAAGGCGACGGCCCGGTACACGGACCGGAGTTCGCGCCTGTCCGATAAAGCTCCTGTGGGGCCTCGAGCGGCAGCGTTTTGTGCCGCCACCGAGCAACGCCGACGATGAGTTTCTTCGACGACATCGGCGCCCGCATCGAGTCGGTCGACAGCGTCGTCTCGGTCGGTCTGGACCCCGACCTCGACCGCCTGCCCGACTTCCTCGACGGCGAGCTGCCGCGGTGGGAGTTCAACCGCCGCGTTATCGACGCCACCCACGAGCACGCCGCCTGCTTCAAGCCCAACGCCGCCTTCTACGAGGACCCCGACGGCTGGCGCGCACTCGAGGAGACGATCGCCTACGCTCACGGGAAAGGCGTGCCCGTCCTGCTCGACGCGAAGCGGGGCGACATCGGCAACACCGCCCGCCGGTACGCCGACCTGCTCGACGACGACGGCCTCGGGGCCGACGCGATGACCGTCAACCCCTACATGGGCCGGGACACCCTGGAGCCGTACCTCTCGATGCCAGAGAAAGGCGTCGTCGTGCTGTGTCGGACCTCCAACAGCGGCGGCGCGGACTTCCAGAACCTCGAGGTGGGCAATGGCAAGCCGCTGTACGAGTACGTCGCCCAGCGGGCCGCCGAGTGGAACGACCATGACAACGTGGGTCTGGTCGTCGGCGCGACGGCGCCCGAGGAGCTGGCGGCGGTGCGCGACCTGGTCGACCTGCCGTTTCTCGTGCCGGGCGTCGGCGCACAGGGCGGGTACTTTCGGGCGGCCGGCGACGCCGCCAAGCGACTGAAGCGACGGCTTGACCAGCACCGCTGACCGAACGCGGGCGTCGACCTCCTCCGTGTTCCTCGAGGAAGCCGCCGGCGCGTCGAGATGCGCCGGGGTCACACTCGCTCGCATTGCTCGTTCGCGCGACTGCCGAGAGTGTTCGGGAAAAGCGACCGGCACTCTCCGGTTTGTCTGGTTTTTTATTCTTGATACGAGAGAGGTGAACTCTTTCGGAAGATACTTAGTCGGTGCCCGGCCTTCTTGTACCAACAACTGCTCGAGGGGAACGGGGCGCCGACAGCGGTTGCACGCATATGTCAAACAAAAACCAACGTATGTCGGTCGGCGAAAGCGACGTCTCGATCGGGACGAGTCCGGATATCGACGCCGACGCCCGCCCGCGGGGTGACGTTGTCGACACCGACGGTCTCGGCGACGCTACCACCGTTCTCGTGCTCGAATCGCCGGCCGCAATCGGCCGGGACGAAGTGTGCCGCTCCTTCTTCGTCGACAGTCGACTGACTGAAGAGAACGTTCTGCTGGTTTCGCTGACACAGCACGCCGACGAACGCCTCGAGCTGTTCCGGGGCGGCGACCTCCCGTTCCCCCGGAACCTGGCCGTCGTCTCCGCCGAGGATGGGCCCGGAGCGACCAGAACCGAGACGGGGTCGGGCGAGGCCAGCACGGGCGTCGCCGTCCGGACCGTGTCGGACCCCTCGGACCTCCCGAAACTCGGGATGAGCATCACGAGCGTCCTCAACGAGTGGCCGGACGACGAGAGCGTGCTGCTCTGCTTGGATTCGCTGACCGAACTACTGCGGCACGTCGAACTCCAGCGCGTCTACCGGTTCGTCCACGTCCTGAGCGACCGACTCGCCCGCCTCGACGCCCAGATCCACGTCCACCTCGACGGAGAGGGCTGCGACGAACGAACGCTGGCGACGCTGGAATCGCTGTCCGATGCAATCGTCGAGGTCCCTGCACACGACAATGACGAGTGAACGGATGCTCCCTTCGGCCGGGGGGGTGGGCGAGTACAGCCGGAAACGTATCCGATTGGAAGCATCGACCGACCACAAGATGTCACGCGGAGGGCCGACAGGGCAACCGTCCGCTGGATGATGTCGGTTGGCACCCGTTCGAGGTTGCTGCTCACCCGGTACGGCCGCCAGTTAGCGGTTATCTTCGTGCTCATCGGCGCCCTGGCGCTTGGGGGTGCCTTCCTGGTCTACACCAACCCGCCGACCGAGCAGGTCACCGAAACCGTCTACGACCAGCAGGTGGGGACCGAGACGACGACCAGCGCCGTCGTGACGGGCGAGACGGACCTTTATCCACAGGGCGAGACCCTCGAGGACAGCCCCGTGTACTTTCTCGGCGCGACCCCCAACCTGACGGTACGGACGGTGACGGACGTTCCGGAGGGCGAGGCGGTAACGGTGAGCCAGCGGGTGACGCTCCGGCACCGCGCGAGCCGCGGCGGCGAGGTGTTCTGGTCGACCGAACGGCTCCTGGCGGCGACGGAGGAGCAGACGACCGACGGGTCGGTCGCCACCGAATCCACCGTCGACATGCGGGACGTCAACCGGACGGCGGCGAACCGCCAGGCCGAAGTAGGACGGGTCGGGGCCTTCGAGACCCTCATCCGGGTGGAAGTCGCCTACGAGACGGCCAACTACTCCGAGGAGCTGACCGCAACCATGCCGGTCGTCATCACCGACCAGGTCTACTGGTTCGATGGGTCAGCGGCGGCGAACCGGACCCACACGGAGACCACCCGACGCGAGGTGACCGGCTCGCCCAACACCACGCTCGCCGGCGGACTCGGGCTGTTCGGCGTCATCGCGCTGCTCGCTGCGGTGCGGGTCGGAATCGTGTCGCGGCGGGGCGTCGACGTCGACGCCATCGAGACCGAGCTGACCCGGACGCGACACGAGGAGTGGATTTCCCGCGGCGACCTGCCGACGAGTTCCGACAAGCAGTTCATCAGTATCGACACCCTCGAGGACCTCGTCGACATCGCCATCGACTCCAACAAGCGGGTCATCTACGACGAGGAGTACGAGGCTTACGGCGTGGTCGATTCGGACATCGTCTACTACTACGTCGAACGCGAGGAGTTCGAACAGTGGGTGGGCATGTAACCGGCGGCCGGAGGCGCCCGCCCCGTCCGGTCGGCCGGCGCCTGCGCCGGTCCGGTCGAACGGACGAGCAGTCCGCCGCAACGGCCGGAGGCGCTCGACACCCGTGAAGCCCCGACGCCTGCTCGCCGGAGGCGCGACGGTCCTGCTCGTCGCGTTCGTCCTGCTCCTGGTCGTCGGGCAACTCCTGGGCCAGCCGCTACTGCTCGGGTTCGTCACGACCGGCAGTATGGAACCAACGCTGTCGTCCGGCGACGGCTTTGTCGCCGTCCCGTCGGCGCTCGCCGGCGAGCCCCAGCCCGGCGACGTCGTCGTCTTCGAGGCCGAGACCGTCCAGGGGGGCGGCCTGACCACCCACCGCATCGTCGCCGAGACAGACCAGGGGTACGTCACCAAGGGCGACGCCAACCCCTTCACCGACCAGGACGGGGGTGAACCGCACGTCACCGAGGATGACATCGTCGTCCACGCGCTGCAGGTCAACGGCAAGGTGGTCGTCGTCCCCTACCTCGGGACGGTCGTGACGGCCGTTCGGGGCGCCGTGGCGACGCCCTTCGCGGCGGTCGGCTCCGACAACGTCGGGACAGTGATGGTGTTCGCCGGCATGGCGCTACTGCTTTGGGCCGGCGCGGCCGGCGAGGGCGATACGCGCGAGACCTCCCGGTCGCGCTCCCGGGAGAGCGTGCTGGCGGTCTGGACGCTCGTCCTCGTAGCGGCCGCGGTCATCACTGCCGCGGCGACGATGGCGATGGTGGTGCCGGCGGGCGGCTACGACGTGGAGGTGGTCGTGACCGACGACCCGACCGCCGACGGCCAGGTGGTTGCCCCCGGCGGGACCGCCGAGGTAAGTTACGAGGTCCACAACGCCGGCGTCATTCCGGCGCTGGTCGTCACCGACCCGCAGGACCGGCGCACGGCCGTTGACCCGGCCCAGACGACGCTCGGCTTCGACGGACGCGACCGGGTCACGGTCCGGGTGGACGCCCCGCAACGGACCGGCGAGTACACCTACGGGGTCCGGGAGTCGCGGTACCTGCTGGTGTTGCCGCCGGGACTGCTCCTCGCGTTACACTCGGTGCATCCGCTACTGGCGCTGTTGGCGGTCGATCTGGTGGTGGCGACGTTCGTCATCGCGGTCGCGGTCGGGGTGTTCGGCACCGGCTACCTGCGGGTCCGGCCGAGCCCCGACGTGCCACTGAAAGTCCGTATCCAGCGGCGGTTGCGGCGGTATCGGCGCTGAATCACGCCGGAGCGCGTCTCCTGTACGGCCGTTCCGGGCCGGTTGCGCCGCGCGAAACGGGCAGATCTGGGGGCCGTTTGTCGGGTGCCCCCTACGGGACGCTACGAGTTCGGCCGGGTTCCCGAGTTCAGCCCGGCCGACACGTCCGGAGTCCGCTTGACATCGGTGCCATCAACACCGTCGCCGATGACAAGTTCCTTATCGTCGTCGGAGCCGCCGACATCGTCGACGTAGGCGATTTTTTCGGTGTCGGAGTCAATGAATACGAACTCGAGTTTCCCGTCGTCGTCGATGTCGACCGGGGCGCAGGCCGCCTTTTTAGCGATGTCGCTGGCGAGCGTGGTCTTGTTTCCGTTGTAGTCGACCAGCGACGGCTGGCCGCTCCCGTTGATGAATGGCACTTGGACGTTCGAAAAGTTTTCGAACGATGCGGGCGGGCCGAACCCGGTGGAGCCGTCCGAGCCGACCTGAACCCCCTTTATTTTGCTGGTCGTCCCGTCCTGATTGAGGTAGCGCAACTCCTGGGAGCCGTCGACGAACACTATCTCCTTTTCGCTGTCGTCATCGATGTCCGCGACCCCGGCGGCGCCGGCAGCCCCGTTCCAGTCGTCCGGGGTCTCGATTTCCTCGGTGTTGCCGTCCGCGTTCATGGCGAAGAGTTTGTCCGTGTCACTGTTCGCGTACACGATGGCCCACTCGTTGGGACTGACACTATCGTTCGACTCGAAGCCGGGCCACTTCGCCAGCGCGAAGCGAGTATTCTGCTTCAGAATGTCGTGGTCCGACGGAGACCCCCCTTTGATCTCGTTTTCACCGTCGGCGCCGACTTCCGTCGAGTGCATCCCGTTGCTGGTGGGGGCAAAGGCGATGTCGGCGTTGTCGCCGGCGGTGAAGTCGGCTGCGCTGCCCCCGATGACGTCGGCGTTAGTCGAGTTCGGTGGATCCAGTTCCTTGTCCTGAACCGCGTCATACACCCGGACGTCATTTTCGATAGCGTAGATGAGCCTACCGGACGACTTGTACGAGACGGTGATGTTCCGGGTCGCCTCGATGCTGATTTCGTTCGAGTCAGCGTACGAAAGCGTCACGTCGTCGGACACATCACCCGTTTCGCCGCTGGCCGTGACGATTTCGAACGTCTGGGACTCCCCGTCCGACAGTTCGTTGAGCGTCATCGAGTCGGATTCTTCCGAGTCCGTCCCTTCCGAGTCCGTCTGGAACTCGAGCTTCCCGGTGCTGGAAACCGTGTTATCCGACAGCGTGGTCCCCGTATTGTTGGTGACCGTGACCTCGTGTGGCGAGTCGTACGTCTCGGACTCGTCGAACCCATGGAGTTCGAGAATGGCGTTTTTGTCGCCGGTGACCTGGATAGTAGTCGTCCGAGGGGCCTCGACGCTGTCGAAAGCTCCGGTCTCGAATACGCCGGTGGCAACGAACCCGACGCCCAGGCCCGTCAGGACCCGGCGACGCGTGAACAGAGGCGACCGTCTTGGAGT
This sequence comes from Halobacteriales archaeon QS_9_68_42, assembly GCA_003022905.1. The sequence goes on from PXSE01000141.1 coordinate 29,292, forward strand.
CACGGCGGGACCTCGATGTTTCCGAGGCGATGTTTGCGGCTCTGGTAGGCGTGGTAGGCCGCCGAGGCGGCGAACAGCGCGAGCATGAGCGCAACCCACACCAGCGTCGATACGGGGTCGGTGGGCAATACGTCGGCCCACAGCCCCCCGAGGACGAGGAAGCCGAACGCCGACAGCCCGAGGTAGTAGACGCCCCACGGGACCGAATCGCCCGGCACGACGTCCAGGTAGACGTCGAGTTCGTCGGCGCGGTCGGTCAGCTCCACCGTGCCGTCCTCGAAGACCACCATTCCGGCGTCGTCTAGCGTCGGCAGGTGGGTCTGCTGGAGCGATGTGTATACGCGCTTCCGCTCCGCGGAGGTGAGTTCCTCGATTTCCTTGCTGTGCTCCCAGGCGGCGACCTGCTCGGCCAGGTCCGACAGCGACACTTCTTCGCTCTCGCGCTTGCAGTAGTGGATCGTGTAGCGACGTCGGTGACTGCTCAGCAGGTCGAAAACCTCCCCCGGTCCCGAAGTGCGCTTACTACTCGTTGCCATCTGCAACTACCGATACAAGAGCAAGGTCGCTGTATAATGGTTTGGGGTCACTCAGTACGCGATACCGGTTCTCCCCGAAAATACGGGTTTCAGTCGCCTTCAAGCCGGGCTTTCGGCGTTTCAAGCACCCTAGCACAAAGTAGGTAGGGGTATAGCGGTGGGTACGCGCAGACCAAAGCGCGACAAGGTGAAACACAATGGCAATGAATCGCAGAAACGTTCTAATCGGGCTGGGAACAGTGGCAGCAGGCGGCGGGGCCGCACTAGGTACTGGGGCGTTCAGTCAGGTGGAAGCTGAGCGTACAGTTGGCATAGAGACGAGCGGTGACGGTAGCGCCCAAGTTCGATTAGACTTAGACAGTGCACTGGATGCGGGTGGTGATACCATTGAATTCAGCGAATCGGATATCAATGCGGATGCGGTCACGACATACGAAAATGGATTGACCGTTACCATTCCAACCTCATCTCCGAAAAGAGAGTACACTTTAGAAATTCAAGATGGAGATGAGAATGACCTGTTGAAAGATAGTGCAACTAAAACAGACGGCGGTGATGAATTACAATTGGTCGATGGTAGCGTCGATACTACCAGCAACCCGAACTCGGCGACTCTCGACAATGATGATGGCAGTGCGGGTTCAATTGACCTCGATGTCGTTGTTAACACGATCGGAACCGAGTCAGGTGGAGAAAGTATCGGTGTAAGCACAATAGATATAATCGTTAAATAAACGTCTTATTTACTCGCTTCGCAGCTACTCTCAGTTACCGTTGTGATCGCCGCCGAACATTTCATTCCTCGCTTTGCCTCGTATTAGAGATAGTTTCAGTCCTTCTCAAGCCGATATTCCGTCAGGCGCGATGAGCGAGCGCATCGAGGCCTAGCAGGAAACGTACGAGGTTACCGATGCCGATGAACTCCGGACGACGCTCGATGAGTCGCTGAGCGTCGAGGAGCGACGCGAGCGCGTCGTCGACGACTGGGAGCACACCGAACGGATGCGGACGCTCGTCGAGCACGCCATCCGACTCTACGACGACCTCGAGCGGTTCGCGGCGACGGGTAGCGATGGACGGCGACGACCCGCCGGTGGCCTTCGACGGGGACGGGCCGCGGGCGCGGAAGCGCATCCTCTACCGGCTCAACGACCGGCTCGGACACGAACCCGGCATCGAGTGCACCCGGTTCGACCGGTGGCGTTCAGATAAGGACGTTCCAGTAGGTTCGTTTCTGCCGGCCAATCAACTGACTCCTGGCGGACTGAAAGGGCGAGGCGCTCTCGACGAACCCCGACGACGCAAGCACTACAGGCCGCACCGCGGCCGAAGCGCGCAGCGAGTCGTGGGAGTCGAGAGCGCCGAGGGCTTTCCGGATTCCTCAATCCGTATCTGAACACTACCGTTCGACCCGGGACGGGCGGCGCCGACGGGGATCGTCACATCGGTCGACCTGACATTGCTCCTCGGGGACCGTCGTAGATGCCGGACGAGCGAGCTACAAGCCGACCTTTCATCGTTTCACGCGTTCCGATACGTCTCTTCTGTCTGCCCAATACAAAGTGGGTAGGACTCCGTTTCAGCGTACATGCGCACGGGCGTTCTCGCCGTCGCCGTCGTCGTCGCACTGGCCTTAGCCGTGCCGACGGTGGCGATGACCCAGGGCGGCGAGGATGACGTCGACGGGAAGGTCACAATCGCGCCCGCCGACGGCCACAACGGCGAGTACGCGACCGTCGAGGACGGGGAACTCCGGGTGGACTTCGACCGGCTGAACGACGAGGCGATTACGACCGCTCACAACGTCGTCAACCTCACCTCGACGATGAACGAGACCGTCGAGGTGTGGGTCGCGGCCGACGCCGACGAATCGGTGACCGTTTACGAGGGCGACGACACCGAGGCGACGCTCTCGGAGAACCGGACGCGGACGATGGAGCCCGGCGAGTCGATACTGGTCGGCTTCGAGGTCGACACCTACCGCGAGGTGCCCGACTCGGCGACGCTCACCGTCGGAATCCAGGACCCCAACGAGACGGACGACGGGAGCGGCGGGGACGACGGCGGAACCGGCGACGACGGAACGGACGGTGCCGGAGACGGGCCGGACAGCGGCTTCGGCGCGCCGGGCGAGGACCCCGATGCGGACGCCGGCGACGGGGCCGTCGGCGTCGAGGTGTTCTTCGATGGCGAGGCCGACCCCGACGCCGGCGAGGTGCAGGTGACGGAGCTCGACGAACTGCCCGAGGACGGACCCGACGGCGAGCCCGAGGCCGTCGTCGAGCGGGGATCGACGCTGACCGACGGGGACGACGGCATCCTGACCACGAGGGAAACGAGGCTGGTCACCGAGCGGGGCGAGGGGGTCACGCTGGCGGGGTCGCGGTCCTACATCCGCACCAGCGAGGCCATCGACCGGCAACGCAGGGCGGCGGCCATCGTGGACATAACGCCGCCCGGGGAACTGCACGACCGTCCGGGGACGGTGCGAATCCGGGTTGACCGCGAGCGGTTCCCGGAGACCGACCCGACCGGCGCCCGGATCGCCCGGCTGACCCCCGAGGGGTGGCAGCTACTCCCGACGTCGGTCGTCGAGGCGGACGACGAGTCGGTACTGATCGAGGCCAGGACCTACGGGTTCAGCGTCTTCACAGTTTTCGCGGAGAACCAGGTGGAGTACGAGTGGACGCTCCCCGACGGCACGACGGTCTCCGGCGAGCGCCTGCGGACCAGTTTCGAGGAGCCGGGCGTCCGCAACGTCACACTGACGGTCACCGACGCCGCCGGCCGGTCGGACGACGCCACGAAGCAGGTCATCGTCAACGACGAGCCGTCCGTCGGGATCGAGGGCGCTTCGAACGCCGCCGCCGGCGAGGCGACGACGCTCCGGGCCAACGTTACCGACGAGGTCGGCAACGCTACGGTGACCTGGACGCTCCCGGACGGAACGGAGATGACCGGCCGGACCGTCACCGGCGAGTTCGACGCCGGCGACCGGGTTAGGGTCACCGTCGAGGACGAGTTCGGCGCCACGGGACGCGCGGAGACGACCATCTCCGCGGGGGGACTTGCACGCCCCGCCGCGGCACTGCGGGCGACCGGACCCCCGATTCCCGTCTTGGTGACGGTGGTCCTGGCGCTCCTGGCGACCGGGCTCGTGGGGCTGCTCGCGCGGTCGCGGTTCCCGGAAGCAACGGGCGACGGTATCTACGCGCTGCTCCGCGAGCTACGGTCGTGGGTGGTCGACGACTCCCCCCGGGTGACCGTCGTCGGGACCCCGACGTGGAACCCGGAGAGCGGCTGTATCGAAATCGAGGAACTACGCGTCGAGGCGCCGGCCGGCCGACTCGACACCGTCGAGGTGACCGTCACAGACGGCGCCGGGACCCAAATCGTCCGCAAGGAGATCGAGGTCGACTCGGGCTCGTCGTACGTCGCAACCCCCGAGCGGGTCCACGCCTACGGCGAGATAACGCTCTCCGACGACGCCACCTATGAGGTCAGGGTGCGTGCGACCGACGAACTCGACCGCGTCGGCACCGTCGACCGGGCCCAGTCGTCGCCGCTGGCGAAACCCCAGTGAGCGGAGCGCCGTCTTGGGCGCGCTCCGACGTCGGCGGACGAGTGCCGTAGCGGTGGGGTCAGAACCGGTGCTCTTCGACGCCGTCCGGTCGATCCGGCTCGTTGCGCTCACCGCCCTCAGAAGGCCGTCTGCCGAGTTCCGACAGGCAGTCCGTGCAGTAGCCCGTCTCGGTGTCGTAGTGCTTCGCACAGACGACGCGGCCACAGCGGTCACAGCTGTCCTCGACGGTCGACCCTTCGCATATCTCACAGAGCCCTGCGACGCTCATGGCGGCCGTTGGATGCCCAGACCCATAAGTCCGGAGGCAGGATGCCCGAAGCCGGACGCTTACGGTGGTGTAGCGCCAAGGGGCGGGCGTGCAGAAAGACCGGCTCGTCTTCGCGCTCACCCTCGTCTTCGCGGCGATGACGGGGCTCGTCCTCCTGATAGCCGTCGCGGCCGTCGAGCCCGTGCTGTTCGTCCTGGCGGTCCCGCTGGGCGCCGCCACCGCGGTTTTCTGGTACCAGTCGTCCGGGAAGCTCCGCGAACGGGTGCGCCGGACACAGCGGGCCGGCGGCCGACGACGTGAGTCGCGGGGCGGCTTCGGCGCCGGCGCCCGCAGGGAGGCCCGCCGGGACCGACAGCGGACTCGCAACGGCGGCCGTCGCCGGCCCTGGGGGCAGACGGCCTCGGACCTCAGCCCGGCGGAGGCCTACCGGCGGCTCGACCTCGAGAACGGCGCCGACGAGAGCGAGGTCAGACGCGCCTACCGCCGGAAGGTCAAGGAGGTCCACCCGGACCGCGGCGGCGACGAGGAGACGTTCAAGCGGGTGACCGAGGCCTACGAGGTGCTCGTTGAGTAGCGTCGGCGCGTGGTTTTATTCCATTGCCGACCATCCCGTAGAGCATGAGCAATCTGCTCTCCGACGAGGAGATCGAGGCACAGTTGCCCGACGGCTGGGAGCGCGACGGCGACGAGATAGCCCGGACGTTCGAGTTCGACTCCTACCTGGAGGGCGTCGGCTTCGCCGGCGCGGCGGGCGGCCTCGCCGAGGAGGCGTTCCACCACCCCGAGATCACGATCGAGTGGCGGGAAGTGGAGGTGCGGCTGACCACCCACGACGCCGGCGGCATCACCGAGAACGACACCGACTTAGCGGGCCGGCTCAACGACCTCGTCGACTGATGTCGACCGGCGACGCCGAGTACGTTTTCTCGGTCCGACTCGACATTTCGCCGGCCGACCCCGAGCTACGGCTCGAGCCGACGACTGTCGAGACGACGCTATTCAGGACGGCCGCCGACCCCGGCGAGACGGGCTGGCTGTTCTTCCGCGACAACCTCTGGCGCGGCGAGGTGAGCGACCCCGACCACCTCCGGGAGTCCGCCGAGGACGCCCTCGGGCTCGAGGTCCGGTCGGTCGAGTTCCGCGAACTCCGGGCCGAGGCGGCCTACGTCGAGGCGCTGAAGACCGAGATCGCAGACAGCCTCGACCTATTCAACGCCGACGACACCGCCGAGGTGCTGAAGAAGTACCTCGGTTCGCGGATCCACGTCACCGACGCTTAATTATCGGGCGCGGCCGCAAGACACTTGCCCGCCAGTCCGCTACCGATCAACCTCATGACTGCATCGACGTACGACCACTGGGCCTTCGACCTCGACAGGACGCTCGTCGATGTCGAGCCGGCCTACATCCACGACGTCTTCGACCGGGTCGGCGACCGCATCGGCCACGGGTTCACCGACGAGCAGGCCGAGGCTGTCTGGCACGGGCTCGGCGGCTTCCGGAACGACCAGCTACGGGCGTGGGGCGTCGACGTCGACGCCTTCTGGGAGGCGTTCCACGCCGAGGAGGACGGCCGGAGGCGCGCGCTGCCAGAAGTACCTCACCGACCCGGTGCTCGAGACGCTGGACATCCGGGACTGGTTCGACGCGGTGGTCTGCTGTACCGAGGAGACGGGCTGGAAACCCGACCCCCGGCCCGTCCGCATGGCGCTCCGGGAGGCCGGCGCGAACGGCGGGTCGGGCGTGCTGGTCGGCGACGGGCCCCAGGACATCGGCGCCGCCTGGAACGCCGGCCTCGACGGCGCACACGTCGAGCGCCACGGCCACGACCGCCGGGGTATGTGCGTCGTCGGCGACCACCGAATCGAGCGGATCGACGAACTGGTCTCATCGTAGGCTTCTTCGGCCACCAACGTCGCCCCACGCCGACAGTCGCGGGACGGCGTCAGGGCTCTTGTGCTGGCGTCCGACGTTTGGAAGTCGTTGTCACAACCGTTTTTGCCAGCGAGTGGCCGTAAATAAACGCCCTGGCCCAACATCGAGCGGTGAGTCGACCCGATGCGGATGTTGGCGCGGGAAGGATGAAAGCGTACAGTTCGAACACTTTCGCCTGGAACAGGTCCAGCCGTCAGTGCGAGCCACCGGCGTGGGCGGGCGAGTTCGAGGGGTTGTACTCACCCGGAGTCGATGGCGGCCGCGGCGGCGTCGACCACACGGCCGAGGAAGAGGACGGCGTCGGTCGGACGGTCCCGGACGCAGAAGAGGAAGGGCCGGTCGGCGGCGAACGTCGGCGGAGCGGATACCAACTCACCGAGGCTGCCCGTCGCGGCCGCGGCCTCGGTTCCGGTCTCGTCGACGGCCACGTACGTGTCGTGGAACACGTGGGAGATGTACAGCTGTAGGTCGCTCCCGTCGGCCATCACGCCGTCGAAGTTCGCGTCCACCTTGTCGAAGGCCGACACCATGCCGAGTTCGCGGAGCGGCCCGTTGAGCCTCGTGGCCGTCTCGAACTCGAACCTGGGGATGCGCACCAGCGTCTCCCGCTCGCCGGCCGCGTCGAGTTCGGCGAACCGGTCGGTCAGCCACGCACCGTCGACGGCCGCCTCAAACTGGCGGAACGGCGTCTCCCGCCGGAACGGCATCACGAACACCATCGCGAGGTCGCCGCCGACGTACGGCAACTCGACGGCCCGGTAGCCGGCCTCGCGGTCGAACACCGCCCGGAATTCGTCGGTCTGCTCCATCATCCTGACCTGCCGTGAGCGGCCGTCGATGGCGGTGAACTGCTCGTCTTCCGTCTCCTCGGGGTCGAACTGCCGGTCCCAGTCGGCCAGCAAGTAGACGGCGTTCGCGAGCACGAACCGGGTCATGGTGGTGATAGACCCCGCCGGCAACAGCTCGTCGATGCGGCCCGCCGTCCTCGACGCCGCCCAGTCGTTGACCTGCCGGCGGGCACCCTCGGGGTCGCCCTCGAAGTCGGCGGTGCGCAGGCCGCCGCCGTAATATCGCTCGAGCGTCTTGAGGAACGGCTCGGCGAACGGGAACCCAGCCTGGCCCCACAGCGCGTTCGCCAGGCGCAGTTCGAAGCGGTTCGTCTCCCAGGGCCGGTAGCCCTCGAAGCGGGGGACGTCGTCCGCACGCCGGCCCAACTCGTGGTGTATCGCGCCGACCGCCCGGTGTAGCTCCGGCCGGCCGTGCGGGAACCGGAGTGTCTCGCGCATCTCCGAGGCGGTCTCGCCGCGAGCGCCCGCCCACGTCATGGCCAGCGAGGCCGAGACGCTCAGCGGCGAGACCATCCGGTTCGTCCCGGGAGCCGCCGCGGCGAGTTCCCCGAGCAGGTCCAGCCCGAATCCGGCGTTCCCGTGGGCGTACGCCTCGACGGCGTCCCGGGTCGCCTCCGGACGGCGGTCCGGTCCACCCGCGTCCGCGGTGACCGCGCTCGTGGCAGCGTCCCAGAGCAGTCCGCCGGCGAGACCGCTCCCGACCAGCCCGAGGGCCGTCCGACGGTCGAGAGTCATGCCGTTCTCGACCCCGCGGGTCGTATAAAATCTACTGTCGAACTCAGTTTCTAAGCGGGGACGGAGATACACCAGCCGCCCGCGACGTTCACCGGACGATGGAGGAAACCGCCCGGACCTGGCTGTCGGAGCGCAGCGGCCTCCTGTGGGCAGCGGTGCTTTTCGGTGCCGCCTTCGCCGCCGGGGCAGGACTTCCGGACCGCCTCGGCGTCCCGTTTCTCGAACAGTTCATGTGGCTGGTCGCGGCCGCATTGCTGGGTGGCGGGGCTGTCGCCAGGCAGTCTCGGCGCGTGCGTGTCCGCTACCGCAGGGGCGTCCGGGCCGCATTCGGTTGTCTGACGGGCTGGTGGTCCGTCGTCTTCTGGGTTCCCGACACCCTCTGGGTGGCGCCGGCTGTACTAGCCGCCTGGGTGGCGATAGCGACCGTCGAATCCGCCCGTGACCCCTCGCTCCGGTGGGCCCTTGCCACGACCTGTGCGGCGGTCGCCGGGATGGCGAGCGGGTCTCTCCGGGCGGTCTTTGGCATCGGAGTCGCCGACGTATTTGGGGCCGTCCCGTCGGAGCCGGTAGTCGTCGCCGTGTTCCTCGGGGTGCTCGCGGCGGCGTTAGTTGTCTCCGGCGTACCCCTCGGAATCGCCGGATTCCTGGTCGGACGGTGGTGGCACCGGAGCGGTGGATGGCCGCCGGAGCGTCCGCGTCCCGACCGGCGAACGTTCGGACTCGTCGGCGTAACCGTCGGGTGTCTCCTCGTCGGCGTCTGGCTACTCCAGCGGTTCTGACCCCTGGCTACCGCCCGTACCCGGGCAGCGAGTCGAGGACATCGTCGGCCTCCTTGATGGCCCGCTCCAGTCGCCGGACGCCCGGCTTCTCGCGGCGCCCCTCGGCCGCGAAGACCCGGACCCGCTCTGTGCCACAGGGGACGAACCCCGTTCCGAGAGCCTCGGCGGTCGACCGCAGTCCGAGACCGGCGTCGGCCTCGCCAGTCAGCACCTTGCGGGCGGGCGACTCGTGGGCGCGGACGGCGAACTCGAAGCCGTCGATGGCCTCGACGAGGTCGTGCCGGTCGACGCCCCGCTCGTCGGCCAGCGCGGCGACGGCGTTGCCCAGCGTGGTTCGCAGTCCCGAGTCGGTCGTCCGGTTGACGAACCGCAACTCGTCGTCGACCAGGTCGGCGACGCCCTCGACGTCGTCGGGGTTGCCCGCCGGCACGACCAGCCCCCACTCGCGGGTCCAGCCGCCGAGTTCGGCCGCGTCGTCGGGGGCGGCCTCGCCGGTGACGACGGCGACGTCAGTGACGCCGTCCCGGAGCCGGCGGAGGCCCTGTCGGCTGCCGACGCTCAGGTAGCGTGGCCGCTCGAGGCGGTCCAGCAGCCGCGACAGCGCCGGGTCGTCCTCGCCGGCGCCGAGGGCCGTCGGCGGCCGAACGTCCGGCGAGAACAGCCGTACCTCGACCGTCTCGCCCTCCTCCAGGTACTCGACGTCCGGCGGCACCGCGACGACGCCGTCGGCCTCCACGAGGCTCGTCGTCGCGCCGCTGCCCCGGTCGACGGGGTAGACGAGCGTCTCGTCGTCGCCGTCGGCCTCGCCTTCGCTCCCGTCGGCCGACTGGGTCGGCCCGCTCTCGACGAGGCCGGCCGGCATGAACCGGAGACGGCCCTCGTCGTACCGCTCGCGGACGGCCATCGACCCCTCGACGGTCGCGGTCTGCGGTTCCGGCAGGCCGGCCGCCTCGCGGATAGCCGGCGCGACGAACGTCCGGAAGATGGTCAGCGCCGACACCGGGTAGCCCGGCAGGCCGACGTAGGCGCTGCCATCGGAAGAGTCGCTTCGCTCGTCTTCCGAGCCGTCCGAGCGTGTCCCGGAGACGGCCAGTCGGCCGACGAGCATCGGCTTGCCCGGTTTGACCGCCACACCGTGCAACAGGAGTTCGCCGGACTCCTCGACGACCCGGTAGATGACGTCGACGGCCGACGCCGACGTCGACCCCGACGACAGCACG
>PXSE01000142.1 GCA_003022905.1 Halobacteriales archaeon QS_9_68_42
GGAAGAGCGCGGCGCCGACCACGTGGTCGTCCTCTCGCACCTGGGCCGGGCCGACGACCGACTCGCGGCCGCCTGCGACGTCGACGTGATACTCGGGGGTCACGTCCACTCCGAGCGAATCGAGCGGGTCGCCGGAACCCTGCTAACCCGCCCCGGTGACGGCGGCCGGGCGGTGCTGGAGGTCGACCTTGAGCGCCGCGAGGTGACCCGCCACGCCGTCGAGGAGGCGCCCCTCGATGCGACGCTGGCCGACCGCTACCGGACACGACTCGAGGAGGCCGGCCTCGGGGAGGTGGTCGCCAACGTCGAGGAGCCCATCGCCCGGACCGAGCGCGAGGCGTTCCGCGGCGAGAGCCGGGTCGGCAACTTCGTCGCCGACGCCTATCGGTGGGCCGCAGAGCGCGAACTCGGGACCGACCCGCCGGTGGTCGGCCTCCAGAACAGCGGCGGCATCCGGACCGGCCCGCCACTCGCCGGCGCGGTGACCGTCGCCGACCTGGTGAGTCTGGTCCCCTTCGAGGAGGCGGTGGCCGTCGTCGAACTGTCCGGCGCGGACCTGCGGTCGGTGCTCCGGGAGGCCGGCGACACCACCGGCTTCGGCGAGGCCGACTGGTGGCACGCCCACCTCTCGGGGGCGCGGGTGGTGTACGACTACGCCGAGGAAGTAGTGCTGGAGGCGCAGGTTCGCGGCGAGACCGTCGACGACTCGCGGTACCGGCTCGCGGTCTCGGAGTTCCTCCTGAACACCGACGCCGAGTTTCCGACCCTGACCGAACGCGACGCGGTCAGTCGCCTCGACACCCAGTACGAGGTGCTGACCGACTACGCCCGGTCGGTCGGCATCGACCCCGAGCTGGAGGGTCGAATCGTCCGCCGGGGGCTCTGAACGGGGCCACCGGTCGGAAGCTTCGCCCTGCCCCGCCCGGATTCGGCAATGGCGCACGTCATTGTCCCCGTCCGCTACCCGCTCTCGGCGCACTCCCGGGCGACGCTTAAGCGGGCCACCGGGGGCGCTGTCGGCGACGTCCACATCGGGCCATTGCCCGAGCCCGGAGAAAGCGCTCTTCCAGGGTGGGTCAGGGGTAGGGGTGGTGCTCGCGGTCGAGTTGCGGTTCGTAGCCGAACGTCTCCGGCACCGTCCGCGCCCGCTCGCCGAAGTACGCCTCGTCGGTGAACAGCGGCTGCGCCCCGGGGACGACGGCGCGGACCGCCTCGAAGCCCAGCGATTCGACGTCCCGCGGGGTGAGTCGCGCGCCGTAGGCCTCGAGTCCGGCCGCCTCCAGGCGGTCGAGCAGCGCGTCCAGTTCCGCCCGCCCCTCCGGTACGGACCCGGGGCCGATCGTCGCCGCCGGCACTGTCGTCGCCGGCGTCACGAACCCTCGGGCCGCCTCCGGGAACGCCGCGTACCGGCCGATGGTGCCGGACTCCTCTGCGGCCCGGTCCGGCCCCATGCGGCGGAGTTCCAGCCAGTTCTGGACGGCCTCCTCAAGGGCGTTGCAGGCCGCCCCGCGAGGGTCGAGCGACGCCGCAGACCCGGCCGCGAACCGCGGCCACTCGCCCTCGCGGTGGACGCAGACCGCCACCACCGGCACGTCGACGTCCTGCGTGAGCGACAGAGCCGTTACCGACAGCCCCTCGCTGCCGGCGCGAGCCGCCAGCGCCTCGAACGCCTCGTCGTCGACGGCCAGGGCGACCGGTTCGTACGTCGAGTACCACGACAGCATCGCGGCGTCGCGCTCGATGACCTCGTAGAGCCCGGAACACAGCGCCCCGACGCCGCTGTTCCCGAGGCCGAGCCCGGTCGTGATGGCCGGCCGGATGCGCCGCTCGGGCGGCGGGAACACGACGAATTCGGCCGGCAACTGGACCGTCTCGCCGGTTCCGAGGTGCCGGGCGTCGTGCCAGGCGTCGACGCTCCCGACCGCGGGCGGCTCGCCCGGCGCGACGAACCGCGCGGGGTCGACCGGCGCCGACGGGTTGGACCGGAACGTCGAGTCGCGGTAGACGGCCGCGCTGTACCGCTCCAAGGCCTCCCCCAGCGCCTTCATGAAGGCGGGGTCCCAGTCGGCACCGACCCCGGCGGCGTGGTCCGGCGGGTCCGCCGCCGAGAACGGCGCTGACGCGAGCGTCGCCAGGTAGTAGGGTGCGGGGAACGACTCGGCCTCGCCAACCTCCATGATGGGGCCGAGGCGCTCGTCGAAGGCGGTCTCGGCCGACGCCAGCGCCGCCTCCAGCGACCGGCCCCCGTCGTCGGTTCGCAGGTCCCGGTCCTCGCCGGCCGCACAGTCGCAGTACGGTACCGGGAGCACGCGACGGCTGGCGTGGGGCACCTCGATGACGCCGCCGAGGAGCGGCGATTCGCCGCCCGCCACCAGCGTGGCGAGCTCGCGGCCGGCGACCGCCCCCGCGAAACGCGCCGTCGCGCTCTCGGCGTCGGCCCCGCCCGTCTCGGCGCCGACGGCCTCGACCCGGCGGCGTAGGCAGTCATAGCAGGCCGTCCCCGGGGCGTGCCCCGAAACGGCGGCGTTGACGCCGCCGACCGGCCGGCCGCCGACACCGCCCAACTCCACGACCACCAGCGGCGTCTCCGCCCCGGTCGGCCGGTCCGCTCCGGCCGACTTCCCGACGGGCCTGACGTCGACGGCCACGTCGGCCTGCGCGAGGTCGCCGGCCTCCAGGCGGACGGCGTCGGCGCTTGTATCCTCGACGGCGGCAATCACGTTCTCGACGGCGGGCCCCGTGCCCGTGATTCCGATGGTCGTCACCGGCGACACACCTGGGGGTGGCGGCGCGGTGGCTCCTCGCAGTCGGCGGGCGAGACACTACGGTCGGGCGGTACCTTAGTGGCGTACATACCGTCGGCTACGGGTGTGGAGTCGAAAAAGGTGCGGCGGTGCCTACGCGGCGAGCATCGACTGTGCGACGTTTGCGAGTTCGCTGTTGCCGGCCTCCGTGAGTCGCTCGTCGCCGAGCTTCAAACGGAGGCGCGGCCGGCCCACGTTGATGGGAACCTTCTCGGTGTCGATGAGCCCCATCTCCTCGAGACGGCTCTTGGTCCGCGAGAAGGTGGCCTTCGAGGCGATGCCGACGTCTTCGCCCCACTTGGAGATGTCGTACAGCAGGTCTTCATTCTTGGCGGCCACCAGGATGGAGATGGTCACCTCGTCGAGGCCGTCGCCGTTGCCGCGGGCGGTCTCCAGGGAGTCAAGCACGGAATCGAAGTCCTCGGCGGTCGGCTCGCCGAGGTCCTCCTTCAGGGAGTGACGGACGCGCGACAGCGCGGGCGTCCGGAGGTCGAAGGGCTCGGCGCCCTCCCAGGCCTCCTCGAACCGCGCGGCAGCGCCGGAGACGAACGCCTCATCGTCCGTCGAGAGCCCGGCGGCGTGCTCGCCGGCCGTCACCAGCGCGACGACCGCGGAGTCGGTGACAACGAGCGTGTTTGCGTCGCCTTCGGCGGCGCGGAGTTCGAGGCTGCCGGCATCGACGTGGTCGGCGGCCGCGCCCGCCACCAGGAAGTCGTCCATCACGTCCTTCAGCGTCGATTCGGAGGCCAGCAGTCGTACGGTCGGCGTGTCGGCGTCCAGCACTCCGACCAGTTCCTCGATGGTGTCGGTCGTGGGGTTGATGAGGTACAGTTCGTCGTTGGCGGCGGTGAGCATCTCGTCGAGAACGTCGGCGAGAGTGCTTTCAGTCACGTTTGATTCCATTGACCTATTAGTTGGAACGGTGCCCGGACTATTTAATATTAGTACCGGATCGACATGAAAACTCAGAGAAAAATATAAATACAAGAACGGTCTCTCCGAGACGACACGCGCCGGTCGAGGAGCCGCTACTCGGCCAGTTCACGCGCCAGCTCGTCCGTCCAGCGGAGTCGACCCTCGTACCGGACGGGCGAGGAGCGGCGCTCGAGCAGTTCCCGGAGTTCGGCCGGTCCGACGGTCGCCCTCGCGGCGGTCCCGCAGGGGCGCTCGGCGCCGTCGAAGGGGTCGACGTACCGTCGGCCCGCGCTGTCGGGTGCCGTCGCGTCGTACTCCACGGCGAACCCGCCGTCGGTCCGCCCGATCTTGAACACGTCGGCGACGCCACGCGGCGGCCGGAGGCGGTGGGTGCCGTCCCCCACGACGACGTAGTCCCGGCCGGCCAGTATCTCGCCGCGGGCCAACGATAGCGCGCGGTCGAAGGCAAACCCGCTGGCGAGCAACTCCGCGAACGCGGTGCCGACGCTGACCGCCTGGTCGTCGAGCACCGTCGTCAGCGTCACTGCGCCGACGCTTGCGCCGCGTCGGACGAGGTCGTACCCCTCGTGGTAGGAGCCACAGGAGTTCAAAAAGAAGGCGTCGGCGCCGCAGGTATCGAGGTCGGCGGCCGCCAAGCGGCCGTCCGGGCAGACGAGCCCCCCGACCTCGCAGTGGCCGATGAAGTGTACTAAGTCGCTCGACCGTTCGAACAGGGCCGCCAGTTCCGCCGTCGGGAGGCGGTCGTGGACTTGGATGTCGACATCCCGACCGGTCAGCCGTCGCCGATACACGTCAGCGACCGACCCCTCCGAGCGCATCGCCTCGTCGTTGCAGACCACCTCCACCTCGAACGTCTCGCCGGCCCGACTGCCGCCGTCGCCCAGCAGCGTGAACGCCTCGACGGGCGTCCCCTCCCCACGCCAGGCGTGGAACCGCGAGTCCGCCAATGAGGGGTCGACTGCCTCGACGCTCGCGGTCTCCCCGCGGAAGAACTCTTCGAGGCTTCGTTTCAGGAGCGCCCGGGGGTCCAGTTCCGAGGCCTCCGCCGGATGCACTAGACTCAGGCGGTCGAGCAGGAACGGCAGGTACCGCCCGTTCCGGACGTCGTCGTCGACGTAGGTTGCAAGCGGCCACGTCGGCCCCGAGGGGACGTTGCCCGACAGGACCGTCCGGAGCCGCTCGGCCGGCGGCGCCTCCTGGAGTCGGTCGATGTCCTCGAGGTCGACGGCCAGCGGCCCCGTCTCGCCCGGCACCGAGCGGAGCCGGACGTCCAGCCCACAGAGCCGCCGGAGCAGGTCGCCGGCCTCCTCGGCGAACTCCGGCAGTCGCCCGAACTCGTGCTCGAGGCTGTCGGCCCGAAGCGTGGGCGCCCCCGGTTCGGTCACGAGGTCGGCGCCGAGGTAGTACGCGAGCGGCGCGGCGACCAGCACTGCCGCCGCGTTCGGGCGGACGGCCACCGTCGGCGCGTCGGGGTCCGGGTCGGGGTCAACGCCGTCGTCGCCGAACGTCACGAGCGGCGTCCGCGGCCGATAGCCGGGGTGGGACCGCTCCGGGCCGCCCGTCTCGTGGGTTCGAGCGGCGACGGTCACGGCCCGGGCCAGCCCCGTCGATGTCGCCGGGACGGTCACCGTCTCCCGGGGCGGCCGCGACGCCCGGAACCCGACTGTCACCGCCGTCCGCCCGGGAAACCGAAGCCACGGCTCGTCGTCGCCCTCCAGCGTCGCCGGCCCCTCGAAGGCGATCCTCGTCTCTACGTCGGCGTCGACGGCCACCTCGTGGACACCTTCGGGGAGACGTCCGCCCGTCTGCAGGTTCGCCCCGTCGGCGAGCGTCGTGCTCCCGGCCGGGAGTTCGACCCCGTGCGTCGCGCCCACCGCGATCGCGTCCACCCGCGAGGCGAGCGCGGGGGCGTCCCTGCACGGCCGCCAGCCGTCGACGCCGACCGCCACGGTCGCACGCTCGGCGAACGCGTGGAGGCCGTCGTCCGTTGCGGCCCACTCGACCATCCATCTCGTTCGTGGTCGGCAGGCTGTATAGAACTGTCCCTTGGCAGAACGGCGGTGTTTAGTTACGCGATGGCTGGCCGGTCACCCGGCGTCGTGCTGGATCTCGAATGGGGCCGACCGCTCGCGTAGCGAGGCCGAGCGAGCCCAGCGAGGGAGGCCTCGTGACGAAGCGAGCGGGAGGAGCGACGTAAGGAGCGACGACACGGGAGCGTGGGTCGAAAGACGGCTCCGCGAGCCGTCGTTCGTCATCCCGGAAATCGCTAATTGCCGGAGACGGCGAGGCCGAGCGATCGAAGGGAGGGAGGTCTTGAGGCGGAGCGGCGTCCTTGCGAGTGAAGCGAGCGAGGGCTCGGCAGAGCAAAGCTCTGCCGGCGACCGCAGGGAGCCGCGGAGCGCAGCGAGGCCCAGCCCGCGAGCGGGAGGGGACGTTCGGAAACGCCGTCTTC
This sequence comes from Halobacteriales archaeon QS_9_68_42, assembly GCA_003022905.1. Next base: position 6,193 of record PXSE01000142.1, read on the forward strand.
ACTGCCGACGTACGCTACTCCCTCGTAGCTACACACTGCCGGCGGAACACCGGCCGCACTCGCCGTGAACGGGTAGCTTCTTGTTCCACCGCGCCCCATACACAGTTATGAGCTACGACCGAGTCCGCAAGATCGATCCCGTGGCGGCCGACGCCCTCGAGGGCGAGCGGGAGCGCCAGGAGAACACCCTGGCGATGATCGCCTCCGAGAACCACGTCTCCGAAGCCGTCCTCGAGGCCCAGAGCTCCGAGTTGACCAACAAGTACGCCGAGGGCTACCCCGGCGAGCGCTATTACGCCGGCTGTGAGAACGCCGACCGTATCGAGGAGCTTGCCGTCGAGCGCGCCGAGACGCTCTGGGGCGCCGACCACGTCAACGTCCAGCCCCACTCCGGCACCCAGGCCAACATGGGCGTCTACCTTGCAGTGCTGGAGCCCGGCGACAAGATCCTCTCGCTTGACCTCACCCACGGCGGCCACCTGAGCCACGGCCACCCCGCCAATTTCGCCGGCCAGACCTACGAGGTCGAGCAGTACGAGGTCGACCCCGAGACGGGCTACGTCGACTACGAGGGCCTCCGCGAGCGGGCCGAGGAATTCGACCCCGATATCATCGTTTCGGGGTACTCGGCGTACCCCCGGGAGGTCGACTTCGAGCGCATTCAGGCCGCCGCCGAAGCGGTCAACGCCTACCACCTCGCCGACATCGCCCACATCACTGGGCTGGTCGCCGCGGGCGTCCACCAGTCGCCGGTCGGCGTCGCCGACTTCGTGACGGGGTCGACCCACAAGACGATCCGGGCCGGCCGCGGCGGCATCATCATGTGCGAGGAGGCGTACGCCGACGACATCGACGCGTCGGTGTTCCCCGGCGCCCAGGGCGGCCCTCTAATGCACAACGTCGCCGGCAAGGCCGTCGGGTTCAAAGAGGCGCTGGAGCCGGCGTTCGAGGCCTACGCCCAGCAGGTCGTCGACAACGCCGCGGCGCTCGGCGACCAGCTCGCCGAGCACGGCTTTTCGCTGGTGTCGGGCGGCACCGACACCCACCTCGTGCTGGTCGACCTCCGGGAGTCACACCCGGACACCCCCGGCGGCGTCGCCGAGGAGGCCCTCGAGGAGGTCGGCATCGTCCTCAACAAGAACACCGTCCCCGGCGAGACCCGGTCGCCATTCAATCCCTCGGGTATCCGCGCCGGCACGCCCGCGCTGACCACGCGCGGCTTCGACGAGGCCGCCTGCAGGCGGGTCGCCGACATCATCGCCCGCGTGGTCGACGCCCCCGACGACGACGATGTGAAGGCCGACGCCGAAGCCGAAGTCGAGGACCTGTGTGCGACGTACCCGCTGTACGACCGCGAGAGCGCAATCACGGACATCGAGTAGCGTGACCACGGCATCCCGGGAAGCGTCGGCGGCCGGCGCGCTCGGCCGCCTCAAGCGCCCGCTTCTGTACCTGATGGGGCCGGCCTACGTCGTCGCCGGCGCCATGCACTTCATCGTGCCGGCGGCGTACGTCCAGATCATGCCGCCAGTGCTACCGGCACCGCTGGCGCTCGTGTACCTGTCGGGGGTTGCCGAGGTCGCCCTCGGCGTCGGGGTGCTCGTGCCGCAAACACGCCGATACGCCGCGTGGGGCCTCGTCGCGCTCCTTGTCGCCGTGTTCCCGGCAAACGTCTACATGGCGACCAGCGGCGTCGTCGTCGAGGGGACGCCGTTCGGCACGCTGGACCCCTCGGCCGCCGAGCGGTGGGGACGGCTCCCACTGCAGGCGGTCCTCGTCGCGTGGGCGTGGTGGTACACGCGGCCGACGCCGGACGGCTGACAGTGCGATGATTCTCGGGACGGCAGCGGGAACGAGACTGCGTCGGGCTCGAAGATCGATCCTCCCGACGCTCGACGGCAACGGCTCGTAATAATAGTAGCTGCTGATGCGACTTCTCTATTCGTATAGCGATGAACCCGACCCGGTGCGCCGAGACGCGGATTGGCCATTTGAAATTTTAACAATTTCCTTATGTGTTCCTCGCGGCGTGCTGAATACAGCACACGAGTCTTGTACAAACAATTGGCCTGACTAAGACCGTGACTAACGGTTGAGACAGAGAAGCAACCGGCCGCTCGCCTCGGTATTGTATTCACCCGTCATCGCTTACGATAACGCCATCGTACTCCCATGATTGGTCGCTTCTGACTCTGATTGTGAGCTTGAATTTTCGGCCCTCTTCGTTTCCAGAGAAATTGAAATCCCACGAGAGACGGCCATCTTCGCTGACAGTCTCAGTATCCCTCTGAAATACCGGGGATGCATTATCATTAATCTCACCCCTGTGATCAATCTTTGCAGTGAAGTCAGTGTCTGGTTCAACGTTCGTCGTTGCCGTCAGCGTGACTTCGTCGTCATTCGGTGCTTCCCACGGTTCAGTAAACGGCATGTTCAATCGGGCTGCGTCCGAACTTGGTGGAACTGGTGTTGGTTCGCGGGTTGCAGTTTGGGTTTCCGTAGGTGTTTCTGTGGGTGTTTTCGTGGGTGCTTCTGTGAGTGTCTCTCTTACCGTGCCTCCCGGAGTTTCAGTAGAATCAGTCGTCTCCGGAGCATCATCCCCAGTACATCCTGCCAGCCCACCACCGAAGAGAGAGGCGAGATACCATCGTCGACGCATGGAACTGCATACAAAAGTGTGCGAATTAAAGTTTGGGAACAGTCGAACGGATGATTTGACTTTCAGGTCGTATCAGCGGGACCATATTCTATGTTTGCGTGGTGACTTCCCTCTCGTTGAAGACTTTGCCTACGGTACTCCGTATGCGATTCGGCGATTAAGAATTCTATTGTGGCTCAATTAAGAATCCTGTTTGCTGCACTCAAGTTCTGGATCTCTCACGTCGCTTCTAACAGATGGTTGGTAGATAGAATCGGCCGTGCAAGAATACAGGGCGCGAGTCTTGTACAAAGCCGCTGACGCTTCTGTCAGTGGGTCAATCTCCGTATTGTATTGTGAAGTTCATCAAGCGTAATTTGAGTATTGACATTGTCGGTCTGCCAGAGATCCCGGATTGTATGGCCGGAATTAACGTGACCAGCGCATATTTCAGGACGCCCTGGTGGTATTCTATTCGTCGTAGGCAAATCCCAACTCCCTTGATATGGTCTGTCGGTATCGCTGAGTAGGGGGAAATTGATGTCACGAATGTTGATGAGGCGGATGTGAGCATAACACGAATTGGTTGAGATGTCGAAGACATTCATACGCTCGGCGAAAGCTAGCCACATAGCATCGCAGAATTCATACGATTCGTCTGTATAGACTGGGTTAAAATCTGAAAGTCGGTCCACAAATTTTTGACTAACGGTGCTTATAACCCTATAAATGTCTGAGCTGGAAATTCCTGATGTGCATCTAAACGACTACGAGCACGATGTTGAGAACAAGCGGCTAATTTGCCGTAATGGACGCATCAAACACATCAATGAAGCCAGTGAGGAACGTCATGTTGTCACAATCCCTCTCGAGAAAGTAACATCTATCCGAGTTGACACTGACCACTCCGAGACAGGGTTTAGAAAACTGGCAGCGTTCTATTTTATAGTCGCAGTAGCACTTTCAAGCATTAGCTATCTGTTCCTCCAACAAGGGAGGCCGCTTAATGTTATAACCGGTGGTTTCTACGCAAGCAGCCTGCTTTCTTGGTATGCAGTCATTAGCTTTGCGACGCAGGATGTGGGAAAACTATTGATTCTAACGGTCGACACAGAGAACGACAGATACTTGTTTATTTCCAATTTTGAGGAAGGCAAATTTGCCACTGTTCAAACGCATTTACAGGAGTCAGTAGAGGGGATAGATGCTCAATAAACCCGAATTGGAATCAGACTATTATGATGCCTTTTGACTCCCTATACCGCAAACATGTGACCTAATTGAGTCTGACTGAACGAATTGTACTCGGAGTGCTAGATTCGTGCTCTATATCTTGCACGCCGCTTCTGACAAGAATCAGGTATACTCTGATTTTCCGTTGCTTCATTACCCGTCTATATCGGTCGGGGGAATTCACCGTCAAGACTGAATAGAATAGAACGCACTATCAATAACTAATGACCACTACAAGCGGGCGGATCTCCCCCGCCGTCGCATGGCCGGCCGGGCTTTAACAGACCCCGCCGCGAACGGTGGGCATGACCTTCATCATCGTCGGCGGTGACGCCGCCGGCATGTCCGCCGCGAGCAAGGCCAAACGCGAGAACCCAAACCTCGAAGTGGTCGTCTTCGAGAAGGGCCAGTGGGTCTCCTACGGCGCCTGCGGTCTGCCGTACTACATCAAGGGCGAGATACAGTCCCTGGAGAGCCTAGTGTCGGTGACGCCCGAGGAGTTCCGCGAGGAGCGGGACATCGACCTCCGGACCAGCCACAAGGCCGTCGGCATCGACGGCGATGCCCGGACGGTCACCGTCCGGGGCGAAGACGGCGAGGTGACGGTCGAGTACGACCATCTGCTCGTGGCAACGGGCGCCGAGGCCGTCGTCCCGCCGATCGAGGGCCGTGACCGGGAGGGGGTGTATACGCTGGGGTCGGTGACTGACGGCAAGGAACTGCGGGAGTTCGTGGCCCGGTCGCGCGAATCCAACCCGGTCGATCAACCCGACAGCGGTCCGGCGTGTCACTTCCTCGAGACCTGCGAGGGCGCTGTCGGCATCGTCGGCGGCGGCTACATTGGCGTCGAGATGGCCGAGGCGCTGGCGGCCAACGACTTCGAGGTTCACCTCTTTCAGCGCGGCGACCGCGTGCTGAAGGGGTTCAGCGAGGCGACAAGCGAGGCCGTCGCCGACCACCTCCGCGAGCAGAACGTCGCGCTGTATCTCGGCGCGGAGGTCGAGGCCTTCGACGGCGACGGCGCCGTTGAGGCCGTGGTCACGAGCGAGGAGCGCGTCGAGGTAGAGATGGCGCTCCTGGGGACGGGCGTCCGCCCGCGGACCGACCTCGCGGAGGACGCGGGTATCGAGTTGGGCCCGACCGGCGCCATCGCAACCGACGCCTACCGGGAGACGAACCTGCCGGACGTCTACGCCGCCGGCGACTGCGCGGAGGTCGAACACGTCGTCACGGGCGAGCCGGACTACG
>PXSE01000143.1 GCA_003022905.1 Halobacteriales archaeon QS_9_68_42
TTCGCCGCCTCGAGGCTCTCTTCGACGTCCTCGCGCATCTCGCTTGCCGCCTCGTCGAACAGGTCGTCGTCGTCGAGCGTGGCCTGACTCATACCGTGTCGTTCGTCGCGCTCCCCGTTAAAAACACGCCGGAAAGCGAAAGTGAAACGTGGCGACGGGACGCACTCAGGAGGGGAACTGCGGGTCGTCGCCGTCGGAGGCGCCGGGGTCCGTCGGGTCGGCGACGGGATCTCCCGGCCCGTCGTCACGGACCGTGCCTCGTCGCCCCGGGATGTAATCCAGGCCGTCGTCGACGTCGCCGAGCATCAGCAGGGCGTAGTATCGGAGGTACATCTGGAAGAGCGCGTACGTCATGAGCGCCGCGACGGTGAACGCAAAGCTGCCGACCACGGCCGCGACGACGATACCGACGAACGAGGAGGCCGCTGTGGCCGCGACGAAGCCGAGGATGCCGCCGACGACGAGGCCCGGTATCAGCGCCAGGGCGCCCACGAGGACGACCGCGATGCCGCCGACGTAGCCCAGCACGATGACAGCGACGCCGTAGGCGGCGAACTGCTTCGGGGCGTCGGCTAATGTGCCCCAGAAGCGGCGCCACCCCGCGAGGACGCCGCCGTTCTCCAGGAGCATTGTCGGGACGACGAACGCGGTGGTGAACGCATTGACGATCGAGAGCGGGAACCCGACGAGGCCGGCGAGCACCGCGACGTTGCTCAGGGCGGCGACGTACTCGAGGAGTGTCCCGTCGGTGCCGACCTGCAGGAGCACGGCCGCCCCGAGGACGGCGAACCCGAGGCCGCCGACGACGACGCGAAATGCCGCCAGTCCGAGCCCCTGCCGGCCGTGGTCGCCGACGGCGTCGCCGACGGACGCCTCACCGTCCCGGAGCCAGCGGAGAAACGGGAACTCGAGCAGCGCGCCGAAGACGGCGACGAGTAGCCACACCGCCGCCAGGGCGGCAACGGCGGCGACGATTAGGTCCATCCCGATGTCCGAAACGGAGGGACCGGCGCCCGGACCTTGAGAGAACTCACTGCCAGCGCCGCCCGCGCCGCTCCCAGCCCCGCCGCCGGTCGGGACGCTGAGCGCCGGGCTCCCGACGAAAAGCGTGACGAGGATTACCCAGAGCCACTGGCCGGGGCCGCGCGGCCGGTACTTTCGGGTCGCGGCCAATGCATCGTCCAGTGCCGAGAGCGCGTGGAGGGACATGTGTCGGCGTCCGACCGCCCGCCTCATAAAGGGTGCCTCGGGCACGGCGCGTCGGGTCGTGGGCCGCGGCCGCTGAGAAAGCCATCCGGCCGTCCGCGGACGCTCTGCGGCCCGGAACGCGCGGGACGAGCGACGGGCTACGCCTCGACCCGGTCGAGGCGCATGCGGGGGTAGTCGCCGTCCATCGCCATCGTGGCGACGACCTTACAGCCGTCGTGGTCGATGACCAGCTCGACCTCCATGAACCGGCCGGTCAGCTCGGTGTAGTCGGCCGACTGCTCCGCCAGTTCGGCGGCGAGCTCGTCGGTCAGCACGTCGACGGTCACCGACTCGCAGAACGGCTGGTTCTCGATGGCCTCCTCCATCGCCCGCTCGAGGCCCTCGGCGCTGGCCGGCGAGACGGGCGTGCCCGCGAACTGGTGGTACAGTGACCCGAACTTGATGCCGGCCTCGAAGCAGGCCGCCTGTGGCGTCGTCGGTTCCATGCCGGCACTGGGGCGCGGTCCCACAAGTCGTTTCGCTCTCGGAACCCATTTAGGGCGCGACCGCCTCTCAATTGCATGGACTACGAAGCCAGCCTCGACCGGGCGCTGGAGGCGGTTCCCGACATCGAATCGGGCGGCGACCGGCTCTCGGTTCCCGACGCCGAGGCGCAGGCGGACGGGGCATTCACGCGGTTCAACAACCTCGATGCGGTCGCCGACGCGCTGAACCGCTCGACGGACCACCTTCACCGGTTCGTCCAGCAGTCGCTTGCGACCTCCGGCAAACTCGCGGAGGGCGTCGGCCGGTACAACGGCGAGTTCGCCAAGCGGGAGTTCGAGCGGGCTATAGAGGAGTACACCGAGGAGTACGTCCGGTGCAGCGAGTGCGGCCTGCCGGACACCCGACTCGTCCAGGAGGACCGGACGACCATGCTCCGGTGTGACGCTTGTGGGGCGTTCCGGCCGGTCCAGAAGAAGAGCGGGTCCCGGTCGACCCAACAGACGACCGACGACGTCGAAGCCGGCGAGACGTACACCGTCGAGGTGACCGACACCGGCCGGAAGGGCGACGGCGTCGCCCACCGCGGCGACTACACCATCTTCGTGCCCGGCGCCAGCGAGGGCGACGTGAGGGAGCGTCTCCGATAGCGAGCGGGGAGCGAAGCGACCCGCGAGCAGTAGCAAGGCCGCAGGGAGCGTCTTCGGAAGCGAACGCCGAGCGAAGCGACCCGCGAGCAGTAGCGTGGCTACAGGGAGCGGAGCGACCGAGGCCACGGCCGTGCGAACGGCGACCGGGGAGAGCCGTGAGCGGCCCGACTTCCCGAGCGGTCGGCAGTTCCGATCAGACGTTCAGGTTGTTAACGTTCTTTCGTGTCGGACCGTACGGTCGTAGGGTGCGAACACTGCCGAACCGGCCGAGGGCGCCCGCAAGACGTGGCAGACACGCCGGATTTATATCTGTGGGCGGTGGAGTGGCGGACGTTATGGGACAGACGCTCACCGAAAAGATCCTCGATGACCACCTCGCCGAGGGGGAAATCGAGACGGGAGAGGAGATCGGAATCGACATCGATCAGGTGCTCACACAGGACACGACGGGCACATTCGTCTGGCTGCAGTTCGAGGCGCTCGGCCTGGACGAGGTCCAGACCGAACTCGCCGCCCAGTACTGCGACCACCAGACCTACCAGTTCGACTTCAAGAACACGGCGTACTTCTCGCGGCCGGGCAACGGCATCTGCCACAACGTCCACAAGGAGAACTTCGCGGCGCCGGGCAAGACGCTTCTCGGTAGCGACTCGCACACGCCGACGCCCGGCGGCCTCGGCCAGCTGGCCATTGGCGCCGGCGGCATCGACATCTCGGTGGCGATGGGCGGCGGCGCCTACTACATCGAGATGCCTGAGGTCGTCGAGGTCCGCCTCGAGGGCGAGCTCGGCGAGTGGGCCACCGCCAAGGACGTCATCCTGCACCTCCTGCAGGAGCTGAGCGTCAAGGGCGGCGTCGGCAAGGTGCTCGAGTACACCGGTCCCGGCGTCGAGACGCTGTCGGTCCCCGAGCGGACGACCATCACGAACATGGGCACGGAACTCGGCGCGACCTCCTCGATCTTCCCGACCGACGAGCGGACGGAAGAGTGGCTCTCGCAGTTCGACCGCGAGGAGGAGTACGTCGAGCTCTCGCCCGACGAGGACGCCGAGTACGCCGACCGAATCACGGTCGACCTCTCGGAGATCGAGCCGCTCATCGCCTGCCCGTCGATGCCGGACAACGTCGTGCCCGTCCGCGAGGTCGCCGGCACCGACGTCGAACAGGTCATCATCGGCTCCTGTACGAACGGCGCCTACGAGGACGTCCTCCCGGCCGCCAAGATGCTGGAGGGCCGCACGACGGACCGGAAGACGGAGATGATAGTTGCGCCCGGCTCCAAGCAGGCCTCTGAGATGCTGGCCCGCGAGGGCTGGACCGCCGAGATGATGGCGGCCGGCGTCAACTTCTCGGAGGCGACCTGCGGCGCCTGCATCGGCATCGGCCACGTGCCGGCGTCGGACTCCGTGAGCCTGCGGACGTTCAATCGCAACTTCGAGGGCCGCTCTGGCATCGAGGACGACAACGTCTATCTCTGTTCGCCCGAGGTGGCGACGGCGGCGGCCATCGCCGGCGAGATCGTCGACCCCCGGGACCTCGCCGACGAGCTTGGCGACCTCGAGGACCCCGGCTTCGAGATGGCCGACAAGTACAGCCCGGGCATGGGCGAGGACGACCCGGACCTCATCGCGCCCGACGAGGCCGTCGACGACGAGCTCATCAAGGGCCCCAACATCGGTGACGTGCCGCTGAGGGACCCCCTCGGCGCCGAGCTCTCGGGGCCGGCGCTGTTGAAGATGGCGGACAACATCACGACCGACCACATCAT
>PXSE01000144.1:0-20958 GCA_003022905.1 Halobacteriales archaeon QS_9_68_42
ACCGCCTACGTCGTCGACAACTACCGGTTCAGCCGGGTCCAGACGGCGACGGGCATCGGCGCATTGCTGTTCCTGACGGGACTCCCGTCGGCGTTGGACATCGCATGGCTCACATGGGCCGACAGTGTGGGCGCCAGCCTCCTGTTGCCGCTCGCGGCGCTGGGTGTCGTGTTCTTCGTCGGCTGGGTCATGACCGAGAACGCTCTCAACGAAGTCCGGCAGGGCACCGACGGCGCCGAAGGGCTGTCGGTCGTGTGGCTGTGGTCGCTCCGGACGGTCGTGCTGGCGGCGGTGGGACTGACCGTCGTATTGAGCCTGCTGGAGTTGAGCCCGCCGCCGCTGTAGGGAGTCGGAAACCTGTTGTTTCTTGCTTGAGCGCATTCCGTAGAGTTTGCCGCTAAAGCTGGCGACGAGTTTGATAAGGTCGTCAACGAGTTCTTCCTGTGCGGATTTGTCTGTCTCGTCTTCGATGACGGTGATTGTGACACCATAGCAGTCAAAATACCGTTCGAGATACGAGAAGCCAAAGCGAGTGAGTCTATCTTCGTAGGTGACGAGAATCCGTCCGTAGTCTGCGTCCTGCACGTCCTCGAGGAGTAAGTCAAGGCCACGTCGGTCTTCGTTGAGGCCACTGCCAGTGTCAGTATAGGTGTTTTCGACGCTCCAGCCGTGGTCGTGGGCGTGGTCTGTTAACCGGTCAAGTTGACGGTCAAGGTCGCCGTTATCTTTTTGTCCGTGACTGCTGACGCGGCCGTAGAGAGCAACACAGTCTGTGAGACGAGTATCGCCTGTAAGTCGGCGGAGTTCTCGATGTGGAATCCGCCGTTCACCGCCCGGTGTTCTGGTGTAGTCGAGGTCGTCGTTGCGACACCAGCGTTTGACCGTCTGGGCGTGAACACCGAGTTCGTCCGCGAACTCGCCAATTGAGTACGACCGTGGCATCCGATGTTACTGTTTACTACTGGTGGCTACCTATAGATACTGGATTCTGAAACAGTTACACAACTCTTTTTTCGACGCCCCTCGTTGCATTCGCCAATGAGCGACGCGGGACGTGAGACGCCATGACGGAGGACCGCCTCGAGGAGTTGCGCGAAAAAAAGCGCGACGCCGAACTGGGCGGCGGCGAGGAGCGCATCGCCAAACAGCACGAGAAGGGCAAGATGACAGCCCGCGAGCGCATCGAGTACTTCCTCGACGACGGCTCCTTCCAGGAGTTCGACCAGCTCAAGACCCACCGGTGTACGAACTTCGAGATGGAGTCCCGCCAGCCGTACGGCGACGGCGTCGTCACCGGCTACGGCACCGTCGACGGCCGGCAGGTGTTCGTGTTCGCCCACGACTTCACCGTCTTCGGCGGCTCGCTGGGGGAGGCCTTCGCCGAGAAGGTCTGCAAGGTGATGGACCGCGCCATCGAGACCGGCGCGCCAATCGTTGGGCTGAACGACTCCGCCGGCGCCCGCATCCAGGAGGGCATCGACTCGCTTGCGGGCTACGCCGACATCTTCCACCGCAACCAGAAGGCGTCGGGCGTCGTCCCGCAGATATCGGCCATCATGGGCCCGTGTGCCGGAGGCGCCGTCTACTCGCCCGCCATCACCGACTTCGTCTTCATGATCGAGGACACCTCCCACATGTTCATTACCGGGCCGGACGTCATCGAGACGGTCACCGGCGAGGAGGTGGGCTTCGAGGAGCTGGGCGGCGCCCGGACTCACACCACCGGGTCCGGCGTCGCCCACTTCGCCTCCCGCGACGAGGAGGCCGCCCTCGACGACGTCCGGCGGCTGCTGTCGTACCTGCCGGCCAACAACGTCGAGGACCCCCCGCAGGTCGAGCCGTGGGACGACCCCGACCGCCGCGACGAGGCGCTGGGCGACATCGTCCCCGACCAGCCCCGGAAACCCTACGACATCGTTGACGTCGTCGACCGGGTCCTCGACTCCGACTCCTTTTTCGAGGTCGGCGAGGGGTTCGCCCGCAACCTCGTCACGGGCTTCGGCCGGCTGGACGGCCGCTCTATCGGCGTCGTCGCCAACCAGCCCCGCGTCAACGCCGGCACCCTCGACATCGAGTCCTCGCTGAAGGGTGGCCGGTTCGTCCGCTTCTGCGACGCGTTCAACGTCCCCATCCTCACGTTCGTGGACGTGCCCGGCTTCATGCCCGGCACCGACCAGGAGCACAACGGCATCATCAAGCACGGCGCAAAACTCCTCTACGCGTACAGCGAGGCGACGGTGCCGCTGTTGACGGTCATCACGCGGAAGGCCTACGGCGGCGCCTACGACGTGATGGCCTCCAAGCACCTCGAGGCCGACGTCAACTACGCGTGGCCCACCGCCGAAATCGCCGTCATGGGGCCGAAAGGGGCCGTCAACGTGCTGTACAGCGACGAACTCGAGGCGGCCGACGACATCGAGGCCCGCCGCGAGGAGCTCATCGACGACTACCGCGACACCTTCGCCAACCCCTACACAGCGGCCGAGCGCGGCTTCGTCGACGACGTGCTCGAACCGCAGGAGACCCGCCCGCGGCTGATCCGGGACCTCCGGATGCTGGAGTCGAAGCGCAAGGACCAGCCGGACCGGAAACACGGCAACATCCCGCTATAAGGATGGACCTCCCGGACGACGCCGACAACGAGGAGGCCGCCGCCATCGCCGCCGCCGTCCGAGCCCACGTCTCGGCCGACAACGACGACGAAGAGAAGGCGTCCGACCGCGGATGGGAGGGTCTCCGCTGGCGGTTCCGGGGCCGCGTCGACGCCCTCCAGCGGCGACGCGTTCGGGTGCCGACAGAGGCGCCGCGGGACGCCTGGACCGCCGCCGGCCGGACCGACCGGCTGTAACGGTCGCCCGATCGGAAGTCGGGGCCGGATAAAGACATACCACCGCGGGCGTCCGACGGCGCACATGGAACTGTTTCGGCTTCTAGACGAATTGCGGATTCTGGCGGAGAACGGCCGGCACTACGCCGACGATCCGTACGACGAGGAGCGCTACGAGCGCGTCCTGGAACTCGTCGGCGAATGGTACGGCCATACGGTCGATCGGCCGCCGGAGGCGGTCCGGGAGCGGTTCGCCGAGGAACTCGGCCACGTCACGCCGAAGCTGGGCGCCAACGTCGCACTCTTCGACGACGAGGAGCGGATTCTCCTGCAGTTGCGGGCCAACGACGGAACGTGGGGACTTCCCGGCGGATACGTGGCGCCAAACGAGTCGCCGGCCGAAACCGCCGTCCGGGAAACCATCGAGGAGACCGGCCTGTCGGTCGACGTCCGGCAACTCATCGGCGTATACACCCGCAAACCCGGCGAGCACGGCCCACACTGTCTCGTCATCCATCTGTATCTCTGCGCCGAGCGCGGCGGTGACCTCGAGACTTCCCACGAGGGGACCGAATTGCGGTACTGGCACCCCGAGGACGTCCCGGAGTGGCACAGGGACCACCATCGGCTGGCCGGTGAGGCACGAGAGGCGTTCCGGGAGACGGAGTGATTCCGCTCCGGCGCCGGGAGCCGAACGCCGGGGCGATTACCCGTTGTTGGCCGTCGGCAGCCGAATAATGACGACGGTCCCGCGGGGGTCGTTCTCCTCGATGTCGATGGTGCCGTCGGCGACCTCGACGGCCCACCGGACCAGCCACAGTCCGAGTCCCTGGGTATGCTCCAGCGGGGTCTCGGCGCCCCGTAGCAGCGCCCTCCGGTCGGTGTCGTTCAGTCCCGGTCCGTCGTCGGCGACCCGTATCTCGACGGACTCCTCGCCAGCGACGACAGTCACCTCGACGGTCGGTTCCTCGCGGTCGCTGTGAACGATGGCGTTCTCGAACAGCTCGTCCAGCGCCAGCTCGAACGTTTCGTGGCCGCGGGCGAGCGCCGACCCGGGGAGCGCCGAGTCGATCTCCGCCGATGGGTGTTCTGTCCGGAGTTCGTGGACGACGTTCTCGACGGTCTCGACCACGTCGACGGTGGTCGGTCGGCGGGCGTCGTCGGCGAAGACGCTCTCGAACTCGCGGGCGCTGTCGCTCAGTTCCAGCAGCTCCGTGGCGGCTTCCCGGATGGCGTCGGCCTGCTCGGTTATCGCCGGCGGTGCTTCCGCCGCGATGTCGTTTGCGTGCCCGAGGATGATGCTCATCTTATTACGGACATTGTGCCGGAGCACGCGGTCAAGCACCGACAGCTGGCGCTGGTGTTCGCGGAGTTCGGTCACGTCGTGGGCGGTGACGACGGTGGCCTTCAGCTCCCCGTCGTCCCTGATTGCCGCTATGTTGATGTCGTACTGTCGGCGAGTACCGTCGGCCGTCTCCAGCTGGACCTCGGTGCTGGCGTGGTCGCTGTCGCCCCGCTTGAGGCCGCGTATCAGCGCCTCCTGGCGCCGGATGCCGTCGCCGCCCGCGACCACCGAGACGTGGCTGCCGAGCAGCGTCTCCCGGTCGTAGCCGAGTTTCTCGAGCATCCCGTCGTTGACCCTGACGAACCGCTCGTCGGCGTCGAGCATGTAGATCGGCTCGGAGACCGTCTGGACGATGGTCTCGTACCGCTCGAGCTCCCGCTCCCGTTCCTTGCGCTCGGTAATGTCGCGGACGACACCCATCAGCCCCTCGTACGTGCCGGACTCGTCGGTGAGCACGACGAAGTTTACCGAGACGGTTATCGTCTCCCTCGCCTTCGTTTCCATCTCCATGTCGATGACCTCGCTCTCGCGGCTGTCGGACTCGATGAGTTTCTGGACCAGCCGCTGGCCACGTTCGAGTTCGCCGTCGGCCATCGTCCGTGTGGCGTGGCTGCCGAGCAACTCCTCGCGGTCGTACCCCAGCATCTCCGCGAACGATTCGTTGAGGTAGGTTACCTCGGCGTTCGCATCGAGGATGTAGAGGCCGTCACGGGCCGACTCGACCAGCCGGCGGTACTTTCCGGCGCCGCGGTCGGCCGACCCCTCGCGGAGCGCCGCCCGGACCTTCTCGACGAGAAACGACCACTCCGGCGTCGCCGCCGACCGCTCGACTATCGTGGTTTCCGGGCCGAGCGCCCCGTTGTCGAGCGATTCGGGCGAGGCCGTGACCCAGACCACCGGCCCCTCCGGGGCCACCGCTCGCGCCTCCGCGAGCACCTGGTCGGGGTCGGCCGTCAGGGCCTCGGTGTCGATGACCAGACAGCCGGCGGCCGCCTCTTCGAGCCGCTCCTGTAGCGCCGCCTCATCAGCCACGGTGACGACACGGAGTCGTGACTCCTCGGCGTCCGCTATCGCCTCGGCGGCCGTCGGGTCGTCTACCAGACAGACCACGGTCCCGGCTGCCGACTTCCCGCTGGACACAGTCTCTTACCTCTACCCGAAATACGGACCTCGCCACTTGAATGTACCCCGTGAATCCGCCGCTGTGACATCCTCCCGCGACTAAAGCCGCGGGCCTCCCACCCGGTGTCGGTCGGGCAGGTCAATCCTGACGGTTGGGAGTCTACGGTTTGCGACCGACGACGCTGGTTCTGCCATGAAGCCGTTACTCCTACCGCGGTGATGGGTTGGAGGTAGCTTGTTTTGTGGCGGTCGATGCGGTCGGCTTACTTGTTTGATACCGACTTGCGCCGTGGCAGACACCGAGTCAACTGCCAGTTTCTCGCGCACAAGAAGCGAATAAAGCGGTCGACCAATCAAGCTTACGGCGCGTATCCACGGCCTGAAGGCCGTGGTATTGCGCCTGTCTCTCGGTATAACACCCGCCACCCCACATCGTCAACCCGTTTCGTTCTTCCGGTAGACGTCCCCTCGGCGTGAATTCTCCCGAAGTTTCTAGTTGCGAAAACCGACAGAATGACGTATACCCCGCGATTTGCTCCGCACAGCATGTTCGACAAGGTGCTCGTCGCCAACCGGGGTGAGATCGCGGTGCGCGTGATGCGCGCCTGCGACGACCTCGGGGTCGACACCGTCGCAGTCTACAGCGACGCCGACAAACACTCCGGACACGTCCGCCACGCCGACGAGGCGTACAATGTCGGGCCTGCCCGGGCGGCGGACTCCTATCTCGACCACGATGCCGTCATCGAGGCCGCCGAGAAGGCCGACGCCGACGCCATCCACCCCGGCTACGGCTTCCTGGCGGAGAATGCCGAGTTCGCCGGCACGGTCGGGGCACACGACGACGTCACCTGGATCGGTCCCTCCGCCGAGTCGATGGAGCAGGCCGGCGAGAAGACCAAGGCCCGCACCATCATGCGGGAGGCGGACGTTCCCATCGTTCCGGGGACGACCGAGCCCGTCGACTCCGCCGAAGAGGTCCACGAGTTCGGCGACGAGCACGGCTACCCGGTCGCCATCAAAGCCGAAGGAGGCGGCGGCGGCCGTGGGATGAAGATCGTCCGCGACCCCGAGGAGGCCGAGGAGCAACTGGAGACCGCAAAGCGGGAGGGGGAGGCCTACTTCGACAACGACTCCGTCTACCTGGAGCGCTACCTCGAGAACCCCCGCCACATCGAGGTCCAGATTCTCGCCGACGAGCACGGCAACGTCCGGCACCTCGGCGAGCGTGACTGCTCGCTACAGCGCCGCCACCAGAAGGTCATCGAGGAGGGCCCCTCGCCCGCGCTGACCGACGAGTTGCGCGAGAAGATCGGCGAGGCCGCCCGCCGCGGTGCCGACGCCGCCGACTACTATAACGCCGGCACCTTCGAGTTCCTCGTTGAGGACGAAGAGCGCGAGGACGGCGAGCTACTCGGCGCCGACGCGAACTTCTACTTCCTCGAGGTCAACACCCGCATTCAGGTCGAACACTGCGTCACCGAGGAGCTGACCGGCATCGACATCGTCAAGTGGCAGATTCGCGTCGCCGACGGCGATGAGCTGACGTTCTCCCAGGACGACATTGGACTGGAGGGCCACGCCATCGAGTTCCGCATCAACGCCGAGAACGCCGCCGATGACTTCGCGCCGGCGACGGGCGGCGAGCTCGAGACGTACGACCCGCCGGGCGGCATCGGCGTCCGGGTCGACGGCGCCCCCCGGCAGGGCGACGACCTGGTGACCGACTACGACTCGATGATCGCCAAGCTCATTGTTCACGGCGAGGACCGCGGGGAGTGCATCGCCCGCTCGAAGCGAGCGCTGGCCGAGTACGACATCGAGGGCATCCCCACCATCATTCCGTTCCACCGGCTGATGCTGGACGACGAGAAGTTCGTCGGCGGCACCCACACGACGAAGTACCTCGACGAGCACCTGGACCGCGACCGCCTCGAGGAAGCCCAAGAGCGGTGGGGCACCGGCGACGTTGACGGCGGGAGCGACAAGGAGGTCGTCGAGCGGGAGTTCACCGTCGAGGTCAACGGCAAACGGTTCCAGGTCAACCTCGAGGAACGGGCCGAACTCGCGGCCAACCGCCCCGGTCCGGCCGCCGGTGCCGGCAGCAGCGGCGGAGGCGGAGGCGGCGGTAGCGGGGGGGATAGTGGCGGTGGCGGCAGTGCCCCCGCCGTCTCCGCGGAGGGCGAGGTCGTCAGCGCCGAGATGCAGGGCACCATCCTCGAGATGAACGTCGCCGAGGGCGACGCCGTCGAGGCCGGCGGCGTCATCTGCGTGCTGGAGGCGATGAAGATGGAGAACGACGTCATCGCCGAGGTCGGCGGCACCGTTGCCGAGGTGGCCGTCGAGGACGGCCAGTCCGTCGACCAGGGCGACCCGCTGGTCGTGTTGGACTAACCGTCCGACGGGAAGACGCCGTACAAATAGTTTCAGTCGACTTCGAGCCGTGTGGTTGCGCTCACTCCTTTGCCGGTGGGTGGCGACGCCGTTCCCATGTCGGAGACCGAGGAGGTGAACCACGGCATTGCCGTCTGTGAGGACTGCGGGGCGATACAGCCGGTGGAGGTCCATCCCGACGGCGACATTCGAACGATGGGGAATCCGACCTGCGAGTGCGGGAGCAACCGGTTCAGCCTCGTCGATTGACATCCTCCCCGCCCTGAAGGGCGAGGACTCCTCCGTGGGGTCGTTCGGGACGGCTGTGCCGTCTCGTGATGACGGGAGACCGGCGGTCTCCCGAACCACGTCGGACCGGTCCGACAACCCCCGGCTGTCAGCGTGCGGGTTCGTGGACGCTCCTTCGGCCCTTCGCAGGGTATGGCGGGTTGGGTATCCGCTCGGAGTGGCCCGTCCCGCGGCGCGGGACGTGGCCCACATTCCCGTCCAGGGTGATGGGCCACGGGCCGTGCCATCGGCCGTGCTCGACCGTCGAAGCCACATGGCCGAGACCACCCGGGCGAGGACTGCGTTTTGCCTGCCGCCGCGACGGCATCGCGGCGGCCTCGGAGACACCCTCCCGGGAACGGTATGGTAGCCTTCGTCGTCCGGGCGGAGCCCAATCCAACCGCCAGGTTTTGCCCTTGTTGGGTGATTAGATGTCCGACGCCGGGAGGCATAAGCGTTGGGAGAGCGGAGCGAACGTGTACGGCGCGTATCCCCGCCCTGAACGACGGGGCCTTGCACCTGTCTTTCACGTAAGCGCCCGACCCGGGGCCGGCGGCGGGCGGGACATCTCGCCGAACTCGCGGTCACCTGTCCGTCTGCACGAGGACGATGTGCAAGAGGGTCGTACACAGCGGCATCACGAGCACCGTGAGGACACCGACGAGCGGGTAGCCGCCGGTGTGGACGGCGCTGACCGACGCGAGGCCGTCCGGCGACGAGCGCGGCGACGGCGACGACGGGCGTCGGCGAGAGGGCGGCCATTCCAGCGGGCGACCGCGGGGCGAAAAACCGTTGCGGTCGGCCCCCCGTCGAACCGTAACGAACTTCTATTGATGCGAGACACTATACTTCGAGGGGACGAGAGCAACACCAATGGGACGTCTCGACGATATACTGCCTGCCTGGCCGGTTCTCGGTCTCGGGGGCGTCGGCGCCATCGCGCTCGCGGGGTGGTACGCCTCCACCGCCGGGACGGTCGACGAGTTGCTACTTTTGACGCTGGCGCCGCTGTTTCTCGCCGGCGGCCTGCTTGTCACCCTGGGCTATCGCTCCCGGTCGCTGTCGGCAGGCAACGGCCGGGTCGCGGCGTGGACGGTGCTGCCAGCGGTCGCCGTCGGCGCCGTCGGCGACCTAGTGCTGGCCGAGGAGTTCGGTATCGCCCTCCCGGAGTCGGTGCTCGTTGTCGCCACCGTCGCGTCGGTCGCGGGCGCGGCCGGCGCCGTCGGTGGCTTCCTGTCGGCCCGACAGAAGACGGTCGTAGCGGAGGCCGAAGCGCGGGCTGAGCGGGCCGAACGCCTCATGACCGGCGTCGACGGACTCGTCTTGGCCCGCCTCGACGCCGAGGGGTTCGTCGAGACCTGGAGCAACGGCGCCGAGGCCGTCACCGGCTACCCCGCCGAGGAGGTGGTCGGCTCGCGCCTCGACGCCGTCTACGCCGGCGAGGACGTCGACGAGGTGGCCCGGACCCACCTCCAGCGGGCGCTCCGGACCGACGGGGTGGACCTCGAACGGACCTTCCAGCGGCGCGACGGCGGGGCGTTCCACGGCTCCGGAACCCTCACCGCCGTCCAGAACGGCGACAACCTGCTGGGGTACGTGCTCGTTCTCGCGGACCGCACCGAGGACCGCGAGCGCCGCGACCAGCTCGAGCGCCGCAACAGCCAGCTGGAGGCGTTCGCCTCAGTCGTCAGCCACGACCTCCGGAACCCGCTCAACGTCGCCATCGGCAACATCGGGATGGCCCGCAAGAAGGAGGACAATCAGTCGCAGCTGGAGTCCGCCGAGGAGGCCCTCGAACGGATGGAACAGCTCATCGAGGACGTGCTCACGCTGGCCAGACAGGGCAAGGACGTCGACGAGTTCGAGCGGGTCGAGCTCTCCGAGACCGTCTTCCGGAACGCCATCGAGCACGGCGGCGAGGACGTCGAGATATCCGTCGGAATGCTCGAGGACGGCGAGGGGTTCTATATCGCCGACGACGGGCCCGGCATCCCCGACCACAAGCGCGACGAGATCTTCGAGGCCGGATACACCACCGGCGAGGAGGGCACCGGTCTCGGCCTGGCCATCGTCAGGAGCATCGTCGAGGCCCACGGGTGGGAGATAGCCGCCGCCGAGAGTGCCGGCGGCGGCGCACGGTTCGAGATCAGCGGCGTCCAGACGCTGGCCGATCTTCAGGCCTGAGCCGCCGACTCATACTGACTGCTGTAGGTCATTTCGGCATCGACCGCACGACGACGTACGGTCGTGCCGAGAGACAGGTACAGGAATCGGTATCAGACCAGCGAGTCCGGGCCGTCGGCCTGTATCCACGCCTCGTCGTTGTCCGGGTCGTAGAGTATCAACCCGCCATCCTCGAGTCTGACTGACCGGACGAGCGGCTCGTCAGCCGCACGTGCGTGGTTCTCTACGCTCACACCTGCGGATGGCGAGCGTACACACTTCATGCTTCTCCGGATTCGGTCTAGACTGTGACCCAAATTCGGCGTAGTTCCCGCGTGCTACCCGTCTCGTCGTCGCCCGGGGTTCGTCGTTCTCGCTGTCGCTCGCGGCTCCGCCGCCTGCTCACGGCGGCCCGAGGCCGCCGTTCGCATGGTCCGGGGGACCTCGGTCCCCCGCCACTCGCGCATTTCGAGGCGCTCTCTTCGGTCGCGCCTCGCGTCGCTCGGGCCGGTCTCGCGGGTCACTCCGCTCCCCGCTCGACGTCCTCGAGACGCCTCACAGGTTCGGCGTCTCGCCGAGCCAGGGGAGGGATATTGAACCGGAGGGAGACTCGCTTCGCTCGTCTCCCAGGGTTCAAATCCCACCGAAGCGTATCGCGCTCGCTGTCGCTCGCGCAGACAAGCCAGGGGAGGGATTTGAACCCCCGAACTCCCGATTACAAGTCGGGTGCTTGAACCGCCCAAGCTCCCCTGGCGCGTCCGGGATTTATTCGTCGTCCGTTGTGAGGCTATCGCTTTCGAGCGGCTTCTCGAGTTCGACGCGGTGGGCCTCGTAGCCGTTCCGGCGGTAGAACTGGCGGGCCGCCTCGTTTGCGGTCATCGCCTGCAGGGCGATCGCGTCGACGCCACGCTCGCCGAGGGCCCGCTCGGCGGCCGACAGCAGCGCGGCGCCGACGCCGACGCCCCGGTCGCCCTCGCGGACGTAAATGTTGTGCACGATGCCGCGGGCGAGGTCCTGTGTGTATCGCTCGGACTCCCGGCCGAAGGTGATGAACCCGACGACGTCGCCGGCCGTCTCCTCGTCACCGCTCGCCCCCTCGTTCGTCACCTGTTTGCGGGCGACGAGCACGGTGTCGGTGACGGCGTGCTGGAGCATGGCATCGCGGATGCGGTCGTGGTTCGGCGCCGCCCGGAGGTGCGAGCCGTGACGGCGCTGGCCGTCGGCCAACTCGACCCACAGTGCCGCCAGCGCGTCGGCGTCGTCGGTATCGCCGGCCTTGATGCGGTAGCCCGGCGGCGCGTCGTGGGCGGTCACTCTCGGAGGACCTCGACGCCCGGCAGCGACTCCCCGGAGAGCATTCGGAGGGCGGCCCCGCCCCCGGTCGAGACGTGGTCGAACCCCTCGACGCCGAGCTGTCGCATCGCCGCGGCGGTGTCGCCGCCGCCGACGATGCTCATCTCCGCGCGGGTCGCCGCGTCGTACAGCTCCCGGGTGCCGGTCTCGAAGCGCTCGTCCTCGAAGACCCCCGGCGGGCCGTTGAGAATGGCCGTGCCGGCGTCCTCGAGTACCTCCGCGTAGGCCGCGAGCGTCCGGGCGCCGACGTCCATGGCCGACTCCTCGGCCGGCAGCTCCGAGAGCTCGAGCTCGACGCGGTCGTCGTTCCGCTCGATTGCGATGTCCCGCGGCATGTAGACCCGGTGGCTGAAGTCGTCCAGCAGGTCGCCGGCGGACTTGACCGCCTCGTGGCTCCGCTCGTTGACGACGGCCGCGGAGGCCGCCCCCAGCGAGACGCCGTCGGCCAGTAGGAACGCGTTGCCGACGATGCCGGCCGTGAGCACCGCGTCGGCGAGGCCCCGTTCGAGGACTGACCGCGCGACCCCGATGGAGTCGTCGACCTTCGCCCCGCCGAGGACGTACACCCGGGGTTCGGGGCTCTCGGCGATGCTGCCCAGCACCTCCAGCTCCCGTTCTATCACCCGACCGGCGTAGGCGGGCAGGACCCTTGGGAAGCCGACGATGGAGGGCTGTTTCCGGTGGGCGGCGGCGAAGGCATCGTTGACGTAGGCGTCCAGTGCGGGGGCGAGCCTCGAGACGAGGTAGGTGTCGGCGGCCTCCGCCGGCGGGAACGACATGTACTCCTCGGAGTAGAAGCGGGTGTTCTCCAGCAGGACGACGCCACCGGCCTCGAGGCCGGCGATGGCCTCGCGGGCCGCCTCGGTGAACGTGGCGTCGCAGTACTCGACCGGCGCCGCCAGCAGGTCGTCGAAGCGGTCGGCGTGGGCCGACAGGTCGCCGAACTCCTCGCCGCCGGGGCGCCCCTGGTGGGCCAGAAGCGCCACCCGGGCGCCGCGGTCGCAGAGTTCGTCAACGGTGTCGACGTGGGCGCGCAGGCGAGCGTCGTCGGCCAGCCCGCCGTCCGCGAGCGGGCTGTTGATGTCGACGCGAACCCCGAGCGCCGCCCCGTCGGCCTCGAGGTCGTTGAGGGTCCGTATCATGTCTTTGGCTCCCTACGGGTACCGCATAGGCGTTTCTATTGACCCAGCGCACTCACCGACTGGGGTCGAGTCCACCCGGAACGACCTCTCTCGTTTGCCACCGACCCGTGACGGAGAACTGTGCTGTTGAGCAGCATAAGACCTCTTGCGAAGATTTATTTACCATCGCGTACCCGGGGTAGCTTGTGATACAAACTCATGGGCGTGGAAAACCGGTCTAGTATATCGGTCAACGCAATCGTGGAGCGGCCGCTGTCCGCGTTGCTCGCGTTCGTCGGGCTGTATCTTGCGGCCGATCTAATCCTGAAGCTGGCCGGGATTGATCTCCAGCTCGGCGGATACTCCGTTCTGGGTGGGTATGAGCCGATGAATAGCTTCGTCAGCAAGGTGGCTAACGGCCTCCTCAGAGGCCTCATCATCGGACTGACCGGTATCGGTCTCTCAATGACCTACAGCATTCTCGGCTTTGCGAACTTTGCCCACGGCGACTTCATCACCGTCGGAGCGTTCATCGGCACGATGACGTCGTACGTCATCGCCGGAGTGCTGGGCGCCGCGACGTACGATATCGGAGCCCTGACGCTGATAGAGCTCAATGCGTCGGACCTGGGGTTGGCGATAACCGGGGGGCCGATTGCCTTTTTGGCTATCGTGCTCGGGCTGCTCATCGCCGGCGCCGGTACCGTCGGCGTCATCCTGCTCACGGACCACCTGGCATTCAAACCGCTTCGGGACCGGTCGGGGGTCACGCTGCTGATAACGAGCATCGGCGTCGCCCTCGTCCTGCGGTACCTCGTCAACTTCGTGTGGGGCACGAGCAAGCGGAACACGTACACCTCGTCCGAGGCCTGGGACCTGGCTATCCCCATCGGCAACGGCGCCCTCAGACTCGACGCCCACGACTTCACCCTGCTGATTCTGGGTGTGGCACTGATGCTCGGCGTCCACCTGCTGTTGCAGACATCGAAGCTGGGCAAGGCGATGCGTGCGATGGCGGACAACAAGGACCTCGCAAAAGTGACCGGCATCCCGACCGACCGGGTCGTCCAGTTCACGTGGATTCTCGGCGGCAGCCTCACCGGGGTCGCCGGCTACACGTGGGTGCTGTGGCGGGGCACGTTCGGCTGGTTCGACGGCTGGCTGTTCCTGTTATTGGTGTTCGCCGCGGTCATTCTGGGCGGAATCGGCTCGATATACGGCGCGATGGCCGGGGGCCTCATCATCGGGCTGACACATGACCTCTCGACGATTTTCATTCCGCCTGCCCTCCAAAAGGCTGCCGCGTTTGCGCTGATGATAGTGGTACTGGTCGTCAGGCCGTCGGGTCTGTTCGGCGGGAGGACAACAGCATGAGCCTGAGCGAGCAGCTTCCGGACCGGATACCGTCGGTCACGGACAGCGACGCGGCGATGGTGGTCGGACTGCTCGCAGTCATCTACGCGGTCTACCTGGTCGCTGGCAGCGTCATCGGCGTCGACCCGGTCAGCAACCTGATGTCGCTGACCAGGTGGATTGGCCTGTTCGCGCTCGGCGCGCTGGCGCTGAACCTCCACTGGGGGTACACCGGTCTGTTCAACATCGGTATCATCGGCTTCATGGGCGTCGGCGTTCACGTAGCGGCCATCGTCTCCAAGCAGCCGGTGACGGAGGGGAGCGGAACGATCGCCGGGTCGACCGGCGGACTCGGTCTCCCGCTGCTCGTCGGTATGCTGGCCGGTGCGGTCGCTGCCGCGCTGTTCGGCCTGGTGGTCGCGCTGCCGGCTCTCCGGCTTCGGGCCGATTATCTCGCCATCGTCACCGTCGCGGTCAGCGAAATCTTCCGTCTCACGGTCCGGAACAGAAGACTGGCAAGCTTCGAGGTCGGCGGCCAGGTGATCGGCCTCGGCGGCGGCGACGGGCTCCAGCTCGACTGGGGCAACGAGGCAGAGCTGCTGTTCGACACATTGTTCCTCGGCGGCGTTTACGACGGTCTGGTCGCAGCGTTCGACGGGGTGGCGGCCAACCCACAGACGGCGGTCGACCGTACTATCTACGCGGTGATACTCCTCGTGTTCGTCCTGCTGTTTTACGGACTGCTCCAGCGAATGGGCAACTCGCCGTTCGGCCGCGTGCTGAAGGCCATCCGCGAGGACGAGGAGGCGACCAACTCTCTCGGCAAGGACACCGGCCGATTCAAAATCATCGTATTCATGGTCGGCTGTGGACTGATGGGGCTACTCGGCGTGCTCTGGTTCATGAACGCCGGCGGCCGCGGCACCATCAACCACACGCAGTTCCGTCCGACGCTGACGTTCTTCATCTGGGTGGCACTGATCGTCGGCGGCGCCGGCTCCAACACCGGCAGCATAATGGGAGGAGCGGTGTTCGCAGCCGTCCTCTTCCGTGGCCCGCGATTCCTGCAGAGCGTCATCGACGAGTTGACCGAGACGGACCTAGGCCAAGTCGCCCGCGGCGGCCTCGGCGAAGCGATGGCGCCCATCGCCGGTAGCTTCGACGTCATGCCGTTGCTGCTGTACACGGCGGCGAAAATCCAGGACCTCCAGCTGCTCCTGATGGGGCTCGTCATCATCTACCTGATGCAGAACCGTCCACAGGGGCTGCTCGGGCACAGAAAGGAACAGGCGGCTGCAATCTCGCTCGAGCGGCCGGACCGGCAGTCGAGCGGCGGCCGCGTGGCTGCGACCGACGGAGGGGAGGAAAATGAGTGACACCGACGTCGATGCCCCTGAAGAGGCCGTCGAGTCGAACGTGCCGGAAGAGGGCGACATTGACTACGACGAGGTGGAGACACAGGACTCCAAGGTTGAGGAGGCGGCTAAACACGTTCCGGACGCTATCCCGCTGCAGGTCGAGAACCTGAAGAAACAGTTCGGCGGCCTTACTGCCGTCGACAACCCGTCGTTCGAGGTCGAGGAGGGGAGTCTGACGGGTCTCATCGGTCCGAACGGCGCGGGAAAGTCGACGACCTTCAACTGCATCACGGGGATTCTCGAGCCGACCGCCGGCACCGTCCGGTTCAACGGCCGGGATATCACCGGGCTCGCCCCCCACGAGGTCGCCGACCAGGGGCTCGCCCGGACGTTCCAGATTGCGCGCGAACTCGGCGAGATGACCGTCCTCGAGAACCTGATGCTGGCGCCGATGCGCCAGCGTGGCGAGTCGCTGTGGCGGAGCGTCCTCCCGTTCACCCGCCGGTCGGTCGTCGAACAGGAAGAGGAGGTGCTCGAGGACGTCTGGGACACCCTAGAGTTCTTCGACATCGACCACCTCGCCGACGAGTACGCGGAGAACCTCTCGGGCGGACAGCGAAAGCTGCTGGAGTTGGCGCGCGTGCTGTTGACTGACCCCGACGTGCTCCTGCTCGACGAACCGTTCGCCGGCGTCAACCCGTCGCTTGAGGAACGGCTGTTGGAGCACCTTCACGACCTCCGCGAGCAAGGGTACACCTTTCTCATCGTCGAACACGACATGGATCTCATCATGAACAACTGCGAACACGTCATCGTGATGCACCAAGGACAGGTTCTCACGGAGGGGACGCCGGCCGAGGTCAAGTCCGACCAGCGCGTGCTGGAGGCGTACCTCGGCGGGGAGGTCGACGCATGAGCACGGACACCGCCGACGGCGACGCGGCCGACGAGACGAGCGGCGCCGCAACGGAACTGCGACGGTGGTCGGACTCGCTGCTCCAGGTGCGCAACCTCGACGCCGGCTACGGTGACCTCCGGATTCTCACCGACGTCGGCCTCGACGTCGGTGACAAGGAGTACGTCACCATCGTCGGGCCGAACGGCGCGGGCAAATCTACCGTGATGAAGTCCGTCTTCGGACTCACTTCCCACATGGGCGGGACAGTCACGTTCAACGACAAGGATATCACCGGCATGAAGCCCGACGACATCATCTACGAGGGGCTGGGATACGTGCCACAGAACGACAACATCTTCGGGTCGCTGACCGTCCGCGAGAACCTCGAGATGGGTGCGTACATCCTCGACGAGGTGCCCCAAGACGCTCTCGACGAGGTCTTCGACCGGTTCCCCATCCTTGAGGAGCGCCGGGAACAGAAGGCCGGCACCATGAGCGGCGGTCAACAGCAGATGCTCGCGATGGGCCGGGCGCTGATGCTGTCGCCCGACATGTTGCTTCTCGACGAGCCCTCTGCGGGACTCGCACCGGACCTCGTCGACGAGATGTTCGAGAAGGTCGACGAGATCAACGACTCCGGCACGGCCATCCTGATGGTCGAGCAGAACGCAAAGGAGGCGCTGCGACGCTGCGACCGCGGGTACGTTCTCGTCGACGGCGAGAACCGCTACGAGGACAGCGGAACCGCGCTACTGAACGACGAGCAGGTCCGACAGGACTTCCTCGGCGGCTGACGACGAAACTACGCCGTGGTCCCTTGCGTCGCACCGTAGGCTCCTGATCGACCGACAGCACGAACTCTGCTACTGGCTCGCCCGGCGTACACCTGCAACTCATCCGATAAAAAGGAGTCGAACCGGACCGGTTTAGCTGAGGTCGGCCTCGTTGACCTCGAGAGCGGGCATCTCGGCGGCTCGCGTCATCGGTTCGCCGACGGACGCGAGGTTACCGGTGGTCGGTAGCAGGATGCCGAGTTCGACCGTCCGGCTCAGGTCGCTGCCGGGAATCTCGTCGGTCGAGGGGCCGGAGCCCTCAGGGTTATCACCCTCGAAGGACTGGGTGTCGACGGCCGTGGTCGACTCGCTGTCCTGGCCGTCGAACTCCCAGATGTCGTAGGCGGCGTTGGCGGGGTCGCCCGCCTCGTTGAAGTTGACGTCCGAGGAGGCACCTTGGTAGTTCACCGGGTTGCCGGCCGCGACTTCCTCGACCCCTTCGACGAAGTTCTCCGGGGTGACTTCCATGCCATCTGGGTTGGCGACGTTGCGCATCTGGTCGCGGACGGCCGTGCCGTCGTTCTCGCCGGCGGCGACGTTCGCCAGGATGAGGACCGCTGCGGAGTCATACGACTGTGCTGTGAACACGCCGGGCGACTCACCGTACCGCTCCTCGAAGGCCGACGTGAACGCCTCCTGTGCCGGACCGCCCGCCGCGGGCGCGGTACCGGTCACGTTGTCCATGTCGTTACCGATCTGCCCCGGCAATGCACCGTCACGCAAGCCGTCCGGGATCAGGATGTCCTCGCTCCCGTCGCTCGTCGAGTAGTAGTCCCGGAAGAGCTGCTGACCGTCCTCCGGGTAGCCGACGATGAACAGCCCGTCAGGGTTGCCGTTCAACGCCGTCTGGACGACGGACGAGTACGACGAGGACCCCTGGGCATAGGCGTTCTGGCTGAGCACCTCGCCGCTGAAACTCTCGGCGAACTGGTCGTTGAGCTGCTGACCGTAATCGTTGTCGACGTACAGCGTCGAGACCGACGAGGCTCCGAGCCGGTCGGACATGACGCTCGCGTCGACCTGCCCCTGGAGGATGTCCGAGGGAGCCGTCCGGAAGATGTAGTCGTCGTCCTCGAGGTTGGTCACCGAGATGGCGGTCGAGGACGGCGAGCAGCCGACCACCTCGCTCGGCGCGAGCGTCCCGTCCGAAACGGGGACGTTGACGCCCGAGGAGGCGGTCCCACATATCATGGGGACGCCCTGGCCGACGAGCCGTTCGGCCGCCTCCGATCCGGCGCTCGAACGGGTTTCGGTGTCCTCGACGCTCGTGCTAATCTCGAGGCCGCCGCTACCACCGCTGCCGTTGCCGTTGCCCTCGTCCGTCGCGGTGTCCTCACCGTTCCCGTTCCCGTTCCCGTTACATCCGGCAAGCCCAACGGAAATCCCCGTTATTCCTACGCCCTTCAATACGTCTCGCCGTTGCACATCGCGTGACATACCCAGTTGCAACAAGCGTTGGTATATAAAGTTACGCCTGTGAGACGGTCCCACGGTATAAATGTATCCGGGTTTGTCCGGGCGCCGTATTTGATTACGCGAGAGCTGGCCGGTCAGCCGGCGTCGGGCGGAACCTCGAACGGGGCTTGACCGCTCGCGCAGCGAGGCCGACTGACCGGAGGAAGGGAGGCCTCGTGAAGAAGCGAGTGGGAGGAGCGACAACACGGGAGCACAGCGAGGCCGAGCGAGCACAGCGATAGAGGCCCCGGGAGGAAGCGGCGTCCCCGTGAGAATCTCCGTGCGGGCGTGGTCCTGTGCGCTGCCGGCGTTCTGTAGCTGGCTTGTCGCGACCCCGAGCGCCGCCGCCGGCGAGGAATCGACCGCGACGGACAGGCTGACCGTCACCGGGTACCGGTTGGCGACCGACTCCTGGATAACCGCGTGGGCGGCCTCGTCGAGGCCGTCGGTCACCGCGACCACGTTGTTGAACCGCGTGAAGAAGACGTACCCTTCCCGGTTGCCGAACAGTTGCGAGAGGTCCGCGTACAGCCGCGACTGCAGAGTCTGGAGGTCGACCTCCCGGCGCGGCTCGGGCGTGACCGTCCAGGGTCCGTGGTTGTCGATTTGGATGAGCGTCGACTGCGTGTTCGTCACGCCCGGTCGTTGGTTCGGTCCGACATTTGCCTCGCCATCCGAGGCGAGCCGGCGACCGGTCATACTGCCGGATGTAACTACTTGAATCGTAGTCCGGTCTCCCGTCGGGTTCGCCCGGATACGTGGACGACTGCTGATTCAGATATTCACGAATTTACGTCCGGCAGTATCAGGCGTAGTTCTCGGGCTCTACTTCCCACATGCCGGCCGCGCGCATCGCCTGCCCGACGGCCCGGTGGAAGGCGACGATGTCCTCGAGCTCCTCGTCGTCGACGTGCTCGAAGACCTCCGCGACGCTCACCACCTCCTCGTGGTTCAGCCGGATCGGCTCGTCGCCGTGGTCGGCGAGGAATTCCTCCGTCGAAAGCGGGAAGTCCCCGTCCTCGTCGAGCTTCTTGGCGAGTATCGCCTGTCCGTACTTCCGCATCCCCTCGGAGCCCTCCTCGCCGTCGGGGTCGTGTGGCCAGCTCACGTTCCCGGGTGGGTGACCCACCGGCAAAGCGTTTCCGCTCCCGGCCGCCCTGTGAAACGGTGACAACGTTTGGAAGGTTTTGTCAGAAACTTAAATTCCCGTCCAGACCCGGCATACGGTAGGACAGCAAATACCATGAAATACCTGAAACTCAGCCTTTCACCGACGGACCGGGCCGTCCATCCCATCGACCGGTTCCTCGCGGGGCACGACGCCATCTCGCGAGAAGCACTGTTACACGTCGACGCTCGGGGCGACGGCACGACCGTCCTGCTGTACCGGGTGACCGGCGACGGCGAGGCGTTCGACGACGCCCTCGGCGAACAGCCGGAGGTGTTCGACCACGACGTGGTCGACCTCGCCGGCAGCGGCTACCACGCGTTCGTACAGGCGGAGTCCACCGAGTCAGGGGGCTTTCTGCTCGACATCGCCTATGACCACACGCTCATCGTGGACACGCCGCTGGAGTTCGCCGACGACGGGCTGCGAGCAACGCTCGTCGGCACCCACGAGAACCTCCGGGCGGCGCTCGGCGCCGTCCCGGACGGCCTCGAGTTTTCCGTCGACGACGCCGGCACCTACATTCCCGGCAGCGAGGACCTGCTGTCGCCGCTGACGGACCGCCAGCTCGAGGTGTTCGAAACCGCCGTCCAGGAGGGCTACTACGACGTCCCCCGCCAAGCGACCCACAAGGACATCGCCGAGAACCTCGGCTGTGCCCCCTCGACGGTCGACGAGCACCTCCGGAAGGCAGAGTCGCGCGTCGTCACCGGCCTCATTCAGTAACCCTACGATCCCCGCGTGTTTTTCCCCGAGAGCCACGGTGCCGCCGGGTGCCGTCGCGTTCGACCGCCGGGCGGAGTAACTGTCCGAGAGAGGCCGCAGAAAGCGTCGGGCGGTTCAGATCTCGACGCCGCTGGGTATCAGGCTCCGGCTCCGGAGCAGTTCGCCCTCGTGGTCGTAGACCAGAAGCGTCGACTTGTCGTAGGTCGCCAGCCGCTCGCCCTCGGATTCGAGGACGATGCGGTACCGGTCCTCGGCGTCGGCGGTCTGGCCGAACTCGCGTGCGGCCTCGACCAGCGCGAACACGCCGTCGGCCTCGGCATTCAACTCGAGGACGTACTCGCCGGTGACCCGGTCCGCGAGCGCGAGCACCCCCATGGTGTCGCCGTCGTCGGTTGGCCCCTGGAGGCGGAACCCGACATCGACTTCCGTCCCGTCGAGCGCCGACTCGCCCTTCGTCATCCGTGTCTCCAGCTGCTCTGCCGGCCCCTCGTAGGCGACGGTGACGACGGGTCGCTGTGCCCCGTCGTCCCCGACGCCGTCCGCGCTCAGAGTGAAGTAGTCACGCCGCATCCCTT
>PXSE01000144.1:20989-34724 GCA_003022905.1 Halobacteriales archaeon QS_9_68_42
GCTGTTCCGGGTCCACTTCCTCTACGTGTTCCTGCAGTTCTTCCCGGACGCCGACCTCGGGGAGGGGCTCGACCCCTACGTGCTGGTCCAGAACGGCGCACAGTTCCCGTCGGGGCTCGCGGTCGACCCGGTCTACCGGCTCTGGCTCGCCGCCGCGCTCGTCGCCGGGCTGGCGGCGGTCTGCTGGACCATTGTAGAGGTCAACGTCAACACCGACGACCGACTCCCCGTCGGGGCAGCGGCGGTGACGGGGACGCTGGCCGCCGCTGCGGCCATTGGGCTGGCCGGCGCGGGGTTCTACCTCGTCGTCGGCGCGGCCGCGAGTTCGCCGACCGCGTTCGGCTACACGGCCTGGCTCGCGGCGGCGGTCGTGTTCACGTTCGCGCTGGCGTTGAGCGTCGTCTACTACGTTTACGAGGAGCGACTGGAGGCGGCCTCGCCGCTCGACCCCGTCCGCGTGATGGGGGGATTGTTGCTCGCGACGGCACTGCCGCTCACGGCGGCGACGTACTACGTCGGCGTCGGCTTCTCCGGGGTCACCGTCCCCGTCGGCGTCCTCTTCATGTACCTGTTCGGGGGCCTGCTCCTCGTGGTCGAGCGAGCCTGACCCTGCGGCCGGTGGCTCCGTTCGTGAGTCGCTGGCGGGATTTATACACAACGACGATGATGTGGCACACGCTGACGAAGCGACACCGGAGGCCACGACTGATGGATTCCACAAACGGCACGTTCGCGAGCGTCCGTGAGCGGCTGTCGCGGACCGCCGAGATAATCCGCGGCTCGGCGGTCCCCGACGGGCCGTACAGGCCGGGCGAACACGACCGCATCGTCGGCGACCGGGAGTTCGAGGACCGGGTCGTCGAGCGCTACTGGCTGAACGCCCCTTACGCGTACGTGCTGGTCACCTACGACGACCGGGCGGACGAGCACCGCTACCGGACGGTCGAGCCGTCTCTCGACGAGTTCGAGACCGACCTGATGGAGGCGCTGTTCGACGACGTCCGGACGCCGCTGCTGTACAACAAACAGGAAGGCGACCCGGAGGTGGTTCTCCGGCGGGAGCTAAAGCGCCGGCTGGAGAACTACGGCATCGACACCGATATCGCGGGGTTCTACCGCCTCTACTACTACCTCTACCGGCGGTTTCTCGGGTTCGGCCGCATCGACCCGCTGATGTACGACCCGAAAATCGAGGACATTTCCTGTGACGGCTACGACATGCCGCTGTACGTCTACCACGACGATTACCAGGACATCGAGACGAACGTCACCTTCGAGGAGAAGGAACTCGACAGCTACATCGTCCGGATGGCCCAGCAGGCCGGCCGCCACATTTCCGTCGGGAACCCGGTCGTGGAGACGACCCTGTCGGACGGCTCCCGGGCCGAACTCGCGCTCGGCGAGGAGGTGACCCCCCACGGGTCGGCGTTCACCATCCGCAAGTACAGCGACGAGCCGTTCACGCCCATCGATCTGCTGAAGTTCGGCACCTACTCCCTGGAGCAGATGGCCTACCTGTGGATGGCCATCGAACACAACAAAAACATCATCTTCGCGGGCGGCACCGCCTCGGGGAAGACCACCTCGATGAACGCCATCTCGATGTTCCTCCCCCCGGGGTCGAAGCTCATCACCATCGAGGACACACGCGAGTTGGCGCTACACCACGACAACTGGCTGTCCTGCGTTACCCGCGAGCGCCTCGACGAGGGCTCGAGCGTGTCGATGTACGACCTGCTGCGGTCGGCGCTACGGCACCGGCCGGAGTACATCATCGTCGGCGAGGTCCGCGGCGAGGAAGCCATCACGCTGTTCCAGGCGATGAACACCGGCCACACGACGCTGTCGACGATGCACGCCGACTCCGTCCAGACGGTCATCAACCGCCTGGAGAACGAGCCCATCAATGTGCCGCGGCCGATGGTCCAGTCGCTGGACGTCCTCTGCGTGCAGGCGCTGGCCCGGTTCGGCGGCGAGCGGGTCCGTCGGGCCGACGCCATCGCCGAAATCGAGGGCATCGACCAGCGGACGGGCGAGCTCGACTACTCGAACGCCTACGACTGGAACTCCACCGACGACAGCTTCGCGGAGGGCAACCAGCGGCTCCTCGACGAGATACGCGAGGAGCGCGGGTGGGCCCAGTCGGATCTCCTCCGGGAAATGCAGCGCCGCCGGACGTTCCTCAAGCACCTCTGGGAGGAGGACATCTCCCAGTACCAGGAGTTCACCGCGATGGTCAACAGGTACTACGCCAGGCCCGACGAGGTGATGGACCAGATAGCCGCCGCCGAGGGTGGCGGCGAGAAAGCACCGGACATCGACGCGGTGGACCGGTAGCCGGCAATGCTGGTCTACCTTCCGCTCCTCTTCGCGCTGTCGCTCCTGTTTCTGTTCGTGCTGGTGCCGTACAGCGCCCGTCTCGACCGGGCAGTGACGCGGCCGGCCTTCGCCCTCTTCGGCGGGATGGACGTCGAGGTGGACCCACAGCGCGAACGGCTGCTCCGGACGGCCGCCATCGGGACGCCCTACCGGGAGTACGCGACGAAGACCAGGCTGTACGTCGTCGGGTCGGGGGTCGCGACCGGAGTCATCGGCGCCTACCTTGGGCCATCGAGACCGTCGGCGACCGCGTCGGCGCCGCGCTCGTCGTCGGACTCGTCGGGTGTCTCGCGGGCGTCGTCGGCGGCGCGACGACGTACCTGCTCCGATGGAACTTGCCGTCGGTGCGGGCGGACACCCGCCGGCGCCGGATCGACGCCGGGATGCCCCGGATGGTGGCGTTCGTCTACGCGCTGACCCGCGGCGGTATGGCGTTCCCGGACGTGATGCGGGCGCTGTCGCGCAACAAGGCCGTCTTCGGCGAGAGCGCCGCCGAGGTGGGCGTCGGCGTCCGCAGCCTCGACCTGTTCAACGTCGACCTCGTGACGGCGGTGCGAGACATCTCCGCGAGGACGCCGTCGACGCAGTTCGAGAAGTTCGGCGAGAACCTCGGCAGCGTTCTCCAGAGCGGGGGCAACATTTCGGAGTTCCTCCGCGACCAGTACGAGCGCTACCGCGAGGAGGCCGAAGAGCAACAGCGGGAGATCCTCGACCTGCTGGCGACGACCGCTGAAGTGTACGTGACCGTCGTCGTTGCCGGGATGCTGTTCCTGATAACGATACTGTTCATCATCGGCGTGCTGACCGGTGGAACGTTGTTTTCCCTCCGCGTCATCTCCTACATCGTGCTCCCGGCGGTGAACCTGGTGTTCATCGCGTACCTCGCGGACGTCACACAGCCGTTGCGCATCTCGCGGGACAGCGGCGGGAGCATCGTCGGCAGCGCGAGCGTCGAGCGGTCGATGCAGGGTATCCGCTCGGACGGCGGCTACCTCCGGCCGAACTCCCGGGTCAACCACGGCCGCCTGCGGGCCAACGACCGCATCGGGTCGATCCGGGAGACGCTGGCGGCGCCCGTCCAGTCCGTCATCAGGCGCCCGGAACTGGTGTTCATCGTGACGGTCCCGGTGGCGGTCCTGGTCACCGCCTACCGGCTCCCGACCGCGTTCGTCGAGGGGAGCCTCGACCCCGCCGTTGTCGACGACATCATTATCCAAGCGCTGCTGTTCGTGATGGCGACGTTCGCCGTCGCCTACGAGGTAAGCAAGCGCCGACTGCGCCGCCTGGAGGAATCGGTACCGAACCTGCTGGACCGGCTCGCGAGCCTCAACGAAGCGGGTACCGCCGTCGTCTCGTCGTTTGACCGGGTCAGACAGAGCGACCTCGGCGTTCTCGACGAGGAGACCGACCGCATCTGGCGGGATATCCGGTGGGGGGCGACCGTCGAGCAGGCCCTCGACCGGTTCGAGGGCCGCGTCCGGACCGCCTCGGTCACCCGCGTGGTGACGCTGATAACGAACGCGATGCGGGCCTCCAACGAGATCGGGCCGGTGCTCCGCATTGCCTCCGAGCAGGCCCGCTCCGACCAGCGGCTCCGCCGCCAGCGCCGCCAGGAGATGCTCACCTACCTCGTCGTCATCTACATCTCCTTCGTCGTCTTCCTGGTCGTCATTATGACCATCGACTACGTGCTGATACCCAACCTGCCGGACACCAGCGGCATCAGCGAGGGGACTCTCGAACAGGCGCCCGGCGTCATCGCCGTTCAGGGCGGGAACGTCTCGACGTACCGGCTCGTGTTCTTCCATGCGGCGCTGGTCCAGTCGCTTCTGTCGGGGCTCGTCGGCGGCATGATGGGCGGCGGGTCGCTCAAGGACGGCGCCAAGCACGCGACAGTGATGCTGACTATCACCTACCTCGTCCTGACGTTGCTGGGGTGAGCAACCGCGGCGCTCTTT
Source organism: Halobacteriales archaeon QS_9_68_42 (assembly GCA_003022905.1). The sequence goes on from PXSE01000144.1 coordinate 25,327, forward strand.
GCCCTGCCGCCGGAACCGCCCGTATGGCCGACGAGCGGCGCGACGTCCGGGAGACCTACGAATACATTGCCGAGCACTTCGCGAAGACCCGGGCGTATCCCTGGCCCGAGACGGAGGCCTTCTGCGAGGGCCGCCGCGCCGGGACGGCCCTCGATGCCGGGTGCGGCAACGGCCGCAACGCGGAACTGCTGGTCGACCACGCCGACCGGGTCGTCGGCGTGGACGCGAGCGGCCACCTGCTCGAGTTGGCCCGCGAGCGGGTGCCCGGGGCGACCTTCCTGCAGGGAGACGCCGCGACGCTGCCGCTTGCGGACGGCTGTGCCGATGTGGCCGTCTACGTGGCGACGCTGCACCACCTCCCGGAGCGGCGTCTGCGGCGCCGGAGCCTCGACGAACTGGCGCGGGTGCTCTCGCCGGGCGGCGAGGCGCTGGTCAGCGCCTGGAGCACCGCCCACGACCGCTTCGAGGCGTCGGCCGACGATGAGCGCGGCTTCGACACCCAAATTGACTGGACAATGCCTGACGGGGAGGCCGTCGAGCGGTACTATCACGTATACGCGCCCGCGGAGTTCGAGGCCGACCTGGCGGCGACGGACCTCGCCGTCGAGCGGTCGTGGCTCTCCAGCGGCAACTGCTATGCGGTCGTCGCCCCGTCGTGACCGCGGCGAACGGAAAGGCCCTTGACGGATGAGCTGGACGGCACACTGACTATCGCGCCGGGGCCGGTCGTGACCGTGGCGAACGGAAAGGCCCTTGACGGATGGCGCACAATCTCGGTGTGAGCGCGTCGACGGTGCGCAATCCGACCGGGTTGCGAGCCACGGGGCGCGAACGGAGTGAGCGCGCCGATGGTGAGTAATCCCGAAGGGATTACGAACCCCGGCGCACGAGGAACAAAGTGACGAGGGCGCCGATGGTCTAGTGGTAGGACCTGAGCCTTCCAAGCTCATGGCCCGGGTTCAAATCCCGGTCGGCGCATTTCTGCAACGAGCGAACGCGAGGAGCGAAATCGCCAGAGAGATTTGAACCCTGGAAGTCGCAACCGCGAGCGAAGCGAGCGGTCCGTCTTCCTCCGGTTCAAATTCCGGTCGGCGCATTTTCCGAGCGCTGTACTGCGAGCGACCGCCGTGCGTGTCGCTCGCCATCGGAGCGAGGAAATGCGGAACGGAGGGATTTGAACCGCGGCGAACGTAGCGTGACCGGAGGGAGCGACCGTCCGGCATCGGGTTCAAATCCCGGACGGAGTACTCCCGAGGTCGTGCCCCGTCCGACCTCTCACTCGCTGCCTCACGGTTCCTCCGGTCGCCGTTCGGCCGCCCCGAGACGCTCTCTCCGGTCGCGTCCCGCTTCTCTCGCGGGAGTCCCGGTCGGCGCATAGCGAGGCCGAGCAACGCGAGGCCTCGACGACGCAAGCGGGGAGCAAAGCGGCCCGCGAAGCGCATAGCGAGGCGCGAACGGACGTGAGCGCCTCGACAACATGAACAATGAGCGGAGCGAGCCGTGAACGCCATAGCAATTGGTTGCCGACCTCCCGCTCGCTTCGCTCCGTTCCCGGAGCAGGGGCCTCGAAAGCGACCCACAGGGCCGTAGCAGGGGCGTTATCAGGAACAGAAACCGGTCGAACCGGATTTATTAATTCCCGTTGTAACGTCCGATGGGGTTCGGGGTTGGGGTGTACCCGGGGGGGGGGGGGCGCGCTGGCCGGCGTCGGCGACGTCGGCCTTTCACCTGGGGCATATCGACCTCCTCGGAACTCACCCGAGTCGGGTCTCCACACAGCACTGTCGCGCCTGGCCGTGCCCGACAGCAGCGAATATCCGGCTCGCTACGGGCCGACAGAAACGTTCATGCAACTCAGAACTGGTCTCATTCGCCAACAATATTAGGCTCCGCACATAGAGGTGAGCCATCGATCATGTCCCCGCCTCTCACGAAAGGCACGGTGTCTCAGGTCCGGCGTCCCGACGAGCGCCGACGGTGGTGACTCCAATGATAATGTTAATAAAAGAACACGCGAAAAGTGCGTTCATGGGACAGACACCTCACCTCGACGGGGAGCGTCATGAGCAGCGATAGCGAGACGGCCGAGGGCGACGAGGAGTTCGAGTGGCAGGAATCGGACGAGGAGGAGGCCGCGGACGGGGAAGCCGCGGCCGAGACGGAGACCGAAGCGGCGGCCGAGGCCGAGACGCCCGCGGTGAGCGAGGCGACGGGCGGTGACGACCGCGAACTCGTCTCCGACCACCCGATAAAGGGCGAGATACTCCGGGAGGTCCTAGACTACTTCAAGGAGACGGACATCGACGAGTCGTTCGCCGAGCCGCCCGACACGGAGTTCATCCAGGGGCGGTTTTTCGACTTCTCGTATCTCGACAACCACGAGGAGGTCCAGCGTCTCTGGGTGGACGAGCCGTACGCCTACGTTTCCATCCTGCGGCGCGACGGCGAGGACAAACTCAGATACCGGGTCCACGAGCCGTACCTCTCGGAGTTCGAGGAGTACGTCCGCGAGGACCTGGTGAAGATACTCCGGAACAGCCTGATGTACCAGGACCTCGAGGACGGCGACGACCGCGAGGCGCTCTTCGAGAAGAAGGCCAAGGAGATCATCTCCGACCACGCGGCAGCGACCATCGAGGACGGCTCGCTACTGAAGCTGAAGTACTACCTGCTCCGGGACTTCGTCCACCTCGGGCCCATCGAGCCCATCATGCGGGACCCGAACATCGAGGACGTCTCCTGTGACGGCGTCGACATTCCGGTGTACGTCTACCACATCGAACACCGCGACATGCCGACGAACATCACCTTCGAGAAACAGCAGCTTTCCTCCTTCGCGCTACGACTGGCCCAGCGGGCCGGCGAGCAGGTGTCGGTCTCGGAGCCGCTGGTGGACGGCACCCTGCCGGACGGCTCCCGCCTGCAGTTGACGTTCGGGTCGGACGTGGCGACGAGGGGGTCGAACTTCACCATCCGGAAGTTCGCGACCATCCCGTTCACGCCGGTCGACCTCATCCAGCGCGGAACGTTCAGCACCGAGCAGATGGCCTACTTCTGGCTGGCCATCGAGAACAACCGCTCGCTCATCTTCTCCGGTGGCACCGGGTCCGGGAAGACCACCTCGATGAACGCCGTCTCGATGTTCGTCCCGGAGGACGCAAAGGTGGTCTCCATCGAGGACACCCGCGAGATCACGCTGCCGCACGACAACTGGATTCAGAGCCTCACGCGGGAGTCACTCACCTCCGAGGGCCGCGGCGAAGTGTCGATGTACGAACTGCTCCGGGCGGCGCTGCGACAGCGGCCCGAGTACCTGCTGGTCGGGGAGATACGAACCGAGCAGAACGTCGCGTTCACGTTCTTCCAGGCCATCGGGACGGGCCACACTGCCTACACCACCATCCACGCCGAGAGCGTCGAGGGCGTGCTGAACCGCCTGGGGAACGAGCCGCTGAACGTGCCGACCCAGATGGTGCTGGAGCTGGACATCATCTCCATCCAGAGGCAGACGTTCATGGACGGCGACCGGGTCCGGCGGAACGACGGGGTCACCGAGATCCTGCCGGACGGGGACGCCGAGGACTCCATCCGGGCCATCGACATCTTCGCCCGCGACGCCAACGAGGACACCATCCAGCGGGTGAACAACTCCCAGGTGCTGCAGGACATCGCCGACGACCGCGGCTGGAGCGGCCGCGAACTCGCCGAGGAACTCCGGAAGCGTCGGGAGTTCATCCAGTATCTCGTTGACAACGACATCTCCGATTACCAGGACGTCACCTCCGCCATCCACATGTTCGGTAACGACCAGGGAGGGCTGCTGAAGAAGGTCAACGAGGGCACCCTTGAGCCCGGAGACTTCCAAGAGGAATGAGCGGGGGCAACATCGAGGACGCGACCCCGATTCCGGACTACGAGCTCGACCAGCGGTTCCCGGAGCGACACGACCTCTCGGAGGACGACCGCGACCGGCTCAGGGCCGAACACGGCCGCATCCGGACGTACTTTCTTCTGAACCCCGGCCGGTTCAAGAGCCTTCAGCGGTGGCTCAACCAGGCCCGGATGGGCTACACCTACGACATCTACCTTGAGCGGGTGGTCGGCTACACGCTCATCTCGTCGGCGGTCGGTCTATTTCTGGGGACGGTTCTGAGCCTCCAGCTGTTCCTCTTCGGCGGCTGGGAGGTTCTTGGCGTCGAATCCCTGGCCGCCCAGGGCGGGCTGACCGTAGCCTTCGTCGCGTTCACCGTCTCGCTTTTCGCGGTCGGCGCCTTCGCGACCGGCTACTACTACCCGCTGATGCGCTCCGGCACGCGGGAGCGGCAAATCGACATCCTCCTCCCGCACGCCATCATCTACATGTACGCACTCAGCCACGGGGGGATGAACTCGTTCAAAGTCATAAAGGAGCTCGCGCAGGCCGAGGACGTGTACGGCGAGGTCTCCGAGGATTTCGACATGGTCGTCCGGGACGTCGAACTGTTCGGTAACGACCTCTTTTCGGCGCTCCGGGATGCCCGTAGCATCACCCCCTCGGAGAACCTCGAGCAGTTCATCGATGACATGATATCGGTGCTGGACTCCGGCAGCGACTTCTCGACGTTCCTCGAGGACGAGGCGGGCACCTACATGGATCAAGCCCGCGACGAACAGGAGAGCTTCCTCGGGACGCTAGCGATACTCTCGGAGATATTCATCGTCGCCTTCGTTGCCGCGCCGCTTTTGCTCATCGTGACGCTTCTGGTCATCAGCATCGTCGGCGGCGACGCGCTGTTGCAGGCGCTGTTCCTCGTGTACCTCGGGCTGCCGCTCGGCATGCTCGGCTTTCTCGCGGCCGTCGACATCCTCACGAAGCCGTACGTAGAGTCGACCGAGACCCTCGAGATCGACCGCGAGGAGGTCCGCAAGGAGTGGAGCAACCAGGTCCAGGCCGACCCCGACTACGAGGCCTACGAGAACAAGAAACAGCGCGACGAACGGCGGGGGAAGCTCCGGAACCCCATCGAGCAGATTCGGGACCGGAGCCCGCTACTGTCGCTTCTGTTCTCCGTGCCGCTGGCGCTGGTGGTCGCCGGCGGGCTGGCGCTGTCCGGCGTGCTGCCGACCACCCTCGAGGGCCTCTTCGAGGCGCCCGTCATTGCGACGGGCGGGTACTTCGCGGTGCCGTTCCTCATCGCGGCCGTTCCGCTGACGATGTTCTACGAGTCCCAGCGGCGGCGCAAGCGGAGCATCGCAAAGCGGTTCCCGGACACGCTGAACATCCTCTCGAGCGCCAACCAGATGGGCATCCGGCTGGTCGAATCGCTGAACCTCGTCGCCCGGTGGTCGGAGGGCGCCCTCGCGGAGGAACTCCGGAAGGTGCGGAACGACGTCGCCTGGAACGAGGACGTCGAGCGCGCGCTGCTCGAGTTCGCAAACCGGCTCCGCGTGCCGCAGGTGACCCGGACGATGAAGCTCATCGCCAAGGGCAACCGGTCCTCGAGCGACCTGGCGAAGATAATCTCCATCGCCGCCGAGGACACCCGCAACCGCTACCAGATAGAGCGGAAGCGGCGCAGCGAGATGGGCGCCTACACGGCCATCGTCGTCATCGGCTTTCTGGTGTATCTCGGAGTCATCGTCGTGCTGGACGTGAGCTATCTCAGCAAGATAGCCCAGTTTGCCGGCCCGGAGACGACGTCCTTGCGGGGCGACGGCACGTTCGCCGGGTTCGGTAGCGTGCCCGTCGGCGTCTACCGGACGGTGTTCCTGCACTCGGCGCTCATCCAGGGCATCGGGAGCGGCCTGCTGGCCGGCAAGCTCGCCGACAACAACATCCTCGCGGGGCTGAAGTACAGCGTCGGCCTCACGGTACTCACCATGGTGGTGTTCTGGTTTATATGATTGAGAAGTTAGAGTTCAGTTCGGACGAGAGGGGCGTATCGGAGGTCATGGGCGCAATCTTGGTGTTCGGCATCCTGATCGTGCTGCTGGGTATCATCCAGACGCAGGCGGTGCCGGCGCAGAATCAGGAGGTAGAGTTCAAGCACAACCAGGAGGTGCAGGGAGACTTCGCGGAACTCCAGCAGAGCGTCTCCGAATCGGTTCGCGACGGCAACAGGCGGTCGGTGTCGTTCAGTCTCGGCGCGAGCTATCCCTCCAGACTCCTGTTCATCAATCCACCGGACCCCTCGGGAGCCGTCAGGTCGACGGACGCACAAACCGCTGAATTCGTGGCGCAGGGCGGCGACATTCAGTCGCCCGAGGGGCAAGTCGACGAACGTATTCAGAACGTCAATACCCCCGGCGAGCTGAGTTTCGAACTCAGGTCGCTGGTGTACGAACCGAACTACAACGAGTACCAGAACCCACCGTCGCTCGTCTCCGAGTACGGGGTCATGTACCTGAACTCCAGCGATAGTTCCGTCGTCGTCGAGGACCGAGCGGTCGTCGACGGGACCACGATTTCGCTCGTGTCGACCGCGGGCGATTTCGACCGATCCTCCGCCGCCACCCGGCCGCTCGGCGTTGACGCCGCACCCGCTCCGACGACGACCGTTCCTATCCAGCACGGCACTCCCGGTCCAAACAACTTTATCGAACTCACGCTCCCGACGAGACTGGGACAGGAGCAGTGGGACAGCATCGTGAGCGGGCAGAGCAATGTCGTCGATGCGAACGTTGACGCGACGGCGAACGAGGTGACACTCGAACTCAGGTCCCAAGACGGTAGCGGCAACCCGATAGAGTACGAACTCGAAGTTCCCCGCTACGAGGTCGACAACAGCGCCCCAAGTCCCAGCCCGACGTACGTCACATTCAGCGGAGGCAGCACGAAAAGTATCACACCCGGACAGCCGGTGGAAGTGAGCGCGGAGGTCCGCGACCGATTCAACAACCCGATTCCGGGACAAGAAGTGGAGTTCGAGTTGGTGAGTTCCGGCGCCACAGAAACGGTAACCAGTGACGCTCAGGGAATCGCAACCGCCGAGTTCCCGTCGCCCCCCGCCGGGAGCACCACCACCGTCAATGTCGATGCGGCCTCCATATCTGACCCTACTCTTGGGCAGAGTTCGGTTAGTGTCGTAGTCGTAGGTGGCAACCCGACTGGACCAACCGCAATCGTCGTGACCGACACCAGTATAGACCGTAGTAACGATGAAGTGGAACTAGACCTTCGTAACGATGGACCCCAGCCGACTGAAATAAACAGGATTCAACTCGAGTACGCGGTCCAGTCGCTTCCGAGTGGGATTGATACAGCTCCAGATCCAACTACAGATAGCAATTGTGCTAGTGGTACTACATTAGATTGCCCGACTGTCGAGAGGGAACCAGAAGAAATCCGTGAAGTGAGTGCTTTCGGCGTGACGGATACCGTCCAGGCCGAAGATGGAGGAGAGCCACAGCCTGTCAATTTAGGCGGCAATCAGATATCGGCAGGAGCAACGGAGACAGTCACTCTCAAGATGAATCCTTCCTCGATAAACGATGATGACGCTGCAGTACTCATCCATGTGAAGGTGTTCTTCCAAGGCGGTTACGTGGAAACCTACGACCTCGCGTTCGCCGAGCGAACCTGATATACATCTACGATATTCGGCGTTCGTTACCCAGCACCGTATCGAAGCCAAACTATACGGTCCTACCCCCAGAAGAGACAGTATCAGATGAGCGAATCGGACCAACCGACAGTACTCGTCGTCGAGGACGAGCAGGCCCTCATCGAGCTGTACGTCCGGTGGCTCGAGGGCGAGTACGATGTCCGGACGGCGGGGGGCGGGGAGGAGGCCCTCGAGCAGTTCGACGAATCGGTCGACGTGGTGCTGCTCGACCGGCTGATGCCGGGAATGAGCGGCGACGAGGTGCTGGAGGCCATCCGGGAGCGGTCGGCCGACTGCAAGGTAATGATGGTAACTGCCGTCGAGCCGGACTTCGACGTCATCAGGATGGGTTTCGACGACTACCTGACCAAGCCCGTCGAGCGGGACACCCTGTTCGAGACCATCGAGCGGTTGCTCTCGCGGTCGGAGTATGCCGAACTCGAGCAGGAACTGTACGCACTAGTCTCCAAGCAGGCGGTGCTGGAGTCCTCCAAGCCCGAGGAGGAACTGGCCGAAAGCGAGGAGTTCATGAAACTGGAGTCCCGCATCGCGGCCCTGCGAGCGGAACTGGACGACACGCTGGCGGGAATCGAGAGCGACGAGTTCGTGGCGATGGTCCGCGACCTCGAGGACGAGGAGGCGGCTGACCCCGACGACGAGGGGGCGAGCGAGACGGAGGGAGGTGACTGACGTGAGCTACCGTGTCGAGGGGTTCGGGCGGACGGCGACCTTCGACCCGGGAGCGAGCCTGCTGATGACCGGAGCGACGACGCCGACCGATGAGCGACTATTCGACGCCGTCTCGCCCGAGGGGGACGAGTTCACCGTCGTCATTACTACGAACACAGGGGCCTCGCAGGTGGTCGAGGAACTGCTGGACCGCGGCGCCGACCGCGATCAGATCGGCATCATCGACTGCACGAACCGGGAGGCCGACATCGAGGACGTCCCCGTCCGGCAGTTGAGCTCTCCGGGCGATTTGACGGGCATCAGCCTGGAGTTCGCCAAACTGCTGGACGACGCGGGGGAGTCGACGCCGATTCGGGTCGGCTTCGACTCCATCTCGACGGCGCTGATGTACACCGAACAGCAGACGCTGTTCCGGTTCCTGCACGTGTTCACCGCCAGAATCAGCTCCGGTGAGATGCTCGGCGTGTTCGCAATGGACCCCGGGATGCACGAGGAGAAGGCCTACAACACGATTCGCGCGGTGTTCGACGCCGAGGTACAGGTCAGTGACGACGGCGCCGAGGAGCTACAGGGTACCGGCTTCACCCGGTGAGCGACGCCGCCGCGAGCCCTTACATCTCGATGCGCTCGACGATGTTCTCGTCGTCGCTGCGGGCGTTGACGGCAACAATGCGGACGTGATCCTCGATTCTGGAATCGCGGAGCTTTGCGTTCAGCAGTTCGTCGACCTGGAAGACGCCGGCGGCGTCGACCATCTCGATTTCGACCAGAACGGGTGCGGTGTCGCCGGCCTGTAGCGTCACGTTCCGGATGGCCTGACTCGAAATGGTGTTGATGCCGCGGCCACCCTTCTCGTAGGGAATGCGCGAGCGGCCTCGTTCCATGTCGAGGGCGTCGGCGACGCGGACGACGCCGGCCTCGTGGGTCAGCGGCTTCTCGGGCGTGTGGTGACAGAGGATGGCGTGCAGTACCTCCCCTTTCAGTCGGACCGTCTCGGCGACGTCGTAAAAGCCGAGCGTCGGGAGAAGCCTGTCGAGGACGTCGGCCGCGAGCGGAATCGAGTAGTACGGGTGGTCGTCGCGGTGGACGACGTGGCCGATGTCGTGCAGCGTCGCCGCCAGGGCG
>PXSE01000145.1 GCA_003022905.1 Halobacteriales archaeon QS_9_68_42
GGCGACGTGTACGCGCGCGCCCTGGAGACGCTCGGCCAGACGACCGCGTTCGTCTGCGGGTCCGACATGCACGGCACGCCCGTCGCGGTCAACGCCGAGAGGGAGGGCGTCTCCCCCGAGTCGTTCGCCCTGGAGTGGCACGAGACGTACGAGTCGACGTTCCCGCAGTTCAACGTCGAGTTCGACAGCTACGGCCACACCCACGACGAGACCAACACCGAACTGACGACCGAGGTCGTCCGCGAACTCGACGAGCAGGGGTACGTCTACGAGAAAGAGATCATGGTCGCCTACGACCCCGTCAACGACCAGTACCTCCCGGACCGCTACGTCGAGGGGACCTGTCCGTACTGCGGCGAGCGGGCCCGCGGCGACGAGTGCGACGAGGGCTGTCAGCGCCACCTCGAACCCGGCGAGATCGAAGAGCCGGTCTCGGCCGTCTCGGGCAACCCCGCCGAGTACCGCGAACGCACCCACAAGTTCTTCGAGGTCTCGGAGTTCGCCGACTACCTTTCGGGCTTCCTCGACCGGCTGGAGGGCACCTCCAATGCCCAGAACCAGCCCCGGGAGTGGCTCGAGGACGGCCTCCAGGACTGGTGTATCACCCGCGACATGGACTGGGGCATCGACTATCCCGCCCAGGAGGACGAAGGGGCGTCTTCGGAGGACCTCGTGCTGTACGTGTGGGTCGACGCGCCAATCGAGTACGTCTCCTCGACGAAGCAGTACACCGAGCGGGTCGGCGCCGACGCCTACGACTGGGAGACGGCCTGGAAGGACGACAAGGACGGCGGCGGCGAGATCGTCCACGTCATCGGCCGGGACATTATCCAGCACCACACGGTCTTCTGGCCGGCGATGCTGCACGGCGTCGACTATCAGGAGCCGCGGGCGGTGATGGCCTCGGGGTTCGTCACGCTGGGCGGAAAGGGCTTTTCGACCAGCCGGAACCGCGCCGTCTGGGCCGACGAGTACATCGAGGAGGGGTTCCACCCCGACCTGTTGCGGTACTACCTCGCCACGAACGGCGGCTTCCAGCAGGACGTCGACTTCTCGTGGGACCGGTTCCGCGAGCGGGTCAACAACGAACTGGTCGGGGCCGTCGGCAACTTCCTGTACCGGTCGCTGCTGTTCGCCAGCCGGAACTACGGCGGCGCCCCCGAGGGCGTCGAGGGCGTCTCCGAGGAGGTCGAGAGCCGCATCGAGGAGGCCGTCGACGAGTTCCGGGCGGCGGTCAACGACTACTCCATCCGCGATGTCGGCGACGCCGTCACCGGCTTGGCCGGCTTCGGCAACGAGTACATCCAGCACAACGAGCCCTGGAAGCTCGTCGACGACGACCCCGAGACCGCCGAGCAGGTCATCTACGACTGCGTCCAGTTGGCGAAGGCCATCGCCGTGCTGTTCGAGCCCATCGCGCCCGGGAAGTCCGAGCGCCTCTGGTCGCAGCTCGGCGAGGACGGCGCCGTCGGCGAGGCGACGGTCGCCGAGGCGCTGGACCCGCCCGCCGGGGCGTTCGAGGAGCCGACCGAACTGTACGAGAAGATTCCCGAGGAGCGCGTCGAGGAGCTGAACGCCAAACTCGAGTCGCGCGTCGAGGCCGCGACCGGGGACGAAGACGAGGACGAGGCGGCCGAAGACGACGAGGGGGCCGCCGACCTCGACCCCATCGCGGACGAGCGGGTGAGCTTCGAGGCGTTCACGGAACTCGATCTCCGGGTCGGCGAGATACTCGAGGTCGACCCCATCGAGGGCGCCGACGACCTCGTCCGGCTTCAGGCCGACATCGGCGTCGAGACCCGGCAAATCGTCGCCGGCATCAAGCAGTTACACGACCTCGAGTCACTGCCAGGGACCCGCATCGTCGTCGTCGCCAACCTCGAGAAGAGCGAACTTTTCGGCGTCGAGTCCGACGGGATGTTGCTGGCGGCCGGCGAGGGGGCCGACCTGCTGACGACCCACGAGGACGCGGTGCCCGGAACGCGGGTCCGGTAGGCAGTCCCGACCCAACACGCCTTTGCGGTCCCGGTGCGTAAGTCGAGCATGGCCGACCACGACGCCGGAGAGGGCACTGCAGAGGAGGAGTGGCGGTTTCCGCTCTCGGAGTTCGAGGAGAACGGCGACGCCGACGGGGCGGCCGACGACGCTGGGGCCCGCGCCGAGGCCGACGCCGACGACGCCGAGGCGGCGGCCGAACCGGAGCGGATAGAGGCCGGCGACCCCTCGCTCGAGGGAGCGGCCTTCGTCCTCCTGGGCGTGGCCTTCGCGCTCTTTGTCATCTCGCGGCTGTTTCTTGGCTGACACCGCCGTGCCGAAGCATTATCCGACGGGGGTCCCAACTTCGGGGTATGTTCGACGTCCTCGCACAGACCGGGCTCGAGCTGTTCGGGCTCTCGGTGCCGCTTCTGCTGGTCGTCCTGGGGGCGGGGCTGATGGTAATGGAAGCGTTCGCCCCGGGCGCACACTTCATCGTCGTCGGCATCGCGCTGTTCACGGCGGGACTGGTGGGAATCGGGCTGAGCAGCATCAACGTCCCGGCGGCGATCCTGCTTCTGGTGGTCGCGGGGGTGGTCGTCGCCGCCGGCGGCGCGGCCCTGTACGGCTACCGACAATTCGACTTCTACGGGGGAACCGGCAGCGGCCAGACCTCCGACTCGGGGTCGCTGCGGGGCCAAACCGGTCGGGTCACCAAGCGGGTTACCGGGCGCGACGGCGAAGTCAAACTCGACGGCGGCGGCTTCAATCCCCACTACCAGGCACGGGCTCTGGACGGCGAGATTCCGGAGGGCGAGGAGGTGATGGTGGTCGACCCCGGCGGCGGCAACGTCATCACCGTCGAGTCGACCTCCGTGTTCGAGGACGACATCGACCGGGAACTGGCGGCCGACCGCGAGCGGGGCGAGGCCGAGGAGCGCGAACGGGAGCGCGAGGGCGACGGCGAGCCGGCCTGACCCGGTCGGCACGCAGCGGCGTCCGAACCCTTATCAAGCGTTCGGCCGAAGTCGAATCATGTTCACACCCCTCCAGCTCGGTGGTACCGTCCTGCCCATCGTCGCCCTACTGCTGTTGGTGGTCGCGGCGGTGGCGGTGTACCAGGCCGTCGAGATAGTCAACGCCTACGAGAAACGGGCGCTGACGGTGTTCGGCGAGTACCGACGGCTGCTCGAGCCGGGCATCAACTTCATCCCGCCGTTCGTCGCCCGGACCTACACCTTCGACATGCGGACCCAGACGCTGGACGTGCCGCGCCAGGAGGCCATCACCCGCGACAACTCGCCGGTGACCGCCGACGCCGTCGTCTAC
>PXSE01000146.1 GCA_003022905.1 Halobacteriales archaeon QS_9_68_42
ACGACCTCTATTTCGTGGCCGTCGGGGTCCCTGGTGAACGCGTACCGGTCGTCACAGGATGCGGGGTCGCGGTAATCGGTCGCCTCCCGTTCCATCAGGGTCCTCCAGGCCTCGTGGAGGTCCGAACACCGGACCGCCAGGTGTCCCCAGGCGTCGCCCATCTCGTAGCTCCGGCCGTCGTAGTTGTAGGTCAGCTCGACGGCCATCGCCTCCTCGGCGGCGTTCTCCGGCTCGACGAAGTAGTTCGCGAAACTGTCGGCCTCCCACCGGCCGGCGGGCTCGTACCCGAACTTCCGGCTCCAGAAGCCCAGCGCCTCGTCGGCGTCCTCGACCCGAATCATCGTGTGGTCCAGCGACCATCGGGCGCCGTGGTCGCGCTCGACGATTTCGACCTCGTGGCCGTCGGGGTCCGTCACGAAGGCGTAGCCCGGGTTCTCGTCGGGCGGCCGGTAGTCCTCGACGCCCCCGTCCATCAGCTCCGCGTAGGCGGCCTCGACGTCCTCGACGCGGACGGCGATGTGGCCCCACGCGTCGCCCATCGCGTACTCCCGGCCGTCGTGGTTGTAGGTCAACTCGAGCAGTGCGCCCTCGTCGTGGACGTTCTCCGGTCCGAGGAAGACGTTCGTGAACGTGTCGGCCTTCCAGCGGCCCTTCTCCTCGTAGTCGAGGTGGGTCCCGTACCAGTCCAGCGACTCCTCGAGGTCGTACACGCGCATCATCGTGTGGTCCAGCGTCGCGTCCATGTCCGGACGGTGGGGCGCCGGGTACGAAAAGCCTGGCAACGGCGCACCGGGACGGGTCGGAGACAAGTTTATCCGGGGTCCAGCCGACGGGGAGATATGGCCCTCCGGAGACGGACGCTCTTGACGACCGCTGCCGCGGTGCCGCTCGCCGCGACTGCCGGGTGTACCGACGGGTTCGGGATCGGTGGGAACGACGACACACGGAATCCGCCGGAATACGCCAGATGGGTACCCGCCCGCTCGACCGACGACGAGGAGACGCTGTTCGTGTACTTCGACGTGTCCCGGTTGAGCAACCTCCAGGACTTCCAGGAGGACCTGCCGACCGGGGACGACCCGTTCGGGGAGACACCGAACGCCGGCCGGGAGGAAAACGTCGACGCCCTGGTCGGTGTCCCCACCTTCGGCGCGGTGTTCGTCGGGTTTGCGCTCGGCCTCCAGCTCGGCCTCTATGGGTTCGTCGGCGAACTCCTCGCGGAATCCCTGGGCGTCGGCGGTGGACCGGGCGTCGGTGACGAGACCGGCGACGAGGGGTCGCCGACCGACGAGGGCGACTCGGAACTCGGTACCGTCGAGACGATGCTGTTCACCGGCGAGACGGCCGTTCTCGAAGGGTCGTTCGACCTCGAGGCTATCGACGACGCCGCAGAGCGGTTCGAACGGAGCGGCGAACACCGGGGAACCCGCATCTACGAGGGGACCGGCGACTCCACGTTGGTGAGCACCGACGGCCTGGCGTTTGCGGCCCGCGAGGACGCCTTGGTCTTCGGCTCGCCACCTTCCAACAGTGCGTCCTTCGAGCGAACGCCCACGGAGGAGGGCGACGCCGACGAGGAGAGCGCACGGCCCTCCGTCGAGAGAGCCCTCGACGTGGAGGCCGGCGAGGAGGACCGGTTCGCCGACCGCAACGACGACGCCGACGGCGGCGGCCTGGACGAGACCCCTGAATCACTCGGTGACGCCCGCGGCGAGGTGTACTCGCTGACTCTCGCCGAGACCGAACTGACCGGCGAGATGGCGGCGGTCTATCCGGAGGAGGAAACGCCCGATCGCGAGGAGGTCGAGCGCCACGTCGGCAACACCGCCGACGAACGGGAGGTCGAGGTCGACGACAGCCGCGTCTCGGTCACCGGCACATACACGAACGAGACCGAATCCGGAGAGGAAGCGTAGAGCGCCTCCGAGTCCCGTTCTCGACCGGCCGGGCGACGGTCGACGGCCCATTCCGCAGTGTTCCGGACGACAGCACCGTCTCCGGAGTCGTCCGTCCGTCTGTTGGCCACCGGCAGCGACGCCCGGGGCTCCCGCCCGGCGCGTCGTGTCGCCGATGCTCCGGTCCTGCCCCAATGGGGGTTCCACCCCGGAGAGGACCCGACGACCGGTGGAGACCGGCGACGCCGGGGTACATTTATCCGTCCCGGTGGCCTCGGGAAGGACATGCCGCTCGGACGCCGGGGGTTCCTGACGACCGCTGCTGCGGTGCCGCTCGCCGCGGCCGCCGGATGCACCGGTCGGTTCGACATCTTCGGGTCCACGGAGACGGGGACGCCGAGCGGGGACACCGCCCCACCGGAGCCACCGGGGTACGCCCGATGGGTCCCCGCCACCGGCCCCGGCGGGGAGGGGACCTTCTTCCTGTCCATCGACTGGACCGGTGTCGGCCACGTGGAGACCCTCCGGGAGGACCTGCCGACCGGGGAGTCCTCGGGCGAGGCCACGGCCGACCCCGACGCCACGACGCCCGCGACCGATGCGCTCCGAACCGTCCCGGTGTCGGGTGGGTTGATCGGGGCCGGCGGGGCGAGGTTCCTGCTCCTCCCGTACTTCTTCCCGCTGGCGCTGTTCGAACCGTACGTCGAGAACCTGTACCCGGGATACTTCGGTGCGGCCGGCGGGACCGCTCCCGCTGACGGGGTGGTCACGACGCCGGCCCCCGAATCCACCGAGACGCCCCGGCCGGAGACCCCCACGGCGACGCCGGAGGGGAGCGACTCCTTCGAGTTCGGCACGATGGAACGGCTGGTCATGACGGCCGATGCCATCGTTCTGGAGGGGACGTTCGACCTCGAGGCCGTCGCGGAGATTCCGACGGCCACCGAGGTCGTCGCGGGGATCCCGGCGGCTACCGACCTCGAACGCGCGGGCAGCCACCGTGGGGCCGCGATGTACGAGGGCACCGTGAACGACAGCGACGTCCCCATGGTCTTCGGGGCCCGGGAGTCGGCGCTCGTGTTCGGCATCCCGCCCATCCTGACGGGACGGGCGGACGACGAGACGCCGACCGGCGTGGCCACCCTGCGGACCGATGTCGAACGGGTACTCGACGCGGCGGCGGGAGCGACCGAGCGACTCGCCAACCGGTCCGACGAGGCGGCCTGGATGCTGGACCGGGCGGGGCCGGGGCACGTGCTGATGGGGGCGTGGGGTCGGCTCCGTCGAGGGGCCTGGTTCGACCGCTTCTTCCAGGAATCGGGCGTCGGCGAGGCGTGGGTACGGGCCCAATCCACGCTCGGCTGGTCGGACGGCGAGGTCTACACCCACACGTACGGGGAGTCCGAACGGACCGGCAACATGGCAGCGGTGTACGCCGACGGCGGCGCCCCCGACCGCGATACGGTCACTACCACCGTCGGCAACACCGCCGACGAACGGGAGGTCGAGGTCGACGACGGCCGCGTCTCGGTCACCGGCACCTGGAGCGTCGAACCCTAAAGCGGCCCGAGACCCCGCTCGCGGGCCAGCGGCCAGTAGAACCACCACGCTACTGCCCACGTCGCCAGTGCCCCGGCCGGGAGCACCGTCGCGGGACTCGTCCCGTACACCCGATAGAGCCCGTAGGCGACGTGCGCGTGCGAGAGGCCGGCAAAGACGAGCAGGCCGCCGGTCAGCCGCGGGTCCTCGAACGACCGGAGACCACCAGCTGCACTCGCGAGCGCGCACGCCGGCGGGCCACGCCTGCAACCGCCCGGGGAGTCCGCCCGTGTAAACGAACAGGTAGTCGTAGAGGTTCACCAGCGTCGGCGGGTTCGTGTTCGCGAGGCCGAACCCGAAGACGAGACTCGCCTCCCCGTCGAGGAGGACGACCGTCCACGGCAGGAGCCCGAGACCCGCGACCGCGGCGAGTCGCCGTCTCGAGGACGACCTGTCGTCCATCCGGCAGTCGCTACGTGCCGCCGGTACTTCCGTACTGCGGTTCACTTCCGTGCGACGATTCGCAGGACGTCCTCGTCGACGAGTTCGTGGTCCCGGCCGACCTGCTGTTCGTCGTGTTTCGCCGAGAGGCCGGTGACGCGGGCGAACCGGAACCGCCGGTCGAAGCTCCCGCCCAGCTTCTCGAGGGCGTCGTCGACGGTCGCCCCCTCGGTGAGGACCAGCGGTTCCTCGCGGTCGACGCCGCGGCCCGGCTTGTCCATGTAGACCCGGATGAGACCGAGTTCGTCCCAGATGGTCTCCCGCAGCGAGTCGAGGCCGCGCTCGGCCTCGGCGCTGATGAACACGGCCTCCTCGGGGTCGATGTCGTGGG
>PXSE01000147.1 GCA_003022905.1 Halobacteriales archaeon QS_9_68_42
GTCAGATCCATCTATAACCCGCTGGATCAGATCAGTACGATGTTGCTCGACGGTGATACCCGGAATTTCAAGGACGTCGTCCTCGTGGAGTTCCCGAAAGAGGGATCGTATTCGGTTGCGTTCAAGACATCAAACCCTCCGGAGATGATCGAACGAATAACCGAGGAGGACGATATGCTCACCGTGTTCATGCCGATGGGTCCGAACCCGTTCATGGGTGGGTTCATTCTCCATATGGCCGAGGATGAGGTGTATCCACTCGACCTGTCCGTCGAGGAAGGAATCTCGTCAATCGTTTCCTTCGGCGTAGCGGTCGAACTCGACGACCATCCACCCGAGGTCCCCATCAATCTGGACGAGATAACGGGAGACGACTCATGATTGGCTCAGACGTGAAAGTATCTCGATGGGTGATGAACGGGGGGCAGGAGGTGTGGTAATCGACATTTTTCACGTCGATGGTAAGCCGGATTTCGCAGAGATGGCTATCACCTCTCTCGAACGTGAGGACGAGCGGTTCGAGGTCGACACGGCGACGCCGGCGACCGGGCGTTCGGCACCTGACCCGGCCCGCCGTTTCCCGTCGAAATACGACCGCCGCCGTCGCCGCCTCACCTCCAGTCAAACGGCAGTGAACCCCTCTTCTTCACGTGGAGGTGCCTCCCTGCGTGCGGTTTCGCTCCTGTCGAAGCGTCAGACGGGCGTGTGACGGCGTTGCTCGCCCGTGGTGAGACTGCCGCTCAGAATAAATGCCGTTCGACTGCCTTACGGACCCGCCCTGGTTGGCTCTCTCCGTAGACAACCAGCGTCCCGTGTCCGCTCTCAACGCCGGCCGGATTCGTACGACCGAACAGTCGGTCCGTGAAACCGCGTTGGACGCCACTCACGACGAGGACATCGGAACCACGAGCCGAGAGTTCGAGGGCATCGTCGGGCCCTGACTCGACGATTCGGGTTTCGACCGGGGCCTCACACAGAGCCATCAGTTCGGAGAAATAATCTTCGATCGTGTTTCGGCGACTTTCCGGCGCGTCCGCCGCTATCGGGAAATGGAACGTAAGCGTCCCATCGGCCGCTGTAGCGAGTGCGTCCGCCAGTCCGATCTTCGTCGGATCGAACGGCCCCTGGTCAGTAATAACACCGATGTGCTCGATGGTATCGTGGTCGAAGTTCGAGACCTCGATGACGTCGCAGGGAGCATGGTCTTCAATCCAGCCAGCGTCGCTGCCCAGCAGGTGCTTCGACCCGGTCGAACGCTCGATAATCAGGGTATCCGCCCCGACATCGGCGGCGTAGTTGACGATCGCGTGTCGCCTATCGTGACTGACGATCTCGCCGTAGCGGACCGGGATTGCCGGATCCATAGCCCGATCGGCTAGCCGGTCCTCGAAGGCCTGGTCCCCTTCGGTGAGTCGCTCGGCGGACTGCGGGAGTGGCGTCTGGTCGGGAACCTCGTCGAACCGAACGACCCGAACACCGCCCTCACGGGTGCGGGCTACGTCTACGGCAAGGTCGATCAGCGACCGCTCGACGGCCGGCGGTGTCCCCTCGGTGACCGCAACCAGCACCTCGTCGCCGTCGGTTCCGACCTCGGATTCGGTCTGCTCGACCACGTCCCGACCGAGACTCCGACGGAAGGCGTCGGCCATCGCACCCTCCCGGCCGACGCCACCCCGCCGGTACACGAAGAGATAGTACCACACCATCGAGCCGACCGTGATGACCACGGCCCCGACCAGGGGCACGAGCCCGATGTATCGCAGGAGAACCACCCCCCCGACGATGCCGACCAGCTGGGGGAGCGGATAGAGCGGTGACTCGAAGCTAGGCTCGTACGTTTCGATCGAACCCTGGCGGAAGGCGATGACGGCGACGTTGATGAGGATGAACACCAGAATTTTGAACGCGCTGGCGAGCTTGGCGATGTCGTCGATGGGGACGAACGCGATGAGGACGAGTAACACCCCGCCGGTGATAGTGATCGCGTTGACCGGCGTGTCGAATCGGTCACTGACGTTCTCGAAGATATCGGGAGCGAGGTCGTCGCGGCTCATCGCGAAGGGGTACCGCGAGGAGGAGAGAATACCCGCGTTGGCGGTGCTGATCAGCGCGAGCAGCGCCGCGATGATGACGGCCCCGACGCCGAGTGCGGAGAGCGCGTTCCCGGCCGCGATCTGCATCGGCGTCTCCGTGTCGGTGAGTGCGGCCCGTTCGGCGACGCCCACCATCACCGTCACGATGGCGACGTAGATGGCGGCGGTGACGACGAGCGAGCCGAGGATGCCGAGCGGGAGGTTCCGGTCGGGATTTTCAACCTCTTCGGCGACGCTGGCGACCTTCGTGACACCGGCATAAGAGACGAAGACGAATCCGGTCGCGCCGAGAACCCCGCCGACCCCGCTGTTGAAGAAACCCTCGAAGCGAGCGCTCTCGACGCTCGGCGTCCCGGCCACGATGAACCAGACCATCGTGGCCAGCATGATTGCGACGATAGCAATCTGCATCCGGCCGGTCTGTTTCGCGCCGACGATGTTCAAGACGATCAGCAGGACTGCGACCGTCAACGCGACGGGGGTCACGGGGAGGTCGAACAACAACACCAGATACGGTGCGCCGCCGACGAGTGCCAATGCTCCCTTGAACGTCAGCGAGAACCACGTGCCGACGCCGGCAATCGTCCCGAACAGCGGTCCCATCGCCCGCTCGATGTACAGATATGTCCCGCCGGCCTCGGGCATAGCCGTCGCCATCTCGGACTTGCTCAGTGCCGCAGGCAATACCAGTATGCCGGCAAGGAAGTACGCGAACACGACGGCCGGGCCAGCCATCTTCATCGCTAACCCCGGGAGAATGAAGATACCGCTTCCTACCATCGCACCGATGCTGATAGCCATGACGGCGGGTAGTCCGAGATCGCGCTCGAGTTCTTTTGTCATGATGTTCACCAGTTAATGTTCATCGATTCACACTCGTCGTGTTCGGGCGCCCAGTTTCCACCGCCGAACGACCGGTTCACTCGTATCCGCTACGTATCCGCTCAGCGAAGAGCCGAGGCATGTCGATGACATCCATGCCAGTCCCTTCGAAGGCCGCTTCGTTAGCCGGATTCGAGATGCCCGCTACGACGTCACGCGGGTCGAACTCATGTCGGGCTAGATATCCCAACAGTAACGCCTCAGAGTCGGAGCCGACGACGACAATAATGTCGATGTCGGTGACCTCCGATGCGAGGGCCCGGACGTCGTCCGCATCCGATAGCGTGCGCTGGATGAGCGTCACCTCGTCTGCGA
Source organism: Halobacteriales archaeon QS_9_68_42 (assembly GCA_003022905.1). The sequence continues at coordinate 3,291 of PXSE01000147.1, forward strand.
CGCCGGTCGGTTTGGTTTCGGAGACGAGCGTCACCGAGCGAGCGCCCTCGGTAAGGTATTCGGCAACGGCGAGGCCGAAGTGGCCCCCATCAATCACGAGGACGTGTTGTGCCGTTTCGTCGGGATTGTCGCGTGGATTCCGTCGAATCGTGTCCATGGAGCGAGTTCCGATATCGGGATACGAGAGCAGATACATTCTGAAAAAGAATAAAGCAACCGATTTATTTCTGATTTCGAATTCAGACGGGTTACGCGGCGGAAAGCGAATTCAGCGGCCTGCAGGGGACCTGGTACTCACTCTGATGTCAGTTGTGAGGAGGTACCACAGCTATCGAATTCGTGAAATTGGCTGTCGTGGTCGTTACGTATGATGTTTTCGTCGTTGATTCGCACCCCGAGATCGTTGAGGTCAGTCGTGATTCGGCTGAGGTCGTCCCCGTCGGTCCCGACCACCTCCACCAGCAAATTCTGGTCGCCGGTCATGATTTCCTTCACGTTGACCACACCTGGGACGTCTGCCGCCTTCTTTGCAATCTGCTCTCGTCTTTCGATTGGGGCCGTACAGACCACCATCGTGTGCAGTTGATAGCCCGTGATTTCGTAGTTTACGTCCGGGCGGTACCCGTCGATTACGCTGGACTCCTCGAGTTTGTCGATTCGGTTTCTCACCGTTCGTGCCGACACATCGATTCGCTCGGCGATAGCGTTCGCGGACATTCGTCTGGCGTCCTCCTGGAGCGAGTAGAGGATGCAGCGATCGACGTAGTCGAGGTCAACCGTCTCCATACCTCCATATCATCCACAGCCAGTATGAACGTTCTGTCGGACCGATCTCCGGCGGAAGAACAGCTAAGTGCGAGCGTGGCATCCGCGAGCGATCAACGGGAGCGAGCGGTTCACCGCCGGGAACGGGGGAAACTCCGCGGAGGCGGCCTTTTGTCATCAGTGGGTGTTACCGGGGGTTGACCGAGCGAAGCGAGGGGGACCCCAGTAGAAGAGGTCATTGTACTGACCAAGGGTTTCGAGCCGAAATCGAACGAACAGACCGTATCACGGGCAACTGCTACCCGAACTCCGCACGGCCGCTCGTCGCGCTCCGTATCCGGTCAGCGACGGCCTTGGCGTCGGCGACGGGCACCCGCACCTCGAAGGCCACCGTCTCGCCGTAGTCGGCCTCGAAGGCGACGCCCTCGCTCTCGAGGACGTTCCGGACCGTCCCGGAGTCGTCGTAGGCGACGGTGACTGCAAACATCTCGTGGGGTCTGCGCTCGGCGACGCCGGCCGCCTCGACGGTGTTTTTTGTCGTCTGCGAGTAGGCCCGCACCAGACCGCCGATTCCCAACTCCGTCCCGCCGAAGTACCGGGTAACCACGACGGCGACGTTCTCCAGTTCGCGGCCCGAAAGCACCGACAACATCGGGTCGCCGGCGCTGCCGGAGGGTTCGCCGTCGTCGGAGGCGTACTCCCGGAACGGGTCCGCCCGGACCCGGTAGGCCAGCACGTTGTGCGTGGCATCAGGATGGTCGGCCACGACGGACTCACAGAACGCCTCGGCGGCCGCCACGTCCTCGACGGGCGCCGCGCGGCCGATGAACTCCGAGCCCTGGACGGTGAGCTGGCTCTCGGCCGGGCCCACGAGAGTGCGGTAGGCGTCGTCGGCGTCGGACACAGCCGCACTGCGGCCGCAGCGGGTAAACGCCTTTCCGTCGCCGTGTTCGTCCTGCGGGCTTTATCAGTCCCGATATCGTACCGACGTCAAATGGACGCCGGCACGCTCGCGACGTTCATGATCGCCGGGGGCGCGAGCCTCTTCATGGCGTGGGCCATCGGCGCCGGCTCCTCGGGGTCGACGCCCTTCGCGCCCGCTGTCGGCGCCAACGCCATCTCGGTGATGCGGGCCGGCTTCTTCGTCGGCATTCTCGGGCTGGCCGGGGCGACGCTGCAGGGCGCCAACGTCACGGAGGCGGTCGGCCGCGAGCTCGTCGTCGGGGCGACGCTGTCGCCGGCGGCCTCCATCGTCGCGCTGACCATCGCGGCCGTCCTGGTCGCGGTCGGCGTCTTCACCGGCTATCCGATAGCGACCGCCTTCACCGTCACCGGCGCCGTCGTCGGGACGGGGCTGGCGCTGGGTGGCGGTCCGGCCTGGCCGAAGTACTACGAGATTCTGACGGTGTGGACGCTGACGCCGTTCGTCGGTAGCGGCGTCGCCTACGGGACCGCGAAACTGCTCCGCAACGAGGCGGTCACCGAGGCAGTGGCCATCCCAGCGCTGGCCGGGGTCGTCGGCGCCATCCTCGCAAACGTCGAGTTCGTCCTGCTGGGGCCGCCCGACGAGGCCGCCACCGTCGCCGCCACGGTCGGCGGTGGCCGTCTCGGGCGGGCCGCCATCACGCTCGCGTTCGCCGTCGTCGTCGCCGCCGCCCTCGCCGCCGACATGCGGGCCGACGAGGCGGCCGGCCAGCGGCACTTCCTGCTCGCGCTCGGCGGCCTGGTGGCCTTCTCGGCCGGCGGCAGCCAGGTCGGCCTCGCGCTCGGGCCCCTGCTGCCGCTGTTCGAGGCCGCTGGCCTCGACGTCCCGCTTCTCGCGCTGCTGTTCGGCGGCGGCCTCGGCCTGCTCGCGGGGTCGTGGACCGCCGCCCCCCGGATGATAAAGGCCATCTCCCAGGACTACTCCTCGCTGGGGCCGCGCCGCTCCATTGCGGCGCTCATCCCCTCGTTCGTCATCGCCCAGACGGCCATCCTGCTCGGCGTGCCCATCTCGTTCAACGAGATAATCGTCTCGGCGGTCATCGGCGCCGGCGCCTCCGCGGGCACCGGCGGCATCAGCGCCGGGAAGATGGGCTACACGGTGCTGGCATGGGTCGGGTCGCTCGTCGGCGCCGGCACGCTTGGGTACGGCGTCTACACCGCCATCTCGATAGTGCTGTGACGCGGCGCGGCCCCGCTGCCGGCGGCCTTAGGCCTCGTCTTCTGGGACCTCGGTCTCACTGGGCTGTTCGTAGGTCTCGGTCTTGACCAGTCGGGCCTTCATGATGCGGGTGTTCTCGACGCGCTCGACGTAGATGTCGAGGCCGCCGTACTCGATGGTTTCGCCCTCCTCGACGAGGCGGCCCGCCCGGTTGAAGATGAAGCCGGCCAGCGTCTCGAACTCCTCGCCCTCCGGGATATCAACTTCGAGGACCTCGTTGACCTCGTCGATGTTGACCTCGCCCTTGAGAATGGCCGTTCGGTCGTCGACGATCTCGATCGGCTCCTCCTCGCCGGACTGGAGGATCTCGCCGACGATCTCTTCGGTGATGTCCTCCATGGTGACGATGCCCTCGGTGGTTCCGAACTCGTCGATGACGATGACCATATGCATCCGGGTTTCGCGCATCTCCGTCAGCAGGTCGTCGACGTTCTTCGACTCGGGGACGTGCAGTGTCTCCTCGATGAGGTCCTCGAGTTTGACGTCGTCGTGTGCGCCGTAGGTGTAATCGCGGACCAGATCCGAGAGGTGGACGACCCCGAGGACGTTGTCGAGGCTATCGTCGTACACCGGCAGGCGGGTGTGGTTCGACTGGACGCACGCCTGGATGGCCTCGTCGATCGTGGCGTCCTTCGAGACGGCCTCCATGTCGAGTCGCGGGGTCATTATCTCCTTGACGATGGTATTGGTAAAGCGGAAGATGCGTTGAAGCATCTCCCGCTCGTCCTCCTCAAGGACGCCCGCCCGCTCGCCGGTCTCGATGATGTCGCGGATCTCCTCGCGGGTGACGTAGGTGGACTCGATTTCCCCCCGGCCGCCCGTGATCCGGTTGACCTGCCGGGTCAGGTAGTCGAAGGTGACGATGAGCGGCAATAGCAGGTACTCCGAGAACTTCAGCGGCTTGGCGATGCGGAGCGCCCACGACTCGGTGTTCTCGACGGCGTAGGACTTCGGCGCGCTCTCGCCGAACAGCAACACGAGCGCCGTGATGCCGAAGGTGGCGACGAACACCGCGAGCGACTGGGAGACGTAGATGGCCAGCAGGCCCGTCGCAATCGAGGACATCGCGATGTTGACGATGTTGTTGCCGACGAGAATGGTGACCAGCAGGCGGTGGGGGTCGTCCTTGAGTTCCTGTAGCGTCCCGGCGCCGGGCAGGCCGTCGGTCGCCAGCGACTCCACTCGGTGGGGCGGCAGCGAGAACATCGCTATCTCCGACGACGAGAAGAACGCCGACAGCCCCAGGAGCGCGAGGACCGCCGCCCCGCCGAGGAACGCGATGGTCCCGCGGCTCAGCGGAACGTCGCCGATGGACGGACCAGCCTGTATCACGACCGACGAGAGCGCGAGAGAGCCCATCCGAACGTCCGGGTTTCTCCGGCGGCGGGATTAAGACTTACCATGATACCGAGGGGCCCGGCGCCGACACGCTTAGGCGACGCCCGCCCCTACCCGCCCGCATGAGCGACGCCGACTCCGACCCCGCCATCACCGTCTACCGACTGCAGGCGTGCCCATTCTGCGAGCGCGTCATCCGGACGCTGAACGACCTCGACGTGGCGTACCGCTCGCGGTTCGTGGAGGCGCGACACTCCCGTCGGGACGCCGTCAAGCGACTCACCGGTGCCCGGACCGTCCCCGCCATCGTCGACGAGAACACCGGCGTGACGATGAGCGAGAGCGCGAACATCGTGACGTACCTCGAGAAGACCTACGGCGACCGCGAGGCTGACTCCGCCCACGTCACCGCCAGCGCCGCGGGTGAGGCCGAATGAGCCTCGGCTTCGACGTCGTCGACCTCGGGCCGGCGGACCCCCCCGCCGTCGGCACGGAGGCGCCCGACTTCACCCGCCCGCTCGTCAACGACGAGTACTGGGAGGACGTCGCGCTGTCGGAACTGCTCAAGGACGGTCCCGTCGTCCTCGTCTTTCACACGATGGACGGCGACTTCCCCGCGACCTACGTCTGGCAAGCCATCCGGGACCGCGGGTGGGACGAGTACGACGCCGAGGTGGTGGGTCTCTCGGTCTCGACGCCGTACGAGCACTCGCGGTTCCTCGAGGAGTGGGACCTCGAGGCGTTCCGGCTGTTCTCCGACCCCGGAAACGGCGTCGCTGAGGCCTACGGCATCGCCCACGACCTCGACGGCATGACCGGCATCGTCGAACCACGACCGGCGGTCTTCGTCGTCGACGGTGACGGGACGATACGGGAGTCGTGGATCTCGGCGGAGTGGCCGGCGTTCCCGCCGTACGACGACCTCGAGGAGGCCATCGAGCGGCTGTGACCGACGGGCTGACCGACGCGGTGGCGGCACTCCGCCGCGGCGACCTCGTCGTCTATCCGACGGAGACCGTCTACGGACTGGCCGCCGACGCCACGGACCCCGAGGCCGTCGAGCGCGCCTTCGAGGCGAAGGGCCGCTCCCGGGAGAAGCCCGTCTCGATGGCCCTGCCCGACGTCGGAGCGGCCGCCGACTACGTCCGGCTCTCCGACCGCGAGCGGGCCTTCTGCGGGCGGTTCCTCCCGGGACCGGTCACCGTGCTGCTGGAGCGGACCGACCGCGTACCGGACGTTCTGGTCGCGGGCCGCGACCGCGTCGGCATCCGCGTTCCCGACCACGAACTGGCGCGGGACCTCGCGCGCCGGGTCGGCCCGATAACCGCTACGAGCGCGAACCGGAGCGGCAAACCCAGCGCCAGGCGGGTCGAGGAGATAGCCCCCGAGGTCCGCGAGCGAGCCGTCGTCATCGACCGCGGCGAAACGCCCGGCACGGAGAGCACCGTCGTCGACGTGTCGACGGGCGAAATCGTCCGCCGCGGGGCCGGCGCCGGGGAGATCGAGGCCTGGCTGGCCGAACGATAGGAAGGGCCGCTACTCCTGCCCGGCGGCGACGCCGCCTCGGGCGTCGCCGACCTCGACCGACTCCTCGGCGGAGAGACCCTCGACGCCGCCCACCGCCGCTTCGACATCGCGGCGACACCGGTCTGCGCCGTGGTTCGGCGCGCTCGTTTCCGTGTTGCGCCCGCGTTAGCTCACCACATGAAATCCAGGCGTATCAACGCACGGTTCGTGGACTCCCGCTCACAGCGGGAGCCGCGACCGCAGCGACCGGGTCCGGGCCCCGCACTCCTCGCGGTACTCGCAGGGCCGACACCGGGCGTCGTCGTCGAGGCGGGGCGGCGGCCCGTCCAGCGTCTCCGCCGCTCGAAGCGCCCGTCGGTAAGCCGCTTTCCGGTGGGTGGTCAGCCGGACGTGCCGAATCTCGCCGTGAGCGGGGTACTCCACGAGGGCCGTCTCGACGGGCCGCTCGCGCTCCCACGCCAGCGCCTTGGCGGCCGCCGTCGCCCGAACGGACTGTGACTCGTAGACCCCCCGCTCCGGCGGCGCGCCCGCCGAGACGACAGCCGGACGGGGCGGCGCCTCAAGCACCTTGTGGGCGATTCCCCGGCAGTCCTTCCCCTCGAGTAACACGTCGCGGCCGGCGGGGTCGGCCAGTCCGTCCCAGCAATCGAGTCGGGCCTTCGCACAGCCGAGGTTCGAGCGGTACTGCGTCGGCGTGGGCGCTATCGGCTCGTCGTCGAGGTCCGTCTCCGGCGAAAGGAGGTCGGGGTACCGGAACGCCAGTTCCCGGACCGCCTCGACATCATCCGGCGGGTCGTACGCCTCCTTCCGGCGGCGGTAGTAGAGTTTCCGGGGGCAGTACGCCGCCGTCGCCACGTCGGTGAACGTCTCCACGGGGGCTGTGGCCGCGGCATCCCACTTCAACCCGCGGTCGCGGCGGCACGGGCCGGGACGGCCTCACCGGTCGAGGCGGTGTTTTGCCAGCCGGCCGAGCAGCGGCACGTCGCCGAGCCGCAGGAGCCGCAGGATGGCGAGCATGTCGCCCTCATTGGCCCGCTCCAGTGTGTCGTGGTCGAGGCCCCGCATGTCCCGCATGAGCTGGTCGTACCGCTCGTTGGGGGCGAGATACAGCATATCGGTCATCAGCAGCCGCGAGGCCATGTCCGGGGCGACCTCCTCGTGCCACAGTTCGTCGTATAGCGAGAAGCTCTCGGCGGAGGTGTCCGGCTCCGAGCGGGTCAGGCAGCTGTCGACGGTGACCGCCGCGGCGCGGCCCGACTTCATGCCCTTGTGGATTCCCTCGCCCCACAGCGGGTCGATGGTGGGGACGGTGTCGCCGACGGCCATGAAGCTGTCCGTGCTTAGGGAGTCCGGCGGCTGGATGTGCGCCGACCCGCGGTGCTGTCGGCCCTCGATGCGGGTGGCGCCGTCGAACCGCGGGTCGGTCTCCAGCCAGTGGTCGAGGTAGCCATCGATGGTACGGTCGACCTCGGCGTAGCGCTGGTAGCTGTCGTTGCGGATGTAACAGAGGCCGACCTTGGCCGTGTCCTCGCCCGTGTGGAATATCCACGAGTAGCCGCCCGGGGCGTACTCGTGGTCCAGCCGCAGCATCATCGAGTCGCGGAGGTCGGCGTACCCCTCGTGGTCGAGGTCCACGCCCTCGAACTCGTACTCGACGCCGATGGCGTGGTTCTTCCGGTCGAGGTCGCAGACGTCGAGCTCCTTCGCCAGCGGCGCCGCCGGCCCGGTGGCGTCGACGATGACGTCGCCGTACACCGCCTCGGAGCCGTTGTACTTGACCCCGACCGGCTTGCCGTCCTCGGTGATGGGCTTCGACACCCGGGCGTCGAACCAGTACTCGGCGCCCTTCCGTTTGCCGTCCTCGACGAGGAACTGCTTGAACGCCGCGAAGTCCAGCAC
>PXSE01000148.1 GCA_003022905.1 Halobacteriales archaeon QS_9_68_42
GGTGACGGTGTTGCCGCACTCGGCACACTCCAGTCCGAGCGTCGCCTCGCCGAGCCCCGGATAGCGGTCGTCGCCGACCAGCGGCGAGACGTCGACCGATTCGACCGCGCCCGTCTCGAAGGCGGGCGCGAGGTGGCGCTCGACCGCCGCGTCCGGCACCGTCGCGACGACGAACAGCCGCCCGTCGGCGGTCGCAAAGACGTGCTCGACGCCCTCGAGCCCGGCCACCGCCTCCCGAACGGTCGCCGTCTCGCCCGGCGAGGCCGACAGCGTGACCGCGAGGCGGTCGCCGTCCCGGAGCCGCGAGCGGTCCATGTCCAGGGTTGAACCGCTCGATGACGCCCAGTTCGGCGAGGCGGTCGACCCGGTCGCTGACGGCCGACGGCGAGAGGTCCACCTCCTCGGCCAGTTCGCTGTACGGTCGTCTGGCGTCCTCGAGCAGCAGCCGGAGCAGTCCCCGATCGGTGTCGTCGATGTCTCGCATCGGCGGGGATTGTGCGGCGAGCGGCTAACGAATTATGCTGTCGCGAAGGCGGCAATCCCAACGATATAACCCCATGCGGGATGACCACCGCATATGAGCGAGTCATCGCCGACGACGGGCGCGAACGCGGCCCGGACCGACGGGGGAGCGGGTTTAGGACGGCGCGGCCTGATGCGGGCCGGGCTCGGTGCCGCGGCGGCCATCGGTGCGACCGCGGCGGCTACGCCCGCGGCCGCACAGGCCTACGGCGAGTGGATGAGCGACGTGAGCAACTACGAAGCCACGGTCGATTATACCGGCCAAGAGTCGGTCGCCGTCGCGGTCGGGGTCGGGGAGAACGGCGTCCTGTTCGACCCACCGGCTATTCTGGTTGACCCAGGCACGACCGTCACCTGGGAGTGGACCGGGGAGGGCGGCCAGCACAACGTCGTCCACCAGCCGGAAGGCGAGGACGGCGACCCGGCCTTCGAGTCCGGATTAAAAGAAGAAGAGGGCGCCACCTTCGAGCAAACGTTCGAGGAGGAGATCACGTTCCGGTACTACTGCAACTCCCACCGGGGCGCGGGGATGAAGGGCGTCGTCGCCGTCGGCTCGGCCGAAGACGAACTCGTCGACCCCGACCCGAGCGGCGGCCCGCTGACCACCTCGGACCTGCTCGTCTTGGCGGCCGCCGTGGCATTGGGCATCGCGCTCGTCATCGCCGTCGTCGCGGCGGCCGACAGCCCCGGCGGCGACAGGTCGGTCTGATACCGCGGCGCTACTCCAGTCGCTCAGCGTACTCGAGGTCGACTTCGCGGGCCTCCGGGTACCGGCCGTCGAACCGTATCTGCCAGTCGTGTAGCTCCGTCGGGTCCGACAGCGCATTCGACAGCGTCGTTCGGACCGCCAGCACGTCGACGCCGTAGAAGTCCCGCGGCACGCCTTGGAAGTACTGGAGTGCGGTCCGAAATAGCGACCGCATACCGTCGTCGTCGCCGAAGTCGAAGTGTTTGTACGCTCCCGCGGCCACCTGGACCATCCCGTGGAGGAACTTCGACTCGGTCGTGCCGCGGCCGTACTCGTACCACTCTGCCTCGAAGCAGTCATGGGATTCGTGGTACTCGCCGGCGTTGTACAGCCGCACCCCGTGTTCGGTCGCGCGCCGCAGGGTCGCGTGCTCCCAGCGGCCGTCCGCTCGCCACCCCGTCGGGTCGCCCCGCGGCGGCCCCACCGACGGGTCGCGGGTGTGGTCGTCCATGTTCGCCCTTGGGTCTCGGCTGTCGTAACTCTACAGGTTCTTGGCGATGTCGCGGAGACCTTGGTTGCGCTCGCGCTTGCTCCGTATCGCGTCGGGGGAGACGACCTCCGACAGCCCCGTCGACCGGACGTGCTCTCGGACCGTCTCGACGGCGTGGTCGTCTACCTCGAGGCCGTCGAGGTACTCGCCGACCCGCCGAAGTTCCTCGTCGGTCGCCTCCCGGCCGCCGTCGGCGCCCGTGATGGACCACGCTGTCTCACGGGTGTCGGCCTTCTCGTCGCGGAGGTACGCCCCGCCGGTCAGCACGAGCGTCCGCGTCGTCACCCACGGCACGATGTCACGGTTGCCGTACTCCAGGTCGTCGACCAGGAGTGCGGTCGCCCGCTCTGTGAGGGCGAACTGCTTGCGACCGGCCCGTCCGACGGAGACGTCGAGGTGCAACTCGCCGTCGAGGTCGACGAGATGGGGCGGCGTGGCCATGTTCGTGGTAAGTGGTGGAGCCACTTCGGTGTCCGGTTTTGGATAGCCGTACCCTCCGCCATCTATTTGTGACTTCCAGAGACGAGTATGGGTATCCTATATGAGCCAGGCTACTCTCCCCGAGCGTCCATACGTAAATTCCAATCTGTTCTCCGGCCACTATCTCGACGAACGGGTCCGCGGACGGGAGGAGTGGGAGTGCGACGACGATGCAGGGGACGCGATGGAGGAACTCCGGTCGCTCTACGAGCTGGAAGGCTCGCTGGTGGACGGATACGGCGAGGACGCACTCGTAGACAACTGGATAGACGAAGTGCTCGATGTGCTCGGGTTTGGAACCCAGAAGGAGGTGACTATTCCCGATGGCGGCGGGTTCGTGGACGAACTGCTCTTCGAGACCACGACCGCCCGCCGCGATGCCGCGAAGGTTTACCTCGACACAGGGGACACGACCGACCTATTCGAGCGCGGTGTCGGCATCGTCGAGGCCAAACAGTGGGATGCAGCGTTCGATGTCCAGTTCAGCGAACAGCGGCCCTACCGGAACGCCTCACACCAGACCAAACACTATCTGGAGAAAACCCCGGCGAACATTCAGTGGGGCATACTCACGAACGGACGAAAGTGGCGGCTCTACGGCACCAACGACTACGAGACTCAGACCTACTACGAAGTCGACCTCCCCGAACTGCTCGAACGCGGGGACCTGGAGGCGTTCAAGTACTTCTACGTCTTCTTCCGCTCCGAAGCGTTCCGCGAGTCGGCGGGGACGACGTTTCTGGACGAGGTCTGGTCCGAGAGCGAAACCGTCTCACAGGAACTCGGAGAGAACCTGCAGGATAACGTCTTCACTGCCCTGCGCGTACTCGGGCATGGGTTCGTCGAGACTAACGACGATCTCGATATCGACCCCAACGACGAGGAGGCCCTGGACGAACTGAAAGAGCAGTCGCTCGTGCTCCTCTATCGGCTGATGTTCGTCCTGTACGCGGAGGCGCGAGGACTGATCCACCCCGAGGGCCAGCGGGCACAGGACGACTACGAGGAGAACTTCAGCCTCGATGCGCTCCGGCTCGACATCCACGAGGAAATCGGTGAGGTCGATGACGGCTTCGCCGAGGAGTTCAGCACCTACTCGACCGGGATGTGGAGTCGGCTCGAAGACCTGTTCCGGCTCATCGACGAGGGCGAGGAAGATCTGGGTATCCCGCCATACAATGGCGGGCTGTTCGACCACGATGAGCACAATTTCCTGACCGAACACGAGGTGAGCAACCGCTATCTCGCGGAGGTCATCTACCGGCTCTCGACCACGCAGAACGACGAAGACCGGTACGTACTCGCGGACTACGCCGACCTCGACACGCGACATCTCGGCTCGGTCTACGAGGGCCTGCTCGAACATCAGTTCCGCATCGCGCCAGAACAGTACGCGGCGGTCGCCGAGGACGACGGACAGGTCTGGAAGCCCGTCACGGCGGTCAGCGTGGCCGAAGCCGTCGAGACCGTTCCGGAAGGTGGGCTGTACGTCGTCAACGACGAGGGCGAGCGCAAGGCCACTGGTGCGTACTACACGCCCGACTACGTGGTGACCTACATCGTCGAGGAGACGGTCGGCCCGTTAGTCGAGGAGATACGCGAGGACCTCGTAGACCAGGGGTTCGAGCCGGGCACACAGGAGTACATCGGGCCGTTCTTCCGGCGCGTGACCGACCTTCGGATTCTCGACCCCGCGATGGGGAGTGGTCACTTCCTGACGAAGGCCACCGGCTACCTATCGGAGCAGGTGATGGCCGAGGTCCGCGAAGCCGAGGAGGAGTTCGGCGTGGCGTTCGACGAACAGCACATTCGCCGCGAAATCGCCAAAGAGTGCATCTACGGTGTCGACCTGAACGGAATGGCCGTCGAGTTGGCGAAGCTGTCGATGTGGCTGGAGACGCTGGCCGCCGACCGTCCGCTCGCCTTTCTCGACCACCACTTCAAGCAGGGCAACTCGCTCGTCGGGTCGGACATCGAGGCCATCGAGGAACTGGAATCCGATGCGGACGGCGACGGCGACCAGTACTCGCTGGCGGAGTTCGGCGCGACCCGCGAGGGAACCATCGAGCGCCTGATGGACATCTACAGCGAGTTCCTCGCCATCGAGAATGAGACCGTCGAGGACGTGCGAGAGATGAAGCGCAAGTACGCCGAAATCGAGCAGGACGAGCTACGGCGGCGGCTCGTGGCGATGGCGAACGTCCATACCGCCGAGGGATTCGGGCTTGATGTTCCGGGGGGAGCCTACGAGCGAATGGCGAAGACGCTGGAGGATGATGACGAATGGGCCGCCCTCAAGGATACTGATTGGTTCAATACCGCACAGAGAACGGCTAATGAGCAGAACTTCTTTCACTGGAAGCTGGCGTTCCCAGAAGCCTTCTATGAGCAGGAAGGAACGACGCGGGAAGACGCAGGATTCGACGCGGTCATCGGGAACCCTCCGTACGTCAAGATTCAGAATCTCCGCCAATCCGCACCGGAGTTCGCAGACTACGCTACTCAGGAGTATGAGACCGCTTCAGGTCGGTTCGACATTTATGCTCTGTTCGTGGAACGTGGTGTTTCACTCACCAACAGTGGACGGCTCTCGTATATCCTTCCGAACAAATTTTTCGAGTCCGGTGCTGGTCAATCGCTCAGGGACTTTCTGGCGTCAAACCAGCTACTTCAGGGAATTGCTGACTTCGGTCGCTACCAAGTTTTCGAGGGAGTCACAACATATACTTGTATCTTGACGCTCACAGCTGGAAACCAGCAGTTTAGTTACTCAGAAGTGGAGCAAGCGAGTCAAAATGGTCTTGCGAACGCTCCACGAGTCAAAATTGGCATTGACGAGCTGGACGACGGCAAGTGGGCCCTCATGGGACCGCGAGAACGACAGGTTCTCAATAAACTCCGTGAATTCGGGGCGTCCATCGGTGACCGTTCACAATACCTCTCTGAGGGTATCGTTTCAGGTGATAACGATGTTATGTTTGTCGATATATTGTCGCGTGATGGTGAGACGGTCGAAGTCAGATGCCCTGTAGATGGTAATCAATACACACTCGAATCGGAATTAGTGAAGCCACTCCTTCGAGGGGATTATATCGAGCGGTTCGGTAGCTTGGACTCTACTGTGGGTGTCATTTATCCTTATGAAATCGTTGGGGGTGAGTCGAGACTCATCCCCGAGCAGAAGCTGGAATCCAACTTCCCGGAAACGTACAGCTATTTGTCCGAGTTTGAATCTCGTCTCCGCGAAAGAGGCTCCGAGAATATGGAGTACCCGGCGTGGTACGCCCTTTGGTGTCCGCGTGAGAAACAACTGTTTGAGGCTCAGAAACTCATCGTACCCGATGTTTGCCAGCGTAGTGAGTTCACTCTTGATGACATTGGCATCTATATCGCTGATACGGCATACGGCATAGTACCGACACGAAACGAACAACGTCATCTGGAATACCTACTTGCCGTTATGAACAGCACGTTAACGTGGTTCTTCATATATCATACAAGTCCGGTTCTGCGAGGTGATTTCCGTCGTTTCAAAACCTCGTATCTTTCTCCACTTCCGGTGCCTGATGCATCACCTGAAGCCGAGCGCGAGGCGGCCCCGACATTCGAGGAGAGCGTCCAGACGGATGAAAAATCACTAGGGGAACGTCTCTCTGACTTAGCACACGTCGCCCTCGGCCTCCACAAAGAGCGTGAAGCCATCAATGTTGAACCCCTTGACTACATCCAGCTCTACTCCGACGGCCCTGCTCTCACCGACATCGGCATCTACCAGCCTCCAGAGGGCGTCGGCGACACGAAACTCGCGGCCACCAAAGAGGACTACGAGAACATCCGAGTCGGCACAGTCATCTGCGACAGAAAGGGCGAGAACACAGTCGTCATCCACGCAACGGCCCGCTACAAGCCCGACGACCCCGACGCCCACGAAACCGACCAGTGGGGCTACACCGAAACCGAGCCGATGCCAGCGATGCGTCTGAGCGACCTCTCGGAGACCGAGGCCGACCTCGTGGAGGCGTTCGTGCCGGTCGCCGTCGAGGAAGCCGGTGGCTTCGCCGGGTTCCGCGAGACGGCCACGAAGACGAATTCGCTGGTCGACCGCCTAGAGGCGATAACGCTCCCCGACCCCGACGACGTGGCCGACGACCTCCAGCGGTACCGCGAGGCAGTCGAGCGGGCGGAGGAACTCGACGAGAAGATTCGGCGCACCGACGACCTGATTGACGAAATCGTCTACGACCTGTACGGACTGACCGACGAGGAGATTGAAATCGTCGAGGAGGCGGTGGGCAAGTGATGTTCGCGCCGAGCGGAGTGAGCCGCCGACGTTTTTCAACGAGGGTTCCCGCAGCGAGCGAAGCGAGCGAGGAAACCGGACGCAGAAAAAGGTCGGAGGATAGATTCAAGCATGCGCGATTCGTTGCGTAGTGTATGCCGAAGACAGAGTATCGGATCGTCTCCGGTGAAAACTCGGAGATTCACGGCGAACCTCACATCGAGGGCCGCCGCCTCACGGTGCGGACCATCCACGCCCGGGTCGATGGGCGTGGTCTGGACCCGCAGACGGTAGCGGACCGACACGAGGTCGACGTCGCCGACGTGTATCAGGCATTGGCGTACTACCACGACAACCCTGATGAGATGTCCGAAGTTGAACGCCGTCGGCAAGCGACGATCGAGAAGTACGACGATGGCTTGGTAGGGCCGGAGGATGTCGAAGAGTAGCTATCGTCTTCTTCTCGACGAGAACGTAGAGCGCAGAGCGATGTACTATCTGGAGAAACGGAGCCACGACGCCGAGATGGTCGTCGATGTCGTTGAACCTCAAGCTACTGATGACGAAGTACAACAGTACGCCGAGGAGACGAACCGACTGGTTCTCACCAGTGATCAGGACTTCCTCGCCCGTGGCTGCCCGACTCTCTTTCAGGAGGACGACAAGATGTCGGCGTTCGAGGTCGCCGAAACTGTCGATGCGGTTGCTGAAGCGATGAGCCAGTCCCAGCTGATGCAGTCAGGCGGGACGAAACTCGTTGAGGACTGGCTTTAGCCGGTGCCGGCGGCGAAGTGGCCACTCTAAGAGTAGCCCAAAACTCTTGACTCGGAGGCGTGTATCTCGATACACGATGAAGACGGTCAGAGTAGACGAGTGGTTCCACGAGTACCTGAAAACGGAAAAAAGAGCGGACGAGACGATGGGTGAGGCGTTGGTCCGACTGACGGGCGCACCGGGACCGGACCCTGAACTCGTGGCTGGTATCATCTCCGAGGAAAAGGGCGAAGCCATGCTGGAACGAATTGAAGAGCAGGACAAATCGAGCGTCGGCGAAGTGCGCCGGGAGATGGCAGATGATTCTTGACACAAATTACCTCATCAAGCTCTTTGACGGACATCCCGGCGCTCACGAGAAAGCCCGGGAACTCCACGACAGAAGGGAAATTCAGCGCATTCCTGCGCCGGTGTTTGCGGAACTCGAGTACGGTGCAGAGTACGAACTCGAGGAAGACGAGCGCCGTCGGATTCGGAATGTGAGTCGGATGTATTCGGTCACACGACTGGATGAGGAAACGGTGAGGCAGGCAGGTCGACTCCATGCACAGGCAGATAAGGAACAGGGTGGTAACTCGGGCGCGGATGCAGTCGACGCGATGGTAGCAGCGGTAGCAGAGACTGCTGGAGAGAAGGTGATAACGGAGAACGTCATGAATTTTCGGCAACTCGGCGTCGGCGTCGAGTCTTTCTGAACGGATTTACAGCCAGTCGACCGTATCGTGCTCACGTCGCTGCGCGCTGGGAGAATCTTTGCGAGGGAAGACGCCCCAGAGAGGGGGTCCTCCGCATGCGCTCGCGGCGCACGAGGCGCCGCTCGCTTCGGTCGCCGGCCCGCCATGCGAGGGAGGGGATTTGAACCACGGAAAGACGGTCGGGCTCACTGCGTTCGCCCGCTGCGACTTTCCTGATTCAATCCCCTCGAGCATCTTGCCGCGCCGCGGTAGAGCGGCGCGGCGGCGATGCGAGGGAGGGGATTTGAACCCCTGGACCACTGGGAGACGCTTCCTGCTCGCTTCGCTCGCAGGACTGCGACTCCCGTGGTCTCGCTCGCTCCCGCTGGTCGCTCACGAGACCTCTATAGGAGCGGATTTCGAGTCCGACGTGGGCGCATTGCTGTCTGTTTTAATTACACACGGAATCTATGCGAGGGAAGAGCGCCCCAGAGAGGCGGTCTTCCGCACTGCCGAGCAGTGCGAGGGAGGGGATTTGAACCCCTGGACCTCTACAGGAGCGGATCTTGAGTCCGCCGCCGTTTCCCGGCTTGGCTACCCTCGCACGCGCGCTCGGATTCCTCACCGTCCGTGACCTCACAGTCGCTCACGACATGCGTCGCGGTCCCGAACGGAAGGCATCGGAAGTTCAGCCTTCGCTATCTTAAACTCCTCGGGTCCCCGGAGTTGTACCTGCCTGCCATGGAACCGGGGCACCGAACGGGAGACAGTCAGCCGACCTGCGCGGCGAACCGGTGTGGCTTTCCGCCCCGCCCTCGCACGGTCGGTATGAGCGAGCGAGCCGACTGCGCGCTGCGCGCGGCCGAGGCAGGGGGGGCCGTCGCGCTGGAGTCGTTCAGGGGCGACATCACCGTCGAGACGAAATCGAGCAAGACGGACGTGGTGACGCAGGCCGACCGCGACGCCCAGCGTCGGGTCACGGCGACGATTCGGGAGGCCTATCCCGATGACCCCGTCGTCGGCGAGGAGGACGAGGAGGCCTCGGCCGTCCCCGACGATGGGCCGGCGTGGATAATCGACCCCATCGACGGGACGAACAATTACGTGCGGGATGTGCCGGTGTGGACGACGAGCGTGGCGGCGACCGTCGACGGCGACCCCGTCGCCGGCGCGTCGGTCTGTCCGGCGCTCGGTGACACCTTCCTGCTCGAGAATGGGGAGGCCCGCTTCAACGACGAGCAGGCCTCGGTCAGCGACCGGACGGACCCCGAGGCGTTCGCCGTCGCGCCGACGATGTGGTGGGAGTTCAACCGCCGCGAGGAGTACGTCGGGACCTGCCGCGGCATCCTCGAGCGGTTCGGCGACATGCGGCGCTACGGCTCCGCGCAGTACGCCCTGGCGCTATGTGCGACGGGTGCCCTCGACGCCGTGGTGACGAACGTCGAAGCGTTCCCGTGGGACAGCGTCGTCGGGGTCGGCCTCGTCGAGGCCGCCGGCGGCGTCGTCACGGACGTCCACGGCGACCCCTGGCGCCACGACAGCACCGGGCTGGTCGCCTCCAACGGTCGCGCTCACGACGCGGTGCTTGCGGCCGCCCGAGAGGCCCACCGCGAGCGGTAGCCGTCGGGGCGGTACGGGCGTGTGTCCGGCGCGCTCGGGACCGGAAGCGTGAAACCACCGCTGTACGGAGGGGGCGTATGGAAATGCCCGAGGACACCGACCCCGCTCGCGCGTGGCTTGCGACCTTCTTCGGCGGCGTCGTCGTCACCGTCGCCGCCGCCATCGCCTTCCCCCGCCGGGTCGCCGACGGCTTCCTGTGGCGTTACTTCTGGGGGCCGGTCGACGCCGACGCCCACGGCGCGACCTGCGCGGTCCGCTCCGGCGGTACGACCGAGCGCCTGTACAGCCAGTCGGCCTGCGCGGCGGCCGACGGCTTCGTCGCCGAACCCGGCTACACCGCCGTCTCGACGGTGAGTTACGCCCTCGTGCTCGTCTTCATGCTCGTCGGTGTCCTACTGTTACTCCGGAAACTCGAAATCGAGATGTCCCCGCGATTCTACGTCGCGCTATTCCCGTTCATGTTGCTCGGCGGCGCCCTGCGCGTCGTCGAGGACGTCAACGCGACGTTCCTCCGGGAGGGGCTGGGCACGTTCGTCTCCTTTCCGGCGGTGGCGCTCATCATCAGCCCGTTCATCTACTTCGTGGTGTTCGGGTTCACGCTCGGGGCGCTCGTGGCGACGGTCGCGCTCGACCGCCGCGGCGCGCTGGAGGAGTTCGAACCGGCACTGGCGGCCGCCGGCGCCGCCGGCCTGGCGCTCACCTTCGGGATACTCGGCTACGCCTCCGCGACCCGGGAGGTAATCGCATTCAACCCGCTCTTCCTGACCATCGTCGTCGTCGGAGCGGCGCTCGTCGCCGCACTGTTCTGGGTCGGCGCTGAGCGGTTCGCCCCGATCATCAACGAGGGGACCGGTCGGATGGGTGTCCTCGTGGTCTGGGGCCACACCGTCGACGGTATCGCCAACGTGCTGAGCCTCGACTGGGGGCCCCAGTTAGTCGGCGAGTCGTACGGCTCGAAGCACGTCGTCAACCGGGCGGTCGTCCGGTACACCGAGGCGATCTACGTGCGCTTCGAGGAGTGGGGCCTCGTCGAGAGCTCGCAGTACCTCGTCGACACCTTCGGCACCGCCTGGCCCTTCCTGCTCCTCAAGATCGGCGCCGCCGTCGCCGTCGTCTGGGTCTTCGACCGCCAAATTTTCGAGGAGAGTCCCCGCTACGCGTATCTGCTCTTCATCGCTATCCTCGCGGTCGGCCTCGGGCCGGGCACCCGCGACACCCTCCGGGCGACGCTCGGCATCTGACGAGCGGTAGCCGTTTAGTCTGGTGACATCCTCCCCGCTCTAAACGGCGGGGCTTCCCGAACCGCACAAGTGGCGGTTCCCGTCGATTCGGAAGGTTGGGAATCTACGGTTTGCGACCGACGGCGCTGGCTCTGCCACGAAGCCTGGCAAACACCGAGTCAACTGCCAGTTTCCCGCGCACCATCCACAATACATTGCGTTGGAGTGTAAATCTGCCGATTAGCACGAAAGTAAGACGATGACGGCGTTGACGAGACGCGAAGCGTCTCGTTCGCACACCAGAAATCGGAGATTTCTGGGGACGCTGTATCCCCGCCGTAAACGGCGAGGTTTTGGCGCCTGTAATTCGGATAATCGTCGTTGGCTGTCGAACTGTGTCAGTAAATGAGAACCGATGCAGTTCCTTCCACCATTAGACAGCTTTAAACAGTGTGGGTGTCTCCGTCCCACGAACCATGGTAGACAAAGACGAACTCCGCGAGCAGATGATGGACGCCTTCGAGGGTGCCGACTACCCCATCAACAGCCCGATGGACCTCGTGCCGGCGCTCCCGCAGGGGCCGGGCACCACCTTCGAGTCCGGCGACTTCTCGATGACCGCGATGGAACGTGATGCAGCGACTCGAGGACCAGGGTCACCTGTAAACTACCCCGTCCTACTCGCTCCCTTCGGCCTTGCGGCGGTCGGTCACTCCTTGAGGGCGGGGCTTTATTGAAATCGATATTGTGCCCCGCGGCCCCCTGCGTGGACGCGGCCCGGCTTTCTCTTGCGGTTCCACGATGAAGGCGGCAGGTCGGAGCAGTGCTGCGACCCGCGCTTGCCGGACCTGCGCCGTGGATTGTCCCGCCGGTTTAATTCCCGGTGGTCTCGCGCTCTATTCCTAAGTGGGGAACGGGAGTTGAACCCGTTCGCGGTCGTCAGTCCCGAGTGTCGGGTGCGAGGCCGGACGGCCTCGCACCACAGATGCCGGTTTACTCGCGGCATCTCCCGACCCCGACGTGTGCGGGGACGGCAGTAAACCGAGAGATGGCCCAAGAGGTAAAAACAGGCTGCCTCGCGGTGAAAGTGAACGGAGACGGGCGCTCCTCCACTCCTTGCCGCTCGCTTCGCTCGCGGCTGAGGAAGGGGGCTCTGCGCCCTGCACTGCTACCGCTGAACGGCGCGAGCGGTTCCGGAACGGAAATCGAGAGTGGCCGCCCCGGCCGGGCGGCCGCGGGGGCCTCGTACTGATTACTGTAACCCGTGTACCGGTACGACCACACGCCGTCGTGCGGTCGATACCGAAATGATTTATACTGGCTATTATTACATGTCGGGGAAGGCCTTGGCGGCGTCGGCAAAGCCGTTGACCTTGCGAATCCAGCGGGCAGCGATGGTTTTCTTCAGCGCCCTGGCGGCGGGGCCGCCGAAGGTGTCGACGGGCAGGCCCTTGACGTCGTGGGCGACGGCCTTCTCGCCGACGGAGATGAGCGTTCCCTTATCGTCGTAGCGCCACTCCTTCAGCGGTTGGCCGCGAATCGCGCGGGCAATGTTGTCGCCGGCCACCTCGGCGGCCTGCCAGGCGGCCTGTGCGGTCGGCGGCGCCGGCCGGTCGGTGTCGGCCCCCTCGACGAGGGCGGCGTCGCCGATGGCGAAGATACGCTCGTCGGAGGTCCGGAAGTTCGAGGCCGACTCGATGCGGTTACTGCGCTCGTTCTTGTCGACTGCGACCGTCTCGGCGGCGTCCTGGCCCGTGATGCCACCGGTCCACAGCAGTACGTCGTACTCTAGCTCCGTCTCGTCGCCGACGTATACCGTCTCGTCGTCGACCTCGCCGATGAACTCGCCGGTGTGTATCTCGACGTCGTTCTCCTCCAGGAGCTTCCGAAGCTTGGCCTGGACGACGGGGTCGTTGTTCGGGAAGACGTTGTCCAGCCCCTCAACGAGGTGGATGTCGACCGGCGCGCGGTGCTTGTCGCGGAACGCCGCGATCTCGCCGGCCGACTGGATGCCCGACAGCCCGGCGCCGCCGACGACGATCTGTGCGGGGTCGCTCCGGGAGGCCTCGCGGGCCGCCTCGGTGACTGCCTCGTGGATGTCCAGCGCGTCCTGGAGGCTCTTGAGCGTCAGCGAGTGTTCCTCGAGGCCGTCGATGCCGAAGAAGGCCGTCCGGGAGCCGACCCCGACGAGCAGGTAGTCGTAGTCGACCGTCGAGCCGTCCTCGAGGGTCAGCGATCGCTCGTCGGCGTCGATGTCTGTGACCCGCCCCTGGACGAACCGCGTTGACGGTGACTTGATCTCGGCGACGTCGAAGGTGATCTTCTCGCGGACTTCCGGGTTCCGGATACACCGGTGGGACTCGTGGAGAACGAGGTGATGGTCGACGTCGGACACCCAGGTGATATCCGCCTCGTCGTCGAGAACCGATTCGAGTTGCTTCACCGCGCCGGTACCGGCGTAACCCGACCCCAGCACGACGACATCGTCCGTCATACCGGAAACTCGGGGGTTCCACTGATACAAAGCTGTTGAAACCCCGCGGCCGGCAAAAGCTCCCGATTCACCCGCCGTCGTGCGGTCTCGGCGCTCACAGTGGTCGCTACGATCGTGAGCCCGCACGACCGCCCGACTGCGGGCAGTCGGTTCGGCATTGACTCATAACAGTCGGCATCAGTGCTCGGGCTCTTCGCCGCCCGCCGGCGCGACCATCTCGTCGATGGTGAGGATGAGGCTGTTGGTGGTGTCGTCCTTCCCTTCGAGGCTACCCTCGATGAGCAGTTTCGACAGCGGCGTCGGGCCGACGCTGATGGCGTCGCCCTCGCCGAAGTCCGCGATGGAGCCCTGGAGCTTGATTTCGGCCCGGCACAGCTCCGGGTGGTGGACGCTCGTCAGGTCTATCTCCTGGACGTTGGCGCCCTCTATCAGGTCGCCGTCGTGGCGGAAGGGAACGTCGGCGGCCTGGTCCATCTCCTGGATTTTCAGCGCGTCGTAGGCGGTGGCCGTCGGCTTGTAGCCGCCCTTCGGGCCGGGGACCCCCTCGACCAGCTGCAGCGCCTTGAGGCTCTGCATCTGGTTGCGGATGGTCCCCGGGTTCCGGTCGACCTTCTCGGCGATGTCCTCCCCTTTGACCGCGCTCTCGGACTCCCGGAACAGGTTGATGAGTTCCTGCAGAATCGTTTTCTGGCTAGGCGTGAGCTCTATCGATGACATGAACTAGCATTCGGTAGTTCCCGTCTTAAACCCGGCGGTGGGCCCGGCGAGCGCGGCGTCGACAGAACGGGTACCGGAACGTGAGTTCCCTCTTCCGGCCCGAACGGCAGGGTTTTTCGCGCTGTGGGCTCTCCGTCGCGTATGGACATTCGAGTCATCGGTGCGCCGATGGACCTGGGCTCGGACCGACGCGGCGTCGACATGGGACCCTCGGCGATACGGTACGCGGACCTCTCCGAGGCCGTCCGGGACGCGGGCGCCTCCTGCGACGACACCGGCGACCTGCCGGTCCCGCACCCGGAGGGGCGGGACCCCGACGCCGAGCGCCCCCAGGACGGCAACGCGAAGTACCTCAAGGAGACGCGGTGGGTCTGTCGCCGGGTCGAGAGCGCCGTCGCCGACGCCCTCGAGGACGGCGACCGCCCCGTCATCCTCGGCGGCGACCACTCCATCGCCATCGGGTCCATCGGCGGCGCCAGCAGGGACCGCGACGTCGGCGTCCTGTGGCTCGACGCCCACGGCGACTTCAACACCCCCGAGACCACGCCCAGCGGGAACATCCACGGGATGCCGCTGGCGGCCGTGCTCGGCCGCGGTGCCTTCGGGGAGATGTCCTGGGCGACGGCGCCAGTTGACGAGGAGAACGTCGCCATGGTCGGCCTCCGTGACGTCGACGGCGAGGAGCGGGCCGCCATCAGAGACAGCGCGGTCGACGCCTACACCATGAGCGACATCGACACCCGCGGCATCGTCCCCGTCGTCGAGGACGCCCTGGCGTCGGCGCTGGACGGCGTCGACGCGCTCCACGTCAGCCTGGACATGGACCTCCTCGATCCCGACGAAGCGCCCGGCGTCGGGACGCCCGTTACCGGCGGCGCGACCTACCGGGAGGCCCACGCCGCGATGGAACTCGTCGCCGGGACGGACGCCCTCTGCTCGCTGGAGGTGGTCGAAGTCAACCCCATCCTCGACTCGCACAACCGGACGGCCGACCTCGCGGTCGAACTGATATCCAGCGCCCTCGGCGACCGCATCCTGTAGGTCGTCGGGCCGGGCCGCTCGCGGCCACAGATTCTTGGTCGACGGCCGATAACTCGACCCAGTGACGGAGCCCGACCCCGAGGTAAGCGAGAAGGCGGCCTGGACGGCCGTTGCGCTACTGCTCGTCGCCTCGCTGTGCGGCGCCGTCGTCCTCGCGGAGTGGCCGCTGTGGGGCGTCCAGCTGGAGGACGAGGGCCCGTCCACGGTCGAACCCGTCGAGAACGGGACGGAACTGTGGCCGTACACCGCTCGGACGACGGACACGGAGGCGCGCACCCTCGGGGTAAACCTCGTCGTGGTCGGCGACGCGGAAGCGACGCGGCGCTCGATGACCGACCGCTCGGAACTGGAGTGGAACGAGAGCGCCCCGGCGGACGACCCGCTCGCCGGGAACCGGTCTAATCAACCCGGCGAGGAGAACGCCACCGGACCGCGGGAGCAACTCGAGGAGGGGATCGCCTGGGGCGATGCCCGCGGCGCGGTCCGGTACACCCGCGTCACCGTCGACGGCGAGGTCCGGTGGCTCGAGGAGTCCTACCAGTTGCACGCCGGGACCTACCTCGGCCAGCGCCTCCACGTCCGGGCCTACGAGGACCCCGACGGGGAGTGGACCGCGATGCAGACCCATACCGAACACTGGGACTGGTTCCGCCTCCGGCACACGGTCACCGGCGTCTCCGAGGCCCAGCGGGCCGTCGAGAGCGACTTCATGGCGGCGCCGTTCGCCGAGGACGTCGCCCGTCGCTACTACGACAACCCGACCGCCGACGGCGACGGGTGGGCGACAGTAGTTCGGCTCGCGCTTTCGGTGCTGCCGCTGTTCGGCGTCGTCGTCGTCCCGCGACTACGGGAGACCGCACGCTTCGGCAGG
The DNA here is from genome assembly GCA_003022905.1 of Halobacteriales archaeon QS_9_68_42. Next base: position 15,931 of record PXSE01000148.1, read on the forward strand.
AGACTGTTCGTCTCCCACGCCCGGGAGGCGTCCATCGGCGTGCTTCTGTTCGGCACCTACCTCGGCGTGCGACTGTCGGGCATCGGCCTCGAGCGCCTGTTGTCGGGGGTCTCGCCGAAGCTCATCGCCGCGCCGCTGTACCTCGTCCTGGTCGCCGGCCTGCCGGCGATAGCCTACCGTCTCGGCCGGGGCTCAAACCCCGTGTGGGCGGGCGCTCACGCCGTCGGCGGCCTCGGGACGGCCTTCCTAGTTGACTTCGCCCTGATGGACGTCTCGGTCATCCCGTTGCGGTTCGCCCTGCACCGGCTGGCGGTCATTCTCGCCATCGGAATGGTCGCGGCTGGGAGCGCCGTCGCCGAGGGGGAGTCCCGCGGGCCGCTCGCCGTCGGAACGCTCGGATGGCTGCTCGCGCTGGCGCTGCCGTTGTTCGGCTACATCTGATAGTGGTTACTGTAAGTCGTTACCGGATCGACCACACGCCATCGTGCGGTCGTACCGATAAACAGTTACAGCAGTCATTATGAGCGGCTGGGGAGAACGCCGTTCCCGGGCGCTCGGCCCTCGTTCTCGACGACCGTTCCCTCCTTCCGGCGGCGTCGTCGGGCGAATCGGCTCCGGCTCGGCGTCGACGCCCGGGGCCCGTTCGGCTTCGTCGAGACCGCCGCGTCCGGGTCGAGGACTGACCCGCTACTCGTCCTCGTCGTCGCCGTCGGCCGCCACGACGTCGACGCCGGCGACGTGGTCGTCGTCCTCGAGCCGCATGACGACGACGCCCTTCGTGTTCCGGCCGACTTCCGACACCTCGCCGACGTGGGTCCGCATTATCTGGCCGGACTCGCTCATGATGGCCAGGCCGTCGCCGGGCGAGACCGTCTCGACCGAGCAGACGGGTCCGTTCCGGTCGTCGGTCTCGATGTCGATGAGGCCCTTGCCGTAGCGGGACTGCCGGCGGTACTCCGACAGCGGCGTCCGCTTGCCGTAGCCGTTTTTGGTGACCGTGAGCAGGTCGCGGTCGTCGTCGGCCTCGACGGCGACCAGTCCCGCCACCTCGTCGCCGCCCTCCAGTTCGATGCCGTTGACGCCGCGCGCCGACCGACCCATCGGCCGGGCGTCCGCCTCGGCAAAGCGGATGGTCATCCCCCCGCGGGTGCCGACGAGCAGGTCGCCGTCGCCGGCGGTCACCTCCACGTCGACCAGCGAATCGTCGTCTTCGAGGCTGACCGCACGGATGCCGCCCGAGTGGATGTTCTCGAACTCGCTCACGGCCGTCCGCTTGACGTAGCCATCTTTCGTCGCCATTGCGAGGTAGCCCTCGTCCGTGTCGTCGGTGTTGACGACGGCGGTTATCTCTTCGCCGTCGTCGAGGTCCAGCACATTGACCGCTGAGGTGCCGCGGGCGGTCCGCCCCATCTCCGGCAGTTCGTACACCTTCAGCCGATGGACCTGGCCCCGGTCGGTGAAACAGAGCAGGTAGTCGTGGGTCGAGGCGGTGAACACCGTCGAGACGCGGTCGCCCTCCTTCGGCCGAGAGCCGATGATGCCCTTGCCGCCGCGGTGCTGGGGGGCGAACTCCGAGAGGGTCATCCGCTTCACGTAGTCGTCCTCGGAGACGGCGACGACGACCTCCTCCTCGGCGATGAGGTCTTCCCGGGTGACCGACCCGGCGTCCTCGATGACCGTCGTGCGCCGGTCGTCGTCGTAGTCGGCCGCGACGTCGCGGAGTTCCTCCTTGATGACCTCCAGTAGTTCGGACTCGTCGCCGAGGATGGTCTCGAGGCGCTCGATTTCGGCCTGGACCTCCCCGTACTCCGTCTGGACCTCGCCGGCCTCCATGGACGTCAGCGAGCCCAGTTGCATCCTGACGACGTGTTCGGCCTGGGCCTCCGAGAGTTCGTACTCGGTCTGCAGGCCGGCCATCGCGGCGTCGCGGTCGTCGCTGTCGCGGACGAGCTCGACCACGCTGTCGACGTTCTCGAGGGCCACCAGCCGGCCCTCGAG
>PXSE01000149.1 GCA_003022905.1 Halobacteriales archaeon QS_9_68_42
TCGGCGCCGCGGGTCTCCTCGGGGACGCCCTCGATTGCGGTCTCCGCGCGGTCGGCGACGGCCTCGATGGCCGTCTCGGCGACCTCGGCGTCGGCGGCCACCAGCGCGACGGCGTCGTCGTCAGCGGCATCGACGGCATCCCGCAGCGCCTCGACCTCGGCCTCGGTGACGCTGTAGGCCGGCAACTCGTCGGTGTGGAAGATTCCGCCGGCGCCGTGGCGCTTGGCGTGGTCCGACAGTTCCGTGCCGAGGCGGCGGTCGGGCTGAATCTCCCGGCCGACGAGGCCGTCGAACCCCTCCAGCCGAACGGCCATCACCGACTCGGCGCCGGCGATGACGCCGCTGTCGGTGTCGGCGAAGGCCTCGGTGGCGTCCTGCGGGTCGGCGACCGCGGCGTCCCGTCCTCGTAGCTCCTCGGCGATATCCAGCAGTTCGACCTGTCGGCCCACCTCGTTTGCGACGATGTCGTCGATGTCGTCGAGGCTCTGGACGCCCTTCAGTTCGACGCGGGCGCCGGCCTCGATGGAGACGTTGACGTCCTGGCGGATGGTTCCGAGGCCGCGCTTGACCTTGCCGGTCGACCGCAGCAGCATCCCGATGCGCTCGGCGGCCTGCCGGGCCTGTTCGGGCGAGCGAATGTCGGGGTCGGTGCCGATCTCGACCAGCGGGATGCCTAGTCGGTCCAGTCCGTACGTGACGCCGCCCTCGTGCTCCTCGATGCGGGCGGCGGACTCCTCTTCCAGCAGCATATCGGCGATGCCGACGGGACCCTGGTCGGTCTCTATCTCGCCGTCGGTTGCGAGCAGCGCCGACCGCTGGAACCCCGACGTGTTGGAGCCGTCGACGACGATCTTCCGCATGACGTGGGCCCGGTCGACGACCTCGCAGTCGAGCAGAGCCGCTATCTCGAGGGCGGTCCGCAACGCCTCGCCGTTTAGCCGGTGGGGCGGCTCGTCGTCCTCCTCGACTAGGCAGGTCGACTCGAAGGCGAGGTACTCGAACTCGCGATCGACGCGGGACTCCTCGAGGGCCGCCTCGTCCAGTTCGCCGAGTTCGGACTTCGTCGGGTGGAGATACCGGGTGAACGACCGGACCGACGCCTCGGGCTCGCGCCGCTCGGTTGGGCAGTTACAGAACAGCTTCGTCGCCGTGTCCAATTGCTGGTGTATCTCCAGGCCGGCGACGAGGCCCAGCTCCTCGTACTCGTGGCTCATTACGAGCGAGTCCGGCGGCGAACGGCAAAAAAGGCACCATTCCGCGGCCGTTACTCAAAGTCGCCCTTCTCGAGGGCGGCGCCGAATGCCAGCCCCAGTGCGAGGTGCTGGCGGGCCGCGCTGGCGACCGTGTCGCGGGCGGCCGCCTCGTCCTCGATGGTATACTCCTTGGTCCTGACCAGCTCCCGCCGCTCGAGCAGGCCATCATCGCACAGGTCGTGCAGTCGGGGGTACACCGTTCCCGGGCTGAGCTTGGTGTCGAACTCCTCGTCGAGGTCGTCAATGAGCCGCTTGCCGTGGGTCTCCGAGGAGCGGACGGCCGCGAGCATCACCAGCAGTTCGTCCAGCGAGCCTTTGATGCGGTCCTCTCGGAAGCTGAACCCGCCGTCGAAAAGCGTGCTGTCGACTTCCGAAACGATGTCGCCGACCGTCGTGCCGGCGTCGGCGTCGCCCTCGACGCCATCGATTTCGGCCTGTAGGCGCGAGAGGCTGACTGATTCGGACTCGGTTCCTTCCTCTAGAACTTGTGACTCTCTTGAGGACATACTACAATGGACGGGCGACATCATCATAACCTCGAGTCAGGGGTTCCATCGGGTGGAATGCCGCCGGTAGATTTATATGGAAGAGCGCTCCACCTCCGATTTCAGTCGTCGCCGAGGATGACCCGCTCGGTCATGGCCGCCGGGTCCAGCACCTCATCGGCCTCTGCCTCGGTGAGGTAGCTCTCCTCGACCGCGACCTCCCGGACCGACATGTCCTCCTCAAGGGCCTTCTTTGCGACCTTCGAGGCCTTGTCGTAGCCAATGGCGGGGTTCAGCGCCGTCGCCAGCGCCATCGACTGCTCTACGCGGGTCCGGCAGTGCTCTTCGTTAGCCTCGAGCTTCCCCACGAACCGCTCGCCGAACGTCTCGGCGCCGTTGGCGATGAGCTTCGCGCTCTGGAGGAAGTTGTACGCCAGCACCGGCTTGTAGCCCGGCATGATGGAGGAACCGGGCTGGTTCTCGGGCTGTTCGATTTCGCCGAGGCCGTTCCGCGGCCCCGACGCCAGCAGCCGCAGGTCGTTGGCGATCTTGTTCATCGACCCCGCGACCGTCCGCAGAGCGCCGTGGGCCTCGCTCATTGCGTCGTGGGCGGCCTGGGCCTCGAAGTGGTCGTCGGCCTCGCGGAACTCCAGGCCGGTCTCCCCGGAGATGAACTCCGCCGCCAGTCGGGGGAACTCGGGGTGGGTATTGAGCCCCGTCCCGGTGGCGGTGCCGCCCAGCGCGAGCTCGCCGAGGTGGTCGCTCGTGGCGGCGACCCGCTTGACCCCCTTCTGTATCTGGATCCGGTAGCCGCCGAACTCCTGGCCGAGACGGACCGGCGTGGCGTCCTGCAGGTGGGTGCGGCCGGTCTTGACGACGCCGTCGAACTCTGACTCCTTGGCCCGTCCTTCTCGACGGCTTCCAGCGCCGCGACGTGCATCGCTGTCGGAATCACGTCGTTGCTCGACTGGCCGTAGTTGACGTGATCGTTGGGATGAATCTCGCGGGTGCCGATCTCGCCGCCGTAGATTTCGGTCGCCCGGTTGGCGATGACCTCGTTGGCGTTCATGTTCGAGGAGGTCCCCGACCCGGTCTGGAACACGTCGACCGGGAACTGGGCGTCGTGGATGCCCCCGATCACCTCGTCTGCGGCCTCGATTATCGCCCCGCCCTTCTCCTCGTCGAGGAGGTCGAGTTCGAGGTTGGCCTTCGCGGCGGCCTTCTTGACGATGCCCAGCGCCCGGACGAACCGCCGCCCGAAGGTCAGCCCGGAGACGGGGAAGTTCTCGACGGCCCGCTGGGTCTGTGCGCCCCAGTAGGCGTCCGCCGGGACGCGCATCTCGCCGAGGCTGTCGCATTCGGTTCGGAACTCGTCGTCGCTCATGAGAGGCGACTCGCGCGGAGGGAGGTAAAACGCATCGAAAGCCACTACGTCGGCTTCCGTCCGGACCCGGGGCCCGTCAGGGTTTACCGCTGGGGTGGCGTACCCTCCTGGTATCGATGGTCCCTCCGGCCGACACACGAGTGGCTACCGTACGCGAGTTCGCAGACCGATTCGGGCGGCGAGCGCTCGCGGATGCCGCCGGTCTGTTCACCGAAGCGGGTCGCGAGCGGGTCGTCGCCTCCCTCCCGGCGGCGTTCGTATCCGGTGATCCGGGCCCCGTCGAGGCGCTCGAGGCGTACCGGTGGGGACTGGAGGACCGGTACGGCGAGTTCGTGACGGTCGACGGCGTCGAGCTGGCGGACGGCGAGGCGACGGTCGGACTCGAGTTCACCGAGGGCGATGCGGTCGCCACGGTCGGCGTCGACGACGACGGCGTCACGGACCTCTCGTTCAGCCCCGGATACACGACACCGGCGTACGCCGACGGCACGGCGTTCGAGGAGCGCGAGGTGACGGTCGACGCCGGCGATGTCGCGCTGGGGGGCGTGCTCACCGTACCCGACGGTGGCGGGCCGTTCCCGGGCATCGTCTTCGTCCACGGGCACGGCATCCACGACCCGGACGGCACTGCGGGCGCGACG
>PXSE01000150.1 GCA_003022905.1 Halobacteriales archaeon QS_9_68_42
AGCAGCGAGCGGTCGAAGGACATGAACGCGTCCCGCAGTTCGGCGTCGTTGGTGTGGTCGACGAGGCCACGGGCGACGGCGGTTCGGACTGCGTCCGCCTGGCCAGCGAACCCGCCGCCGGAGACCGAGACGTCGACGTCGACGTCGTCGCGCAGTTCCTCGTCGGCAATGCGGAACGGTTCGAGCATCTTCAGCCGCGCCTGCTCCGGGTCGAACAGCTCGACGGGCCGGGAGTTGACCCGGACCCGTCCGGAGCCGTCCGTGACCGTCGCGCGGGCGATGGCCGTCTTCTTCTTTCCGGACGTGTTGGTTACCATGTAACGTTAGCACCCAGGTTCTCGCTCACGTCGCCGAGCGAGACGAATTTGATGTTCGACAGTCGGTCCAGCGAGGTGTCCTCGAGCACCTCTGCTTCGACGGCTTCACCGTCTTCGCCGCGCGGCGAAGCCGCGCCGTCCTCGTAGGGGTTGCCCACGTAGACGCGGACCCGGCCGAGCGCCTCCCGGCCGCGGGTCTTCTCGTAGGGGACCATCCCGCGGACCGCCCGCTTGAAGATGCGGTCGGGCCGCTTGGGGTAGTTCGGCCCCCGGTCGGAGCCGACAGCGTCACGCTGGCGGTACACCGACATGACGTCCTCCTCGCTGCCCGTGATGACCGCTTGCTCGGCGTTGACCACGGCCACCCGCTCGCCGTCCAGCGCGCGCTGGGCGACTTGGGAGGCGACGCGGCCCACGATGCAGTCGCGGGCGTCGACGACGACGTCAGCTTCGAACTCCGCGTAACTCATCGAATCACCCGCACGTCGGCGCCGTCGGGATTGTCTTCGAGTGCCTGTTCGAGCTCTATCGCTTCGCCGGCCTGGTCGATCTTGGTCCGGGCCGTCGACGAGAAGTCGACGGCTGCGACGGTGACCTCCTTCCGGAGGGCGCCGGACCCGAGCACCTTGCCGGGCACGACCACGGTCTCGTCGGCCCGGGCGTACCGCTCGATGCGGCCCAGGTTGACCTCCGCGTGCGTGCTCCGGGGTTTCTCGAGGCGCTCGGCGACATCGCTCCAGACCTCGCTGCCGCCGTGCAGGATTTGAACCTGCGGACCTCTACAGGACAGCGCCCTGAACGCTGCGCCGTTGGCCTGACTTGGCTATCCCTGCTCGCATCGTTCCGTTTTCGTTTCCCACTAAAGCCGCTTTCGGTCCCCCGTTCCGTCGCCGGCCGGGCCGACCGACGCGCGGCTACTCCGCCGCCGTCGGTCCGGCCGTCGTCGCCGCGGGCGTCGCCCGCGGGCGTCGGGATGTGGGGGGTGGGACTCATTACAGTTGGACTGCCTCTTCGAGTTCGTTCGCGCGCGATTCCAGCGTGTCGACCGCCTTCAAGACGAGTTCGTCGACGGTCACCGAGCCGTCGCTCTCGACGTCGAAGACGAAGGCGTTCGGCACGTCCTCGACTTCGATGTTCTTGCCGGGGTACCGCCGGCTGAGGTCGTTGTCGAACGACTCCGCGGGCACGAGGTCGCCGTTCTCGACGTCGTCCTCGGCGTGTTCGGCCGCGCCCTCCTCGATGACGCCGCGAATGATTTCGGCTTCCTCCTCCTCGAACTCGCCGGTCTCGCCGACGACCTCGACGCGCTGGAGGTGCCGGTAGCCGACGGCTACGCCGCCCTGGTGTTTGGCGTGGTCCTTGCCGCGGCCCAGCGCCGCGTCGGCCTCCAGTTCCAGCCGCTGGCCCTCCTTGAGTTCGATGATGGGTACGTTCTCGTCGGCCGGCTGAACCTGCTCGTCGCCCGATACCAGGTCGCCCGAGTAGGCGGTTGCCGGCCCCTCGACGTCGATGGCCAGCGTGACCGCCTCGTCCGGGCGGTAGTCGTCCGGGGTCGTCAGCGGAATCAGCCCCAGCCGGAGCGCGATCTGCTCGTCGAACATGACCGACGAGTTCTCGATGACCCGCACGGAGTCGATCGAGAGCGTCGGCACGTCCGCGAGGATGGCACGGCGGACGCCGTTGGCGAAGGCGGGCGTGACGCCGCGAACGAGAAACCGGGCGCTCCGGTCGCCGCGGTCGATGAACGTTACCTCGTACTCCTCGCTCATATCAGAACCCTGCGTTCTTCGGGCCCCGCGTGCCGTCGTGCGGGATGGGGGTCACGTCTTCGATGCGGCCGATCTCCAGGCCGGCGCGGGCCAGCGCACGGATGGTTGCCTGCGCGCCCGGGCCGGGGTTGGTCTGCTGGTTGCCGCCCGGACCGCGGACCCGGACGTGGACGCCGTCGATGCCGGCGTCCTGGACCGTCTCGGCGACGACCTCCGCCATCTGCATGGCGGCGTACGGCGACGCCTCGTCGCGGTTCTGCTTCACCACCGTGCCGCCGGAGGACTTCGTGATAGTCTCGGCGCCGGTCAGGTCAGTTACCGTGATTATCGTGTTGTTGAACGAGGCATACACGTGGGCGATGCCCCAGGTGTCGTCGTCTGCCATGTTACTGGTCCTCCGCGCGCTCAGGGTGAAGGTCGTCCGCGAGCGGACTGGTGTCGTCGAACTCAATGCGGTCCTCCTCAGCGACGTTGACCTTGTATGAGGGTGCGTTGACGCGGGCGCCGTCGACGGTGACGTGGCCGTGGACGATGAACTGCCGGGCCTGTTTGGGCGTGTTGCCCAGGCCGTTGCGGTAGGCGACCGTCTGCAGGCGGCGCTCGAGGATGTCGGTGACGTCGAGCGACAGGACATCGTCGAGCGTCTCCTCATCGTCGAGGACGCCGATGCGCTTCAGGCGGGCCATGAACTCGCTGCCGGCCTCGCCGGCGGCCTCGGCGTCACCCTGAGCCTCGCCCAGCAGGCGACGGGCCTCGCGGCGGTAGTCGCGCAGTTCCGACTGTGCGCGCCACAGCTCCTCCTTGTTCGAGAGGCCATACCGGGAGAGGAGGTCGCCCTCCTCGGCGATGCGCTCGCCCTGGAAGGGGTGGTTGGGCGTCTCGTAGAACGTGGTGTTGCTACCGAGCGCCATTACTCCTCGTCACCTCCCTCCTCCATGTCCTCCTTGATGGCCTCGACGTTGACACCGATGGTGCCCTCCGTCCGGCCCGTGGACTTCGTCCGCTGGCCGCGGACCTTCTGGCCGCGCTTGTGGCGAACG